>NZ_CP035490.1:0-312500 GCF_004135205.1 Hahella sp. KA22 | reverse complement strand
CCTTCCCGTTTCGAACCTTTGTATATCCCCGCTGACTGGCTCTCCTGTGGAACGCCCGCCATGACGCTGGCGGCCCAAAAAGTAGCGGATCATATACTGACGCAAGAGCGTAAAGCGTCCGGGTCGGAGACTGCGGATGACTTATAACCGTTTGCTCCTGATTCTGAGTGTGACGCTGGCCTTTTTGATCGGTTTGTCTCTTTGCACCGGCCGGGTCACCGGGGTGAGCTGGCCGGGGTGGGATCTGGAAACCCAATTGATTCTATGGGAAATCCGGCTGCCGCGGACACTATTGGCGCTGCTATGTGGAACGGTATTGGCGCTATCCGGCGCCGTGTTGCAGGGACTGCTACGCAATCCGCTGGCGGACGCCGGCGTACTGGGGGTTTCCTCCACGGCGGCCCTAAGTTCGGTGTGCGCCATCTACTTTGGCTTTTCAGCGAGCGGACTGTTTACGCCAGTGGCGGGCATTATCGGCGCCATGCTGGGACTGCTGGCGCTGGTAATGATCGTGGGATCGGAAGCGGGCATCGTGATGATCATTCTCGCCGGCGCCGCCATTAATTCGTTCAGTTCAGCGCTGACGGCGCTGGCTTTGAATATGGCGCCGAATCCTTTCGCGGTGCAGGACATTCTATTCTGGCTGATGGGGTCATTCGAACACCGCACCCTGCAGCACTTTTACTTGGCGGCGCCGCCTGCGTTGTTGGGGATGGCGTTGCTGTTCAGTGTGTCGCGCTCACTGGATGTTCTGTCGCTGGGAGAAAACACCGCCCGCTCCATGGGCGTACGTCTGCAGAAAGTACAATGGGTGGCCGGCCTGGGGGTGGCGTTGGCGGTGGGCGCCAGCGTGGCGGTGAGCGGCGTAATTGGCTTCGTGGGGCTGGTGGTGCCTCACATGCTGCGACCGTTTACCGAGTGGCGGCCCGGCCGATTACTGCTTCCCAGCGCCTTGGCGGGCGGGAGCCTGATGTTGTTGACTGATATTGCCGTGCGCTGTCTGCCGCCAGGGCCGGAGTTGCGAGTCGGCGTCATTACGGCGTTGTTGGGCGGGCCGTTTTTCCTGTGGCTGCTGCGCCATCTGCGTAAAGCGGAGGCGTTGGTATGAGCGCCGCGCTGAGCCTGGAGCTAAGCGGATTGCAGGTAGGCTATCCCGGCGCTCCGGTCCTATCTGATGTCAGCTTTCACCTGCCATCCGGACAACTGACGGCGATACTGGGCAGCAACGGCGCCGGCAAGTCCACCCTGTTGAAAACCATTGTTGGACTGATTCCCAAGCTATCCGGCGCTATGCGGCTGCAGGATCAGGATCTGTGCGAGATGGCGCCGAAGCAGCGGGCGCAGCATATTTCATATCTGGATCAGGACACCGATTGTCATTGGCCTTTGAGCGTGGAAACCCTGGTCGGTCTGGGTCGCTTTCCAGCGCAGACCCATCGCAGCAAATTAAGCGCGCAAGATCAGGCTCTGATTCAGAACGCCATGCGGCAAGCGGATGTCACGCATCTGGCGCAGCGCACGGTCACCCGTCTATCCGGCGGCGAGCGCGCCAGGGTGATGCTGGCGCGGGCGCTGGCGGTGGACGCTCCCGTATTGATGGCGGATGAGCCGGTGGCGGGTCTGGACCCTCAGCACCAGATTCAGGTGATGAGCCATTTGCAGGATTGGGCTGGAAGTGGCCGGATCGGCGTTGTAGTGCTGCACGATTTGACCCTGGCGCTACGGTTTTGCGGACAAGCGATGCTGGCGATGCCGGATGGAACCCTGGTGGCGGGCGACACAAACGAGGTCTTGAGCGATGAGCGCATCCAGCAGGCGTTCGGCGTCTCGGTGGTGCGGGGGCGCCATGAGGAACAGCCTTATCTGTTGCCCTGGAGTCTGAAGTGAGCACGGACGTCGCCAGCGCTAAATACCCGCCATTATTATGGATGGCCTTGGTCGCTTCCCTGGCGGCGCATGTAGCGTTGATGCTGTATTTCAATTCGCCCCAACCCACTAAAAATCGACTTACATCGACCACAATGACCGTAGCCATCCAGGCTCCGGCGGCGCCAACGCCAGTTTCCACGGCGCCGGCGCAGGCTCAACCTGCGGTATCGAAGCCGACCCCGCAGCCGGTTCTACAACCTGCGCCGCAACCTCAACCCGTTGATACTCCAGAACCCGTTTCTCCGCAGCCCAAAATGGCGGCCAAGCGGGTGGAGACGCCGGTCCCCAAGCCCAAACCGGTTCCGGCAAGCAAGCCTGTCGTACAGGAGAAGACGCCTAAACCAACGCAGGCGGCGCACAAAACTGTTCCGCAATCTATCCCACAAACCACAACGGCGAAGCCGCAGGTCACGCCTGCTGTGAACAAGCCGGCTCAGGCGACTCCGCCGACGCCAGCGTCGCTGGAGCCCGCGCCAGTCCTGGCTGTTGCGCCTGTGTCTGCGCCAGTGGCGGTCAGTGCGCCATCGGTATCCAGATATCAGTTGGGCGAAGCCAATACGCCCAAACCCGAATACCCCGGCCTCGCCACCCGCCGCGGCTGGCAGGGCACCGTCATGGTGGAGCTGTTGGTGGACGCCTTTGGCAATCCCGTGAAAGTCTCCCTCAAGCGCTCCAGCGGCTACACCGTGCTCGACAAGCAGGCGCTGAAAACCCTCTCCGGCTGGCGTCTGGCGGCGGCGGATGGCGTCGATCGGGAGACCATCGTGGTGCCGGTGGTGTTTCGTCTGAATTGACAAATTTCCCATACTGTCGCATAACTTCCTGCAGACTCCCGTTGTGGCTATGCCTGCAGGCGCGGGCTGCAAGGGAGCTTGTTAGGCTTATCGCCTAGTTGACATGCATTGCCCGCTTCTCCCATGATGGCCGGCTCTGAAAGCGTTTCCCCTTAAGCAAGGTGCCCGTCCTCCGAATGATTACAATAAAAGAAGTCTCCGACCGTGCGAAGGTCTCGATATCCACAGTCTCCCGTGTGATTAACAACACGGCTCCCGTTAAGGAAAGCACCCGTAAGCGGGTATTTAAAGCCATGAAGGATCTGGGGTATCGGCCCAATTCATTCGCTCAGGGACTGGTCACCAACCGTTCCAATAATATCGGTCTGGTGGTGACGGATCTGCTTGGCGTATTCTTCGGCCCGCTGATTTCAAGTCTGGAGCGCGCTTTGCGCGAATCCGGCTATAACCTCATCATTTCCGTAGAGAATTACTCGTCCGACGAGATCAAGGAAACCATCGACATGCTGGCTGGCCGCCGTTGCGACGCCATCATTTTGTTTCCGTACTGCCTGACGGATGAAGAGTTGATCGCTCTGAAAGAGAAGTCGCCGCCGTTGGTGCTGCTGAACCGCTATGTACCTGAACTGGCGGGTGAATGCGTCATCGTCGATAACGAGCAGGGCAGTCATCTGGTGGTGGAGTATCTGGCGTCCATAGGACACCGTCGCATTGCCTGTATCAGTGGACCGTTAGGAAATGAGGAAGGACGCGCGCGTCTTTCCGGCTATCGTCGTTCGCTGGAAAACCTGGGGATGCGCTATGA
Organism: Hahella sp. KA22; assembly: GCF_004135205.1. Classification (NCBI taxonomy): domain Bacteria; kingdom Pseudomonadati; phylum Pseudomonadota; class Gammaproteobacteria; order Oceanospirillales; family Hahellaceae; genus Hahella; species Hahella sp. KA22. The sequence continues at coordinate 308,972 of NZ_CP035490.1, read as the reverse complement.
CAAGGATCTGGTGGTGGAAGGCGACTTCACTGTGGAAGGCGGTTATGTGGCGACTCAACGCCTGCTGAAGCGCAGCCGTGACTTCACCGCCATATTCGCCTGCAACGATCAGATGGCTGCTGGCGCTATGAAGGCGTTGCGCGAAGCCAAGCTGAGCGTTCCTGAAGAGATATCCCTGGTTGGCTTCGATGACGTGGAATACGCATCGCTGCTGTATCCGGCCCTGACCACGGTGCGTCAGCCGGTGAACGCCATGGGTAAACGCGCTGCGGCGTTGGCGATTCAATCCATTCAGGGCGAACGCCGGACGCAGCCGGCTCCCATGTTTGAGCCGGAACTGGTGTTGCGCGACTCCGTCGCCCCTCCCAAAAACACCTCAGCAACTTAAAACCTCCCTTCGGCGTTATTGCGTTCTATTGACAATAACGCCCGAATTAGGGCAATTTATGAAATCGCTTTCATCATGGCGCAAGCTGTTTTGCGGTGAATTTATCGCATAGCGTCGAAAAAGCCGGCCAATACCCTGGTTTTCGTTAGTAATCGTCCGTTGTTCAGGTCGGGATACTCAGCAAACTATCACGTATCGGGAAATTTAGTCGGGTTTATTAGTTTTAAAATGAAAGCGCTTTCATAATGTTTCGGTCCACTATCGCTAAATATAAAAAGGTGACCACATGTACGTATCCAGACGCCTCAAGTTGAAGGCGCTGTCGACCATGATGATTGTCGCGGCGCTGACGGCATGCAGCAGTGATTCCAACGATAACGACGGTAAAGATGGGCCGGGAACGCCTGATCCGGTAGCCGGCGTTGATTACATCAATACCTTCAGCGACTGGCCTGCTATCCAAAGCGCCATCGCCAAAGACCCGCAAATAGAAGCCAGGATCGCCGACATCATGGCGACCATGTCCCTGGAAGAAAAAGTCGGACAGATGATTCAGCCGGAGCTGCAGCATCTGACCCCGGAAGAAGTAAAGCAATACCATATTGGCTCCGTGCTGAACGGCGGCGGTTCCTGGCCGGGAACGAAGAAACACGCGACGGTGCAGGAATGGCTGGATATCGCCGATGCGTTGTGGGAAGCCTCCATGGATGAGAGCGACGGCAACGCCGCTATTCCCATTATCTGGGGGACGGACGCGGTGCACGGTCACAGCAACCTGGTGGGCGCGACCCTGTTTCCCCATAACATTGGCCTGGGCGCGGCGCGAGACTCAGATCTGATTCGCAGAATCGGCGCGGCGACGGCGGAAGAAGTGGCGGTGACCGGCATTGACTGGACTTTTGCTCCTACTCTGGCGGTGGTGCGGGATGATCGCTGGGGACGCACCTACGAAGGTTACTCCGAGGACGGCGAGATTATCTTTAATTACGGCGCCGCTATGGTGGAAGGCCTGCAGGGTAATTTCGATCAGTCGCACGTGGTGGCCACCGCCAAGCACTTTATTGGCGATGGCGGCACGGACAAGGGGAATGATCAAGGCGACAATCTGGCGGACCAGAACACGCTGATCAACCTGCATGGGCAGGGCTACTATTCAGCGCTGCGCGCCGGCGCTCAGACCGTGATGGCGTCTTTCAACAGCTGGCAGGGCGAAAAGCTGCACGGCAGAAAGGACCTGCTGACCGATGTGCTGAAAGGCAAGATGGGTTTTGATGGCCTGATTGTGTCCGACTGGAACGGCATTGGACAGGTCGACGGCTGTACGGAAAGCAACTGTCCGCAAGCGGTCAACGCGGGCATTGATTTGTTCATGGTTCCATACAAAACCGATTGGAAGGCGTTCTACCAAAACACCATCGATTCCGTAAACGCCGGCGCTATCGAGATGTCGCGCATCGATGACGCCGTGGTGCGTATCCTGCGGGTTAAACTGCGCGCAGGCCTGTTTGATAAGCCCAAGCCTTCCCAGCGCGCTCTGGCGGGGAAAGTGGAAGTACTGGGCTCCGACGGGCACAGGGAGCTGGCGCGGGAAGCAGTGCGTAAGTCGCTGGTGCTGTTGAAGAATAAAAACGGCATCCTGCCTCTGAGCCGGGACGCCCGGATTCTGGTGGCGGGCAAATCCGCGGACAGCCTGTCCAATCAAAGCGGCGGCTGGACCATCTCCTGGCAGGGAACCGGTCTCAATGAAGCGGAGGACTTTCCCGGCGCGACGACAATCCTGAAAGGTATCCAGGGCGTCGCATCCAATGTGACTTATGACGCTGACGGCGGCGACGCTAACCCGAACCTGCATGACGTGGCGATTGTGGTGATTGGAGAAACGCCCTATGCGGAAGGCGTCGGCGATCTTGAAGGCGCCAAGACGCTGGAGCACGCACGCAATTATGCGCAGGATCTGGCGGTGTTGGAAACCATCCGTAACGCGGGTGTGCCGGTGGTGACGGTCTTCCTGTCCGGGCGTCCGTTGTATGTGAATAAAGAGCTGAACCGCTCCAACGCCTTTGTCGCCGCCTGGTTGCCGGGCAGCGAAGGTGAGGGCGTAGCGGATGTGCTGTTCGCCAAAGCGGATGGCGGCGTCAACAACGACTTCGTTGGTAAGCTGTCTTACTCCTGGCCAAACTCACCCTGTCATGCGCCGCTGAATAAAGGCGACGCCAGTGACGCGCTGTTCGCCTATGGTTATGGGCTGAGCTATCAGGATACCGACAGTCTGGGCGACGATCTGAGCGAGGCAAGCCAGGCCTTTGGCTGCGATCAGAGCGATCCCGGCGACGGTGGAACCACCAACGTGAATCTTGATCTGTTCACCAGCGGACAGAATCAGGGCGACTGGATTATGCGCATCGGCGGTCCCTCCAACTGGGGCGGAACGCCTGTCAGCATGGACCCGGCGGTGACCACGGCGCTGGAAGGAAATGAAGTGAGCGTCTCCACCGAAGACGGCGCTATTCAGTTCAGCGCCAAGCGGGTGAAATGGACGGATGTGGGCCAGATCTACATGCAGGCGTCGGAGGACAACAAAGGCAAGGATCTGACGCCTTATTACAATTCCAAAACGTCGGTGAAGTTCCGGGTGAAAGTGAATGAAGCGCCTGCTGGCGACGTCAATCTCTCGCTGCATTGCGTCTACCCCTGTCTGGGCGAAGTCGCGGTTGGCGACTTCATGCGCGGTCTGCCGGTGGGTGAGTGGACGGAAGTAAGCATTCCATTCCAGTGCTTTGTGGACGACGGCCTCGACTTCAGCAACGTTAATACGCCCTTCCTGCTTTACTCTGGCGGCGCGATGGATCTGTCTTTGGAAAATATCCGCTGGGAGCCGAACACCGCCGCGGACACGCCGGATTGCAGCAGCTTCGCTCAGGAAAATGTCGCGCTGACGGACACCACGGACGTTTATACAGATGGCGTGACGGATACGGAGTTGTTCGCCCAACCCGGCGTGTGGGCGGTCTCCTCCTGGGACCCCTACCAGGAAGACGCCAGCTTCGTGACTCTCGACGCGGCGCTTGCTGACGGCGCGGGAACTGTGGTGGACGCGCAATACGGCGCTCCGGCGGCGGAGCATGTGGCGAAAGGCGTGGTGCTGTTCAAGTCCGCCAAGCCACTCAACGTTTCCGCCCTGAGCAAGCTCACCTTTGATGTCAAAGTCATCGATTTCGCCGCTTCTACCGGGTTGATGGCGAAAGTGAATTGCGGCGCCGACTGCGGCACGGGCGATATCGCGATTCTGGACAGTTCCGCCGCGCTGAATGTCTGGCATCCGGTGGAGATCAACTTTGCGGACTATGATGGCCTTAACACCGCAGAAGTGACGTCGGTTCTGGAGATTCTGCCAGTGTGGGACTCAGAAATGCGCAATGTGCATTTCCAGGTGGATAACGTACGACTGGTGAAGTAAGCCCTGCGCAGTCATTTACTTGATATGACTGTCTGAGCAAGACGCGACAGGGATGCGCGCGCCATGAAAAAAGCCCGGTTTCCCGGGCTTTTCTTTATCAAGAGAGGCGCATCAGGCTGGAGCTTCCGCCAGGCCGCCTTCGTCAGCGTCGTGGCGGATGCCTTTGCTGCGCCACTTGCCGGTGCGCCAGCGCCACAGATTGATGATCGCCCGCAGGGATTCATCCACGACAAAGCACATCCACACGCCCAGCATGCCGTAGCCCATATCGAGCCCGACCCAGAACACGAAAGGGATCACCGCCCACATGAAGATCATGCTGTTGACGGCGGAGAAGCGGGCGTCGCCCACCCCTTTCAGGCCCATGCCGGCGATAATGTTCACCGCTCTGGCCGGTTCCATGATGATGCAGGCCGCCAGCATCCACTTGCTCAGTTCGATAATCTGCTGGTTATCTGTGAACAGGGTCAACAGGCTGTCGTAGATCCATACAAACATCAGCATGTTGATGAAAGCGAAGCCGGAGGCGTAGGCCACTGATTTCCAGAAGATGCGGTTCACCTCTTTGAAGTTTTCAGCGCCCATGAAGTGCGCCATCAGAATCTGGCTGCCGGCGCCCAGGGCGAAGGCGAAGGTGATTTCCACCACCAGCACCCGCAACACATAGGTGTTGGCGCCCATGGCCTCCAGCCCCAGACTGATTACCGCCATGGATACAACTATCTGCTGCACGGTGTAGCTGAACGGCTCCATCGCCGACGGAATGCCGATTTTCAGAATCGGACGCATTACGCGGCGAATCGGGCCGGACATACCTTTGAAGCGGAAACGGATCTTCATCGGGCCATGCACTACCCACATCACCAGCAGCGCGCCCACGGCGAAGGAAATCGACGTCGCCATGGCGATGCCCAATAACCCCATCTTGGGCAGCCCGAACCATCCCAGGAAGAACGCTGCGTTCAAAACCACATTGAGCGCGTTGGTGACCAGCGCGGTGGCCATGTTCCAGTGTGTCATGCCCCGGGACGCCAGAATGGAGGCGTAGGAGAAACGCACAGCGATGCAGAAGAAGCTGAACGACACTGCCAGAAGATAAGTCTCTGAATGTGCGTTCAACTCCGGCGTCATGCCCAGCCACAAGCCGACGCGGTCGGCGTAAATGAAGCTGACGATAAACATCAGCAGCCCAAGCAGACTGCTGATGCCGATATTCGCCATATAGGCCGGCAGGATATGCTGCGTTTGCTTCGCGCCCATGTATTGCGAAGCGACGCTGGTGCCTGCGGTGGTGAACATCGGGATGATGAAGAACCCCAGCAATAACACTGGCAATAGCACGCCAACCGTGGCGGCGACTTCATCTGAGATACGACTGAGGAAATAGGCGTCGGCGAGAAACACCAGACCGCCGGTTATTTCTTCAATAAAGATTGGCCATGAAAGCACCCACAGGTTGTGGGACCTTAATTCGTGGTTCATTGATTGTATACCCTGGCTATAAGCCTACAACTGGCCTGCGGCGCATAAAGAGCGCAATCCCGGTGCTAAACGGGAATATTCGAAGACCTATTTGTTTCTGTCAGAAAAATATCAGTAAGGGCGTCGCTGATGATGCGCGTTACACGCAATGCGCCTGAGCGCGATCAATATCAGCCGGCCTGGAGCGTTCTTCGTCAGGCGACGAGAGGAATGTTTTCAGTTTGCATGGTCACCAGGCCTCCATTGGGGTTGGAGTTGAAGAGGGCTGGTCAATATACACCCGAGATCAAAAAATGCCAATAGCGCTAAACACTTACGCAGGGGCTTAAAAACTGGTAACAACTGGGTCTCAAAAACTGGTAACAAATAGTCACGAATTATCCCGCCAGCCGGGCGTTCCGTCAGGTCTGCTGTGCTTTACTTAAATACTGCGCCCTATGCGAATTTGGCTCGGAGACAGATTCGACCTGGTCAATTGGAAGGGGGATTCCGGCGCTGGCGCAGGCGGAAGTTAAACGAAAAAATTCACAGGCTACGGCTATCGCTAGGAGGAAAGCATGTCCAAATTCGATAGGTTCAAAAACAATCTGACGCCTCTCATGCTGGCGATCGCTCTGACTGCATGTGGCGGCGGCGGAGGCGGCGGTGATGACGACGGCGGCGGCTCGCCAAGCGTCACACTGAGCGGCGCGGCTTCCAAAGGCATTATCATCGGCGGCCTTGTGCGCGCTTATCCGGTGATCAATGGCGCGGTGGACACCTCCAACGTCTTGGGTCAAACCACGACAGGATCAGATGGAACTTACAATTTGACATTGAGTTCCGGTTACAGCGGGCCTGTGGTCGTGCGCATAACGCCAACGACCGGCACGCTGATGCGTTGTGACCTCAGCGGAGGATGCGGAAGCGGCGTGGCCTTTGGGCAGGATTATGCTCTGACGGACAGCGGCTTTGCGCTGAATGCAGTCGTTCCCTCGGGTTCGTCGAATATATCGGTCAATATAACGGTGCTGACTGATGTCGCTACCCAGGTGGCGCTGAAAGATATCACCATGGGCGGCGCCACCAGCGCGTCTGAAATCCAGGCGGCGGTGACGGCGGCGAATTCGAAGGTGGCGAATCGTTTTGGCGTGGCGGGTGATCTGACCCAAATCGATGTGGTGGACATCACCAATCCGACGGCGGTGGCCGCCGCCGGCCAGGGCGGGGTCAAATACAACACGTTGAGCGCGGCCATCGTGCAGGCGGTGCAGGGAGACTCTCCTGGACTCAGTATTGAGCAGGCGGTAGCGGCCTTTGCGTCAGACTACGCTGATGGCGGCATCGCGGACAAAGCGGACACTGATGGAACAAATACGACGCTACAGGAAATTCTGGCGAGTACCCTGGATATTCTGAACGCCGCCGTGGCGGCGGATACATCTGGACAATTGGACCTGGGCGGTCTCATTACTATCATCGCCGCCGAAGAGAGCGATGCACAGACCAACGGCTCCACTGATGAATCCGAAGGCGAGCCCAGCGATACCGCTAACGCGACGGAATTGGCGCAGGCCAAGGCCATGGTGCAGGAGATTCGCAAACTGGGAACCGGCATGCTGTTGAGCAGTGAAGATCGGGTGTCAATGGAGGCGTTCGCAGACCAGATCGCCGCCGCTACCTTCGCTACGGATGACAATCTGGCGGAAGTGCTGGACGTCATGGCGATCGCACTGGAGCAAATCGCGGCGTCATACATGGCCTTTGCGGAAGATGGCTCAACCGATGGCTCTCCAATCGTGACCGTCAATATTGTGAGCGGCGGCGCGTCATTTACGGTAAACACCACGATTGAAGGCGTCGCCGTGTCGCTGACCGCCACGGACCTCTCCACCATCAATGTGGGCGATGAAGTGGAAACGCCGATTTCCGGCGGCACAAACACCACCCAGGCAATCAGCGCGCAAGTGAATTTCTCTATTCAGGGCGCTGTGGAGTCCAGCGCGGTGTCTCTTAGCGTGAACAACGACAGTAACGTAATGGCCACTTTGTCCTACACCAGTGACGAAGACGAAACCACTAATAGCGGTACATCTACTACCGTGCAGGATGAGGACTTCGATCTCAGCAACCTGTCATTGGGGCTGAATGTAACCTTGGCTGAGAAGGGAGTAGGGAATCCGGTTTCTTTCACTGGGGTGATGAGTGCGACCTTATCGGCGTTCTCTGCGGATATCGACGAGACCGATACCCAGACCAGCAGCACCTATGAAGAGACCTGGATGGAAAGTTACACAGCGGGAATGTTCGCGATGACGTTGAGCGGTCAGTTCAGTAACGCCACAGACTCATTTTTCGCATCGCTGGCGCTGAATGCGAACGCCACGGGCGTGACTCTTAACTGCGAGGGCTCTATGTCAGGCGGAACATCCTCAGAAACCTGCACGGATGAGAACGGATCAGCCTACGTGGACGCTGACGCCACCCTCATATTCAACGTGACGGTCAATGGCGTTGCAGACACCATCAGCGTGAAATTGATCGTGGATCGCACCGGCCTGGAATCCGGGCAGGCGACACTGGAACTGAAGTATGGCGGCGTAACGTTGAATGCGGCTATCGACTCCGTCGCGCAGACACTTACCGTCACCAACCAGGACGGCGTCACACTGTCCGTGGCGGAAGACTCCGATGGCAAGGCCATCGGATCCATCACTAACAACGGAACCCAATACGCCACCATTTCCGAAGTCAGCGGCGTGGTGTTGGTGCGTTTCAGCGATGGTGACTTTGAATCGTTTTAAACTAAGCTGAATACAGTATGCGAAACCTAAAGGGAGGCTTGTCCTCCCTTTTTAACGCATGGCGCTTGCGAAACGAATCACTAAAAACGGAATCTGGCTTTTGTCTGATTATGGAAAACAGGTAAGGCGTATTACGCAGATTGGCGCGCTAGGCTGCTCGATTGTCTGTGCGGAGATAGCTGCGGCGAGCGATGACGGATGGCGGCTGTATACGGAGGTGGAAAGCTTTTCCTACAGCAATGCAGCGCCGATTTATCAGATCGCCCATGACCTGAAAGGCGATCCCGTAGCGCGGGGCGATGTAGCGTACACGCATGATCATATCGAGATTGGCGCCGAATATCGCAACCTCAGCCTGTCCATTGTCGAACGTTACGACTATCACCTTGAATTCAGTCCCGACGCGGCGGAGCTGATATACCTCTATAACAATGACCTGCCTCATGAAAGCGACGCCCACTATGACCTTTACCTGGCGGCGAACCAGATGCGTGCGAAAGGCGTTAAGCTGGGTTACCGGTTTGCATTGACGGAGGCCTTCAACGTCAAGTTGGCCTTTTCCTACTTGCGCGCAGATGAGCTGACTGAGGGCTATTTGCGCGGCTATCTGGATACGCCGGACGCCTCGCCCACAGGCGAATTGGAGCTGGATTACGCCTATACGGAAGACCACCTGCTGGACCGACCGCCGGAAAACGTCAGCGGCGATGGGTTTGCGGTAGATCTATATCTGCATTGGCGACCTCATCCGCAATGGGAGGCGCGACTGGCGCTGGAGGATGCTGTCAATCGCATATACTGGGATCGCGCGACGGCGACGGTCGCCCGCGCCACCTCCGACACGATTGATTATGATGAAGACGGCGCTTTGGACGTGTCACCGGCGTTGAGCGGTAATGAAGGCTATCGCGATCATGTGCAGGCGTTGCCGTTGCGAGGGTTTTTATGGAGTGAATACCATCTGAACGATGCAGTCAGTCTGGGCGCCGGCTGGCGGCGTTACGATAAGACTGACCTGGGGCTTGTAGGGGCAGACTACCGTTTCAATGATAGGCTGACGCTGGGAGGTCGCTATTATTGCAACGCGGACGCCCTCAATCTCAACCTGCAGATCTACGACCTGTATCTTGGCGTGACTATGGATCGTCTGCAGTGGAAGCAGGCCAAGACCTTAGGGCTGAGTCTGTGGTGGAGTTATCGTTTCGGTGGCGCCAGATAGGATTTAATGAGAGCTTTGAGTTGTGATCAGGAGTGGTTCATGCTTTCCAGACTGGTCAGCCGCGCCTATCGGCTCAGGCTGTGCGGCGTGTTGCTGTTTTTATTGTATCTACTTAATCTTGCGTTGCCTGAGGAGGCGACTCAGTCGCCGCCAGGATGGTTGATTGCGCTGTATATTTTCGGTTGCTCGATATCAATGGTGTTCGCCATGGATCTGTTTCGCTGGTTTCAGGGCGACCGTGATTAATTCAGGGCTTGGGCAGCGGCTGCAGCAGTTTGACGCCAGTGTCGGTGAACGCTGGGATGGGCTTTCCTTTGATCAGATCCAATGCCCTCTGCACCGCCAGATAGCCCATGTATTCTGGATTCTGCACCACCAGATTACTGATTTCTCCCGCATACATGGCCGCTTCCAATTCTTCCGTCTGATCGAAACCGATGAAGCCAAACCGCTTTGATGCGCCCGATTGCCGAATCGCCACCAGGGCGCCAATAGTGGTGGATTCATTGGGCGTAAACAGGCCGTCGATGGTTGGCAATTCTTTCAGCAACCGCAACATTTCGCTGCGTGAGGCGCCGCGATCATCGCCTACATACGGAGCGGCGGCGATGCGGATCATGTCGTACTCCATGAGTACGTCCAGAAACCCCTGTTCCCGCTGATCCGTTGAGGAGTTGCCCGCTCGCAGGCGGAGCAGGACCACATTGCGCTTTTCGCTCAAATCGAGGGTGCTGAGCAGCGCGCGGGCGGCCAGTTGGCCGGCGGCGTAATTGTCGGTGGCCACCAGTCCTTGATGGGCGTCGCCGGCGAGATCAGAGTCCACCACCAGCACGGGAATATTCTTGGCGCGGTACTGAGCCACACTGGACCCCAGATCCTCGGCGGAGTTGGGCGCCAGAATCAGGGCGTCCGGCGGCGCTTGGCTGAGGTGGTAAGACAGGATCTGTATTTGCCCTGCAATGTCGCCATCATCCTTGGTGCTACGGTGAAGCAGAGTGACCCCAGCCTCGTCCGCGGCTTTTTGAGCGCCTTGGTAAACCTGTCGCCAGTAGGCGTTGCTCTCGCCTTTTAGCACAAGCAAAAGTTTGGGTTGGTGGACGTCAGCCTGGGATAACGGACAGGCGATGAGCCACACTAACGCCAGCAGAGCGGCGCAAACACGGAAATATCGGACAGCTCCGGGCGAACGGAGTACGGAAGGCATAAATCTGGTCGGTTTGCTGGATTTATTTACTTTAAGTTTAGACGGGCTTTCGCAATAGCCAATGAAAAAGGGCGGCAGCGCCGCCCTTAACCGTCGGCAAATGGAATTATCTGCGGCTCATTTGCTCAGTAAAGGCGTATTCCCGGGACTGGGTTTCAATCAGATCCTGCACCAGGGCCAGAACCACCGCGATGGCTTTTTCCACGCCGGAATTGTGTTGGGACAGCTGCTGTTTGATCTCTTCGTCGGCGTCGTGATAACCCAGAGTGGGTCGACGCACCGGATGCTCGCCGAGAAACAGGGCGTGACGCAGGCGATACAGTTCTTTGAAGCAATCCGCCGACTCCGGCGGGCGACCCAGCACCAGACTGACCCGTTCGCGCAGATGCTGCATGTCCTCGTCGTTGCGGGCGCCTATCAGCATTTCCAGCTGGTTTGCGACCAGCATGGCGGTGCGGGCGCCGTAACGATAGCGTTGCTGGGCGATTTTCAGCATATCCACCAGTACTTTGTTGGCGGTGGAAATCGCTGTATTACGGTGGCTGGTTCCCAGCATTTCGAACCAGTCCCAGACCTTCTCGAAATTTAACTGGCCGATGCGCGGCCAGCCGTGATCCACGGCGCTTTGATTGGCGTCATAGAACGCTTTGGAATCAAAGTCCTGCGCCTCGAAACGGTGCGCCTGCTCGCCGAGGAATCGGGTCGCCAGGAGCTGACAAGAGCCCGGCAAGGCGATGTTCATACCCAGCATCAGTTGTTGAATGAATACGCTGGCGGTGTGATAAATGGAGTAGGGCGCGGTCAGGTCGTTACGGGCCGCCACCTTCAGGCTCAGCGTGGCGCTCAGGCTGACGCTGCTGTCTTCGGCGTGCTTGCGGCGATAGTGATTGAAACTGCCGGAGCTGTCCTTGGCTTGTTGCAGGGCGCGAACCATGTCTGACGCATCCAGAGAAATATCGTATTCGCCGAGCTTGCCGCGATAGGGGTCTTCCACTTTGAAAGGACGATCCTTGAAGAAACCGTCAATCTGACGCCATAAGTCGATGCACAACGCCGTCTCTTGTTCGCCGCCGCTGGGAACCGCGTTTTTGACTTCCAATTGAATCGTTTCTGTGCTTTGCATTAAAGAGGCTCCACTGTCGTGCTGTGCGCTGTCGGGCGCGTCATTCGGACGCCGCCGGCGAGTTATAAATTCAGTGTTTCAATATCTCTACGGGTTCTGGCTGCAATATCCCGTAGCTCCGCTAATGGTAACAGCTTTTCCTTGGCGCCTTTATGTTGCAGGACAGATTCCGAATTGGTCATGGCGTAGTGGAGAGCTGTGGCGGTATTCTCGCCGAGAATAATAGCTGCGGTAAAGGTTGCGGCGAAGGCGTCGCCGGCGCCGGTGGTCTCCACTACCTGCAGGTCGGGCAGGGGGCGCGCATAATACAAATGCTCGCGATCATAGACATATGCCCCTTCTGCGCCGTCAGTGATGGCGAAAATGGCCGGCGGCAGCTTCGCCAGTTCTGGAATCAGGTCGGGAACCGATGGCGACTTGAAGAAGTTGAGACCGAGGAATTTACAGGCCTCTTCTTTATTCATGACCAGAATTTCCACCCGATCGATCAACTTCGACAACTTGGCGTAACCCAGCTCCGCCTGATAGTTACTGGGATTGAAGGCCAGTTTGAAGCCGTTGCCGGCGACCAGATCGCAGACGGTCTGGAAACTTTGCTCCAGCATGCTTGAAAGATATACCCAGCGGGTCTGAAAAGGCTGAATATCCGCCGCCTCAAGATGATCGTTAGCGCCTTTGTAAGCGAGAATGGAGCGATCATCCTTGATGCTGTTAAGGATGACGGAAAAGCCGGTCTGTCCGCCCCGGGCGCCTAAGAAACTGATATGTTCCTCGTGCAGTTTATTCAGTACGAAATCGCCATTGGCGTCATCGCCGATTTTGCCCAGGAAGCCGGTATTCAGTCCCAGTCTGGAGAACGCCACCGCGGTATTGGTGCCGCCGCCGCCAGTAGTGGTTCTGAGCTCTTTGATTAAAAGTTTACTACCTAACGGAAAAGCGATGAGTTCGGAATGTGTGGTGCGCGTGTCGATGCGGATCAGCTCGGAATCCGTGTCGGCGAAGTGATCTACGGTGGCGCTGCCGATGGTGACAACATCAAATGTCATAGGCAATATCCTTAATTATTGTTAGCGGAGTTTCGGAATATTACTAGGATAGCTCTAGCTAACGCTATCTTGCTGACCCAAGTCAAGTGCATGGACGACATCGTTTTTCTGCCTTGGATCAAACTCCCTGTGATACCAAAGAGTATAGTATTTCCGCATGTGGAATAACCTTCGGAGGAGCGGAGCGATGCATGAATTTGAACTGGCGTGCGGGGTCGATGGACTGAGCGATTTTCTCGACGCTTTGGGCGGGCAACTGGATGAACCGCTGGCGCAGGATAAGATCGCGCTGGCGTTAGCGGCCCTGGCGCAACTGGGCGATGGGGAAGAAGAGGACATCGAGTTTGATCTGCGCTATCAGGACGCTGTCACCCCGGTCATCATTAAAGCGGCGGTGACCCATAATGTCGGTCCGCGGCTGGTGTTCGCCACGCCCTCTGAGCCCCTATTCGAGGCGGCGCGCCGATTGGCGTAACCGCCTTCGTCAATATCTGTCAACCTCCGGCGTCGCTCGTCACGCTGACGAACGACGCCGGAATAATCGTGGAGGAGCATGAAGCTTCAGGCGGTCAATCCGCCATCCAGCGCCACCGCCTGTCCAGTCATGAAACTGGATTCATCTGAACATAGCCAGGCGATCATACGTCCTATTTCCGCTGGCTCGCCCAACCGTTGCATCGGATTGGCGCGCACAACCTTAAGCGCCTTCTTCTCATCCATCGCCTGCAGCGCGCGTTGCACCATCGGCGTGTTGATAAAGCTGGGACAGACCGCGTTGATGCGAATGCCGGAGCTGGCGTATTCGACCGCGGCGGACTTGCTCAACCCCACCACGCCGAACTTGCTGGCGGAGTACGGCGCGAGCGACGGCGCGCTGCGCAGACCGGCGATAGAGGCGAGGTTGATGATGCGCCCGTCGCGGCGGGGCAGCATGCATTTGATCTGCTCACGCATACACAGGAACACGCCCTTCAGGTTGATGTCGATCACCTGATCCCAGGTAGCCTCGTCGATATCCGCCAACCTAGCGTTGACGTGCTCCACGCCAGCGCTGTTGACGGCGCAATCGAGCCTGCCGCAGACTTCGATCACGAAAGCGTGTAAATGGGCGACCTGCTCCGCCTGAGTCACATCGGCGGGACAGAAATGCGCCCGACCGCCCTGGTCGCGAATCAACGCGGCGACGGCGTCGCCTTGTTCCGCATTGATGTCGGACAAAACCACTTCCGCCCCCAACTGCGCCAGCAGGAGAGCGGTCTCCTTACCAATACCGGAAGCGGCGCCGGTGATCAGAATCACCTTGTCCTGCAGATCGTAAGCCATATCCGCGCTCCTTAGTTATCCGCTACCTTCAGCACCAGCTTGCCGAAGTTGTCGCCGCTGAACAGCATCATCAGCGTGTTGGGGAAGTTCTCAATGCCTTCCACCACATGCTCTTTGGCTTTTAGTTTGCCGGCGGACATCCATCCAGCCATTTCCATCGCCGCCTTGCCGTAATGTTTGCTGTTGTCGAACACCACAATGCCTTCCATGCGGGCGCGGTTGACCAGTAAGGACAGATAGTTGGATGGACCTTTCACCGGTTTGGTGTTGTTGTATTGGGAAATGGCGCCGCAAATGACAATGCGCGCATGCAGATTGATGCGGGCGAGCACGGCATCCAGGATATCGCCGCCGACATTATCGAAGAAAACGTCGACGCCGTTGGGACATTCCCGCTTCAGGCCGGCCATGACGTCTTCGTTTTTGTAATCCACCACGCCGTCAAAACCGAGTTCCTCGGTCAGATAGCGGCACTTTTCAGCACCGCCGGCGATGCCCACCACTCGACAGCCTTTGATCTTGGCTATCTGACCGACGACGCCGCCCACCGCGCCTGCGGCGCCGGACACTACTACGGTCTCGCCCTCTTGCGGCTTGCCGGTGTCCAACAGGCCGAAATAGGCGGTCATGCCGGGCATGCCGAGCACGCCCAGATAGCGTGGAGCCGGAGCGATGCGCGTATCGACTTTGTGCAGTTCTTTGCCGTTGCAAATAGCGTATTGCTGGACGCCCAGTGTTCCCACCACCATGTCTCCCGGACTGAAGCCATCGTGGTTGGAGGCGATAACTTCGCCGACGGCGCCGGCGCGCATAACGTCGCCAATTTGCACCGGCGCGATGTAGGACTTGCCTTCGTTGAGCCAGCCGCGCATGGCGGGATCAAGAGACACGTATTGAATTTTCACCAGTACTTCATCAGCGCCTGGCTGCGCGACAGGTTTCTCGCAGAATTCCCAGGTATCGTCGCCGGGTTCGCCCACTGGTCGCTTGGCCAGACGATATTGCTTATTAAGCAGTTCGCTCATGGATGTATTACCTTTATTGTTGATTGCGTCTACTGTGTTTCAGATAGCCTTTTGGATTTTTCAGCGTCGCACATGGCGTTGAGGAATAACACTGGCGTATATGACATAAAATAGGTTGTTTTAGCCATATCTTTGCCTGTAAACGGCGTCCTGGGGATAGGGCGTCGACGTTTGTTCGCTTCTGGTCTGGCAAGCCGTGAAGGCTGCGGAACCTTAATCCATAAGGGGTTAAAAAGCGGCGCGCAGGGGCATAGAATGGGTCAGGTTCAGGTCTAACACTCCCGGTCCGGATACCGCTTCAAACAAGACAATCCCACGCCGGGGCAGCGCTTTCAGCTACAAGGGATACCGCTGATGATGACGAAAATTTCTGCTCTGATCAGACTTTCCGTTCGCCTCGCTTTGCTGTGTTTCGCTTTGGCGGGCGCCTGCCGCGCCGCGGACGACTTAAATATGATGACGGAGGACTACGCTCCGCTGAACTTTGCTGAGAACGGGCGTCTGCAAGGCGTATCTGTGGATCTGATGGAAGAAATGCTGCAGATCGCCGGCTATTCGCAAACCCGCGCCGACATATTGTTGATGCCCTGGGCGCGGGCCTACACCCACGTGCAGCAAAGCCGCAATGCGGTGCTGTTCGCCATGACCCGTACAGAGCATCGCGATGGTCTGTTCAAGTGGGTTGGTCCGATTATCCCTTCTCATATCGTGATTACCGCTCGTCGCGACAAATCCCTGCGCGTCTCCTCCCTGCAGGATTTGAAGACGCTGCGCATTGCCACTGTGCGCGATGATATCGGCGAGCAGTTGTTACTCAATAACGGCGTGCCTGACAGCGCGTTACGGCGCACTTCCAGCCCTCAGGTGGCCTTGGCCATGCTGAGCCTTGGACAGGTGGACGCCTGGGCATACGGCAGGCTTGGCGCAGCCTGGTATATCAAGCAGATGAAACTGAAACCGACTGACTACGAAGAGATCTTTACCCTGAAAGATTCAGATCAGTATTTCGCGTTCAGCCTGCAGACGCCGGATGACGTGGTGCAGCGTTTTCAGCAGGCGCTGGATCAGCTGAAAAACAACGGACGTCATCAGGCCATTGTGAACCAATATGTGGAAGGGGCGTTGTAAGTCGGCCCGATGCGTTCGCCGCACCGGGCCTATTCGTTTTTAACGCTTCAACACCAGAGTGGAGAGGCGCGCCGCCCGCACATGGAAATCCGGTGCGGTATAAAGGAAGACGCCTGGGCCGCGATTGGTGAGACGCCAGACGAACAGAGACAGCGCGGTGACGCCCAGGGTCGCCAGGGTGGGGTACAGCGCGTACCAGCCGGTGACTGCTGCACTGCTGTCGAATACGCCGGCTTTGATCAGCGCCGGCGCCAGCCAGACCCCCGCCATTTCAATAAATATCCGATGCAGCACATAAATCTGCAGCGTGTTCTTGCCCATCCAGCGCAACATTTTGAAATCCGCAATGGACTGTGTGAACGCGAACCCCATGACGCTGATGCTCACTAGCAGCAAGCTGGTGAACAGGAAGTGCTCCCAATGCAGCAGTTTCAAACTCAAGGCAGCCAGTCCAAACACCGCCAGAAGGCCGATGCTGCGCAGACTGATGCGGCTGAGCAGGGAAAACAGATGGCGTCCGTAGAAACAGCCCAGCCCGTAAAATACGCCATTGGCGATGATGCTTTTGGTGGGCCAGTCATGGACAAAGGTTTGCCCGATAAAATGCCCCATCAGCAAAACCAGCATCGCCAGCGGCCAGCGACTGGACAACAGTTTGCAGATGGCGAAATACCAGGGCAGGGCGTAGAGATACCAAAGGCTGCTGGAGCCGGTCAGGGTCAGGGAGATGAACTCCGCCGGATTGGAGGAGTACAGTGCGTTGGTGACTTCCGTCAGTTGTTTTTCAGATCCCCCGGCCCAGTTGACCAGAGTGACGCCCAGCCATTGCAGCGCGCCCCAAAGCACAAAAAGGTAGGCTAGATTATAGATACGCTTCTGCGCCACATCGCTCCAACGATACTGGGTGACAGCGCGATGCACCAGAAAGCCGGAGATCATAAAAAACAGCGGCATGCGCAACGGCGCCAGATAGATGCTCACCAAATGGTGAAAATGTTCAAACTTGACGGCGGCGGAGCTTAACTCAACTCCGGGCAAAGCATAGGAAGTAATAATGACGTGGTGAAGCACCACCAGCAAAATACAAACGCCCTTCGCCGTATCAATCCAGTCGATGTTGGTTTTGGCTTGGTTCGCCATGGTCTAACCCTTATCCATTGGTGGCGGTAAAAGTGTAAAGTCCCGGAAGATAACAAAAAACTTTTACCCTGCATACCGCGTACCAACAGGCGCTGTCTGGCAAGTGAGTGAGCGCACGCTTTTTGTTGTTTTAACAAGACAAAAAGTCGTGTTTTGATGGTGAAAAATAGCCCTGAAATGAAGCGGACTAACCAAGCGGCGCTTCGTTATGAAGCGCGAAGTGAAAGCAGTGAAGAGGCGGCAGGAAGAATGACTGCGAGAGCGCCAATACGAAGCTCAGGCAAGTTCTCGCTCCCGCAGAATATCCATAACTTCCCGCAACGCCGGTTCGATTTGGGTGGGCGCGCTTTGATGGGGCGTCACCCAGACTTTCGGATGGCTCCATAATGGGTGAGCGGCGGGCAGAGGTTCCTGTTGGAATACATCCATCATGGCCCCGCGTAAATGGCCGCTGTCCAGGTGCTCCAGAAGCGCGCTTTCATCCGTCACCGCGCCGCGGGACAGGCAAACTACGGCGGCCCCTTGCGGCAGGCGGGAGAGACGATCCATGTTCAGGAAGCCCTCCGTCGCTGCATTATGAGGCAGCATGTTGATCAGAATGTCGCATTGCCCCAGAAACTCATTCAACGCGTCTTCGCCGGCATAGGCGTTCACACCGGACAGGGTTTTGCGGCTGCGCGACCAGCCTGACGTCGGATAACCCAGACTATGCAGATATTGCGCGACTGCGCCGCCTAGGCTGCCCTGTCCCAGTACGCCTATTCGCGTGTCCTGGTTTGAGCGGTAAGAGCTGTGCGTCAGCCAGTTTTTTTCCTGTTGCGCCTGACGAAACTGGTCGAAATTACGTTGAAAGTGCAGGACGGCGTAGGTGGCGTACTCTGACATCGCCTGACGCATGCCGGCGTCCCGCATACGCTCTACGGGGGTTCCCGCTGGCAGGCGTAATTGTCGAGCCAGGCCGTCAATGCCCGCCCCCAGACCGATGACCAGTTTCAGGTTACTTGCCTGTGTCCAGTCCGTCAGGGCAGGACGCCAGATAAGCAGAACATCGATTTCTTCTATAGCGACGTCTTCCGGCGCCAGCAGCCGGAATTCCGGGCTGATGGTTTGCGCGGCTCGCCGCCACTCCTGCAGGTCGAACGCGCCGCTGTGAAACACGATGTTCATGAGAGTCTCCGGGGTCGTTTGGAAACGGGATCAGGTTCTGAAAATATCTGCGTCGCTGTTGAAGTATTTAAACTCCAGCACATTGCCGGACGGGTCGCTAACGAAAAACGTGCCTTGTTCACCCGGTTCGCCGACGAAGCGGACCTTGGGCGGCAGCAGAAAGGTGTCGCAGCGTTCGGTGATGCGATCGCGCACTTTTTCCCATTCGCTTTTATCCAGAATAACGCCGAAATGCGGTACGCGAATGCTGTCTCCGTCCACCGCGTTGCGGCCGGCGTCTTCCTGGGGGCTTTCCACGAGATGGGCGGTAATCTGATGGCCGAAGAAGTCAAAATCGATCCAGCGTTCCGCAGTGCGACCGATAGCGCAGCCGAAACGATCCACATAAAAGGCGCGGGCGGCGTCCAGATTCGTCACGGGAAAGGCCAGATGAAACGGCCGCATACATACCTCCTGAAATAAGTGATAATTGAGCTGTGTGCAATTATCACTGTGAAATTAACGATTAAAAAGCGATATTAACTCAATTTGGTTGAGATTTTCTCATTATGCGAATGCTGCCTCCCCTAAACGCGGTGCGCACGTTTGAATGCGCCGCCCGGCACCTCAGTTTCACCAAGGCCGCAGAAGAACTCTGTGTGACGCCCGGCGCCGTGAGCCGCGCTATCGCCGGGTTGGAGGAGCGTCTGCAGACGCCGTTGTTCAGTCAGCACAAACGCCGTCTGCAACTCACCGCCGCCGGACGCGCCTATCTGTTTCATGTCACACAAGCGCTGGACCGCCTGTCTCTGGGTACGGATGAGTTGCTGCAACATCGGGGCGAGGGCGGTTTGCTGACGATCGGCGCGTTGCCGACGTTAGGCTCCCGCTGGTTGATTCCCAAGCTGCAGGACTTTCAGCAGCGTTATCCCAATATCTCCGTCGAAGTGAAGACGACGCCCTCTGATTTCTCCAAGGCGTTCACCGAACTGGACCTGAATGAGCATGGGCTGGATGTGGCGCTGTATATCGGTCAGGGCGACTGGTCCGGCGTGCGGCGGCATAAACTGTTCCAGGAGCGGTTGCTGCCGGTGGCGGCGCCATCGCTAAGGGAGGAGCTGGAGGCCTTGGGGCGGGGCGAAGCTGATCCTGGTCGCCTGCTGTTGCACTCCACTCGGCCTCATGTGTGGGCGCACTGGTTCGAGGCGCAGGGATTTGATTTCACTACGCCGACTTGGCGCGCCCGCTTTGAACATTACTACATGGTGATCGAGGCGGCTGTGCATGGACTGGGCGTCGCTTTGCTGCCGGAAGTGCTGGTGGCGCAGGAACTGTGCTCCGGCGCACTGTTGGCGTTGAATGAAAGGGACTTGCCGCAAGCGGAAAATTACTATTTATTGCATCACCCGGCGCGCAGTGAAGAAAATAAAATCCGCGCGTTCCGGGACTGGTTGATGCGGACGGAAGGCGTGAGAGAAACCCCCGTCTTAAAGGGCAAGCCTGCCGATGTGGAAAAGGATAATTGATGAAAAACATAGCGCTAAAAGTATTTAAGGTGTTGCTGGGCTTACTGTGTATTCTCCCTACGACGATGATGTATATCTTTGGGGTTTCATTAGTGTTCTGGCATTCGGCACGGGGTGAACAGGGGCTGGATTTCGGCATTATGATCTTTTTCGCAGCGACCGGTCTCGCGTTACTGTCATTAGCATGGTTATGGATACGGCGCCCAGGTTATGTTCTGAGAAGTGTTCCGATATGGATATGGCTGGGTTTGATTGCTGGAAATGGTGTTGTTATTTATATGCTTGGCGACACTGGCGGGCGGTCTTATCAACACTCCCCGGTTGGTCGGCTCATGATGGGTGACTTTGACGTGCTGGTAGGGTTCTGGGTCGTGGGCGGCGGACCCGCACTGTTCTCATGGTATTTGCTGTATAAGGTATACAGGCAAGGCGTGCGTCTATCTTCACAGGGGAATCCGGCGACCCCTTCTCAATGAGCGGGAATCAGTCGGCGGCTTTCCAGTTCCCCTTCGTACTCCAGGACTTCCCGGAAGCCGTGACGGGTATAAATATCCTGTAGGGTTCCGTCTTTTTTGAGCTGCTTCAAACCAGCGTTAAAGGCGGCCTGTTGGTCTTCATAGTCGCGCGCTTTTTTGGAAAACACCACATACAGGAATTTGACCTCCAGGGGCGGCTCCAGAAAACGGAGGTCGCGCAGGTATTGCGGGTAGTTTTTTTCCAGCAGGTAGCGGGCGACGAATTTGTCGATGAAGATAAGCTGCACCCGATTGTAGTAGAGGCGCTGCAAATTAGTGAGGTCGTCGACGACGTCTTCCTTGTACAGAAAGGACGCGCTGTCAAAGGCGTCAGTATTGATATAGCCGCGCACCACGCCGAATTTATACTGAGACAGCGCCTGTAGCGCCTCAAGCTGATTTCTTCTGGGGTCTACGCTGAACTGAATGTCGCTATCGTTGCGCACATAAAAGCCTACCGGGCCGCCGAGAAAGGGATCGGAATAAACGAAATCCTCCAGACGGGAGGAGGAATAATATTCCGGGAACAGCGCGTCCATTTCCCCTCGTTCGGTCATATCCAGCGCCCGCGCCCAGGGCAGAAATTTGACGCTGGGCGTGTAGCCGCCGCGTTTGAACGCTTCCGTCACCAGTTCGTAGACGAATCCAAAATTACGCATCTCCTCGCCGACATAGGGCTCCCAGTTGAGTGTGGCCAATATAGTCGTCGGTCGCTGCGCCGTCATGGCGGAAGGGGAAGGGAACAGCAGGAGGGACAGCGTCAGCACGGCGATCGCGCGGCGCGCTGATCCTGATTGCAAAGGGAGCCGTATCCAGTGAAAACGCCGTATCATCGGATATCCGTCATGGTGTTTTGATTTACGGGTGCGTGTTAAAGCTTAGGTGAGTCCGCCGTATTTGGCCAAAATCAGCGTTTCCCGTCGTCTGCGTCGGTGTGAGAAGACCGGACGGCGAGCAGCGGCCATCCGATCGGCTATGCTTGTTTGAGAGGTAGTAAACGATGAATGTAGTATTGCGACCGGCCACGGCGGCTGACGCCGATACCGTGACTGATATCATGCTGGCGTCGCGAAAGAAGTTTCTGGCTTATGCTCCTATGGCCCACTCGGAACGGGAAGTTCGTGGTTGGGTGCGATATCTCCTGCTTCCCCGCGAGTCGGTGACGCTCGCCGTGGCGGATGAGCGCATCGCTGGATTTCTCTCGTTGGACAAAAGCGACCGCCTGACCTGGCTGACTCAGTTTTATCTCGCCCCTGACTATGTCGGACGCGGCATCGGCTCCCAGCTGTTGACCCATGCGTTGTCGCTGGCGTCGAAGCCGGTCAGACTGCATTGTTTTCAGCAAAATCAGGACGCCCGGCGCTTCTACGAACGCCATGGGTTTGTCCCGGTGCGCTTTACTGACGGCTCCGGCAATGAAGAACGCTGTCCAGACGTACTTTATGAATTGGCGTAGCTGCGGCGTTATTCCTGTTCGCGCATCAGAAGAAACTGGCTGTACAGCACCACGCCGCCCCAGATGATCGCCGCAATCATGATCAATGAACCCAATAAGTGGGCGCCTTGGGCGATGCCATGATCGAAGCGCAGCAGTCCGGTTTCCGTGAGCAGGTATTCCCAGTCATGGAAACCGTAAGGGGAAGAATGGCCGAAGTTGCCGCCCAGCAATGGCAGTTGGCCCGCCCGCGCGTCGTTGATGTAGGGCGCCAGGTCGAGAAAGTTTTCTCCGAACCACCAGGCGCACACGGCGGCTCCAAAGGTGTTGTGATGTTTGAACAGCAGGACGCCAAAACAGATGGCGGGCATGATCAACTGGCCCAGACTGCCTCCCAGGGAAGCGATGAACTGTCCCAAGGGGCGAAAAATCACATGCCCGGCTTCGTGAAAAGGCAGATTAATCAGGTGAAGAAAGGATTCGCCCGCTGCATTGGATGCGATGGAGGAAGTCATCAACCACAGTCCCCAGAGCGCCAGCGCCGCCAGCAGCAACGCGCGTCCGCCGACGGAAATGGGATCGGGAGAGGCGTCGCCGGGATATAGCAAAATTTCCCGCCAGGAAACTTTCTCTTCAACTTCTTCTGTTTCCTGCTCGGGTTCCTGCGCTGGATGTGGGCTGTCATGGGCCTGTTGCGGCGGGTGATATTTCAAATATTTTGCGAAAACAATGCCGCAGCTTTCGCAGTCGACGTTGCTATCCCTCTGTTCAAAACCGCATTTGGGACATTTCATATACTGGCGTGATCTTTTCGTAAATAGGTTTTGAGATTCTAGGTCAGCAGAGATCCGAAGCAAGCGCCAGGGCGTAATCATGACAACCCGTTCGCAACACATTGGCGAAGGGGAATTATCGTCCAAGACAAGTAGAGTGCATCATGCCCGCCCATGTTCATACGCTGAGGTTGTTGCTCGGCGATCAGCTCAACGCCGCCCACCGTTGGTTCCGGGAAACAGATCCGGGCGTACTTTACGTGATCGCGGAGCTGCCTCAGGAAGTCGGTTATGTCGTGCATCATGTGCAGAAAGTCTGCGCCTTCTTCGCCGCCATGAAATCGTTCGCCGACGCGTTACGGAAAGCCGGTCATGAAGTGTTACATCTGACCCTGGATGACACGCAGGAGTTCGCCGACCTGCCAGCGTTGTTAAATCATCTGTGCGAACGCCATCAAGTACGCCGCTTCGAATACCAGCGTCCAGATGAATACCGCCTGTTGCAGCAGATGGAACAGCTTAAGTTAGGGGAGAGAATTGACATCGCGCAGGTCGATACGGAGCATTTTCTGCTGCCTTTTGCGGAGATATCCGACCACTTTGTGCGCGGCGAGCACCTCACCATGGAGAACTTCTATCGGCGTATGCGCAAGCGCTTCGACATTCTGATGCTGGACGGGGCGCCCTTAGGTGGAAAGTGGAATTTCGACAGCGAAAATCGCAACAAAATCAAAGCAGAGCAGTTGGCGGAAATTCCCGATCCCCTGTGCTTCGACAACGATGTCAGCGTTATTCTCGAACGTCTGCGGCGACATGGGGTGAAGGCCTTCGGCGTCGCCCATGAGCGCTTGCTGTGGCCGGTGACGCGACGCCAGGCGCTGCAATTGCTGCAACACTTTTGCGAACGATGTCTGCCCCAGTTTGGTCGCTTTCAGGACGCCATGACTGACGCCGTGGAGACGCAATGGAGTTTGTATCACTCCCGGCTGTCATTTGCCTTGAATACCAAAATGCTGCATCCCATGCAGGTGATCCGCGCGGCGCTGGAGCGCTATGAACAGTCCGACGGGGCCATTACATTGCCGCAGATTGAAGGCTTTGTGCGGCAGATTCTCGGTTGGCGTGAATATGTGCGCGGCGTGTACTGGGCGAATATGCCGGAATACATGCAGAGCAACGCGCTTGGCGCAGGAAGACGCCTTCCCGGTTACTTCTGGGACGGCGACACCCAGATGCGCTGCGTCAGCAAGGTGGTGGGACAGTCGCTGCAATACGCCTACGCCCATCATATTCAACGTCTGATGGTGACAGGCAACTTCTGTCTGTTGACCGGGATCGATCCGGACCAGGTGGATCAGTGGTATCTGGGCGTCTACGTGGACGCCATCGAATGGGTGGAAGCCCCCAACACCCGAGGCATGAGCCAGTTCGACGACGGCGGTCTGATCGCCACCAAGCCCTACGTCAGCGGCGGCGCCTATATTCAGCGCATGAGCGATTACTGCAAGGGTTGCCGCTACGACGTCAAAGCCAAGACCGGCGCTAACCCCTGTCCGTTCAACAGCCTGTATTGGCGCTTTATTGAGCGACATCGGGAACGGCTTCAGCACAACCCCCGGCTCGCCATGATCTACCGGACCTGGGAGCGTTTCACGCAGGAGCAGAGACATGAGATCCTGGCGCAGGCGGAGGATTATCTGGAGCGGATCGAATCCCTCTGATCAGGCGGCGGGTCGGCTGCGGCGGAACGGTTTCTTAACGGCCACCACTACCAGGGCCAGTATCAGCAGCACGTTGAACGCGCCGAACACCGCTTCCCGCAGCATGGCGTGGTCGAAGACCTGATTGGCGCCGTTGACGGTCTCAAGTGATAGCAGAATGGCCGGGTACACCATCAGCTGAGCGTTCAGCGCAATCAGAACGAAGCCGCCGACTTTGATCCACAACCAGGTCGCTTTGGGCTTTCCTGATAACAGAATGCCGCTGAGGCCAGCGAGCCACATCGCCGGCAGAGTCAGCCAGGCCGTGCCGGCGGCGACCCACTCACGGTTCAGCGTCAGAGCGTGTAAGTCATTTTCCGGCAGGACTGCCCCGAAGAAGATATAGGCGGCGATGCTGCCAAAGAACACGGCGATCGACAGTAGATGAACGGTTTTTAGTAAAGTTCTCACAAACAGACTTCTTTTTTGTTAGTGCGCTAACTATATGGATAAAAAAACGCCCTACGACATGTTTTTCAAAACGCGCCGCAAGTAGTCTTTGAATTGGGAAGCTTCTTCGGGGGTGAACGTATGCAACGCTCGCGCATTGATGTCCTGGGCCAGAATCGGCAACTCGCCCATTAACTCAACGCCCTTGGCGCTGATATGTATCCGATAAGCGCGTTGATCGCTTGCGTCAGGGACTTTCAGAATCAGCCCCTTGGCGTCCAGCCGACGGATGATGCCCGACATGGTGGGGCGATCGAAAAACAGCGATTTTCCCAGCTCGCTGATTTTCTGCCCGTCGTTTTGTCGCAATCGGGCCAGCACTGACCACTGGCCCGGTGTCAGATCATAGGGACGCAACGCCGTCTCCAGAGCGAATTTCATCTCCCCGGCGGCCTTGTTGAGCAGAAAACCCAGGCTGTCATCTAATTTCATAGCGCAGTATGTTAGTGCGCTAACAGTATCTCTGCAAGTAGAAGTTTAAATAGAGCCTTGCAGAGAGCTCAGGCCGCCTCCGTCGGGCGCTCATTATTGTTGAGCCAGCGCGCCACTTCCTCTCTGTCATCCACTTCCCAGGGATGGAAATCGCGACGTAAATAGCGCAGAAACTGAGGCAATGACTGGCGTAGCACGCCGGGTTTGCCCCACAGAAAATTCAGTCCGTGCAGCCAGGTTTTCAGATCCCAGAATTTACCCTCTGTTTTCAGCATGGAGCAGGTGTTGAGAAAGGTGAAGCGGAAGAACTGGAAGGTGACGATCCAGAACGCCACGAAGCGCATGCGATAGAGGCCGACCTGACTTTGATACACATCGAAAGCCACGGATTTATGCTCGATTTCCTCCACCGCATGCCAGCGCCATAACGCCTGCATGGTGGGGCTGGCGCCCGCCATCCAATCAGGATTCTTCAATACGCCGTGAGCTAATACGGCGGTGTAATGTTCGGCGGCGCAGGTTCCCGCCAGACGGCGACTGCGTTTGAATCCGCCGACAAACTCCATGTGTTTGTGAAAGCGGGCGTTCATTTTGTCCAGGTTATAGCCGCGTTGCGCCAGCGCGTCGTTGTAGCGGGCGTGTTCCCGGCTATGCATGCCTTCCTGACCGATAAACCCCCGAATGTGCTGCTGTAGCTGGGGATCTTTCACATTTTTGCGGTAGTCGCGCACGGCCTTGATAAACAAATGCTCGCCCTCGGGAAATTGCAGGGAGAGCGCATTGAAAAAAGCGGTTTTAAATGCGTCGCCGCCATGCCAGAGCGTGCTGAGTTCGGCGTCCACGTCGAAGCTCAGATTGCGCGGCTCTACGTTAATCTCCGGCGGCGTGCGGCTGTCGCCCTCTCCTGCGGCGGGGTGGCGTTCTGCGGTGCTGTGTTCCATTGTCATGACGGCGTCTCCCGTTGACCCAAGTGATCTGATTACAATCTATAACTAGGCGCGGCTCGCAAACAGGTTGCGGCCCATCGAATAGCGGGTCATTCTTTGTCACAACGACAGACTCGGCGCCGGACGCCGCCAACAACAATAAACCTGAGCGGATAAAGCTGTCATGAGAGGTCATTACGTTGCAGCGTTGATCGACTTGTTAGTGGAGCGAGGCGTCGATCGCGCGGAGTTTTTGCAGGATTGCCAGTTACAGGAAGACGAACTCAATGCGGACACCCTGATCGACCAACGGCGCCTGGAGCGGGTGACCCGCCTGGCGGCGGAGCGGGTGCAGGAGACCGGCATTGGTCTGCTGGTGGGGCGACGTCTGAATATCAACACCCATGGCGCGCTCGGTTACGCCGCCATGGCCAGCGCCAGCTATGAACAGGCGTTGCAGCTACTGGTGAAGTTCTACAGCGTGCAGGCGCCCAAAGCGTATTTTGAATTGCGGACTTGCGACGGCTGTTACGAGCTGGCCTGCGAGTCCAGTTTTACGCTGCCGGAGCGGCCCTGGGTGACTACGGAATTTCTGATCAGCAGCATCTACACTTCCACGGAATTTCTCCTGAGCGGACGCATGCAGGGTGTGGAAATTCACCTCAGTTACGCAGAGCCGCCTCACGTGGCGTTGTATCGTGAGATCTTTCAGGCGCCGGTGCGTTTTCAGCAGGCGTTTACCGGTATCCTCATTCCGTTCAGCGTGGCGCGGCAGCCGCTGCCCTCGGCGGACCCCATGGCGGCGAGCCTGTTCACCAAACGCTGTGAGTCCATCCAGCATGACGAGCGGGATGAACAACTGCCGCGACGGGTGAAGGAAATGCTGTACGCCGGCGCAGGAGAATTTCCTAGCCAGACCGAGCTCGCCTCGCGATTGCACATGAGCGTGAGCACCTTGCACCGTAAATTGGCTGAGCAGGGCGCAACCTACAAAGCGCTGTTGGCGGAGGTGAAAAAAGAACTGGCGCTGCAGCACCTGCGGGACAGCCGTCTGACGGTGGATGAAATCGCGCAGTTACTGGGCTTCAGCGACGCTTCCAATTTCCGCCGCGCCTTCGTCGGCTGGACCGGCGAGACGCCCAGTGAATTTCGCAAACGATGCTTGTAGGCGCTTGTTATTACTGGCATGTTATTGGCGTACAAGAACGGCATTGTCCATTCACCAATAAGGAATGTTGTTATGCTAAGCGAAACAAAAAAAATAACTGACGCTCGACCTTTTTGCTTCAAGTCTCTCGTATCCATTCTTTCGAAACCTTTCCTACTCACCCTGACCCTGGCGGTCGCGGCGCCCACCAACGCCGAATTCATTCTGGAGGGAGACCGTAGCGTTCCCACAGAAGCGCATCACGGCATGGTGGCCACCAGCCATACTCTGGCGACGGAAGAAGCATTGAAGGTGCTGAAAAACGGCGGCAACGCCATCGACGCAGCAGTGACCGCCGCCTTCGCTCTGGCGGTGACGCAACCCCGTTCCGGCAATATTGGCGGCGGCGGCTTCATGCTGATCTCCTCGGAAAGCCGCAATGAAGTAATCGCCATCGATTACCGGGAGAAAGCGCCAGCGGCCGCCTCCAGAGATATGTACCTGGACAAGAACGGTGAGGCGGACAGCAATCTGAGTCGCTTCTCACACAAAGCCGCGGGCGTGCCCGGCACGGTGGCGGGATTGGCGTTGGCCCTGGAAAAATACGGTACGATCTCGCTGCAGGATGCGTTGGCTCCAGCAATCCGACTGGCGGAAGAAGGTTTTATCGTCACGCCCCGCTTCAGTCATGGCGTGAAAGACAGCGCGGAAAGACTGCGTAAATGGGACTCCTCCCGTAAAGTGTTTTTCAAACAGGACGGTTCTTTTTATGAACCCGGCGACCGCTTTATTCAGAAAGATCTGGCGGCGACCCTGAAGCGCATTTCCGAGAAAGGCGTTAAAGGTTTCTATGAGGGCGAAACCGCCAAACTGATTGTGGAAGAAATGAAGCGCGGCGGCGGACTGATTACGCTGGAAGACCTGAAGAGCTATCAGCCGGTCATGCGCGAGCCCGTTCACGGGACCTACCGGGGCTTTGATATTTATTCCATGAGCCCGCCCAGCTCCGGCGGCATTCATGTGATTCAGATTCTGAACATTCTGGAAGGCTACCCAATCGGCTATCTCGGACACAATTCCGCACAAACGATTCACCTGATGGCGGAAGCCATGAAGCGCGCCTATGCAGACCGCTCCAAGTACCTGGGCGACCCCGATTTTGTGGAAGTGCCGCAGAAAGGGCTGATGTCCAAAGACTACGCGGCGAAACAGCGCAAGGACATTCCCATGAACCGCGCCACGCCCAGCGCTACGCTGGCGCCGGACAACCCCTTGCCTTATGAAAGCAATGAGACCACCCATTTCTCCGTCGCCGACAACAAGGGCAATGCGGTGTCCACCACCTACACCATCAACTTCAGCTACGGATCGCATATCGTGGTCGATGGCGCGGGCTTCCTGTTGAACAACGAAATGGACGACTTCAGCGCCAAACCGGGCGTGCCCAACGCGTATGGTCTGCTGGGCGGCGAGGCTAACAAGATCGAAGGCAAGAAGCGCATGCTCAGCTCTATGTCGCCCACAATCGTGAAAAACAAAGGCAAGAACTTCCTGATTACCGGCAGCCCCGGCGGCTCCCGCATCATCACCACGACCTTGCAGGTGATCATGAATGTCATCGACCACCACCTGAATATTCAGGCGGCGGTGAATGCGCCCCGTATTCACCACCAGTGGTCGCCGGATGAGATTCGCGTGGAGGAAGGCCTCAGCCCCGATACCGTGAAGCTGCTGGAAGGAATGGGGCATGCGGTGAATCAGAAGGCGGCGATGGGCGCCAGCCAGAGCATTCTCATTGACGAAAACGGCGTGTTTTTCGGCGCCGCCGACCCTCGTCGCAGCACCTCATCCGCCATGGGTTTTTGACCCTTCGGGCTTTTAAACTATCCTTACATCCTAGTACTATGCGCCGCTTTTTCTTAACGGAGAAGCGGACGCTTCTCCCATCTCAGTTTTGACCACCACGTCGTAGAACGAACTCAGGATGGTCGTATAATAGCGTAGTATCAATCACTTAGCGGCTGTAAGGCTGACAGGAATAGTCGTGTCTGAATTAAAATTCGATGTTGTTTTATTGGGGCAGTGCCAACAGGGCATGAACCCAGATGATGTAATAAACAAACTGGCCGCCTTGTTCAGGACGGATGTGGACAAGGTGGAAAAAATGATGGTGAAGAGCCGTCATGTGATCAAGAAAGGCGTTGATGGCGCAACCGCCAAAAAATATAAAACGGCGATAGAGCAAGCCGGCGGCGTGTGTGAACTGGTCAAAAGCGCTGCGGCGCCGGTGCAGAAAGAGCCGTCCGTGCGCGCAGCGCCTGCGCCGAAGCCTGCCGCCGCCAAGTCCGTTGAACCGATAAGAGCGACGGCCAATGATGCGGTGGCCAACGCCTACCGTGCGCCTGTTGCGCCGGTAGTGAAAGATCAAATCGTTTATTGTCGTCAGTGCGGCGCGCATATAGCCGCTTCCTTGACGGAGTGTCCTCATTGTCACGCCAAACAGGCGTCCACCAGCGCCAAGAGCAAGGTGACGGCGGGGCTGCTGGCGTTTTTCCTGGGTGGACTGGGCGTGCACCGGTTCTATCTGGGTCAATGGTGGGGCATCTTCTATATGTTGTTCTGGTTTACCTGGATTCCCAGCATAGTGTCGTTGATTGAGGCGATCGTCTTTTTTACGTCGTCGGAAGACAGATGGCAGGAAAAATACGGTCAGGTTCGCGGCGGCGGTGCGGCTATGATTGTCGCGGCGGTTGTCGGGTTATTTGTAATGGTGGCCTTTATCGGCATCCTGGCGGCGGTAGCGATCCCCGCTTATCAAGACTACATAGCGCGGTCTCAAGTCCAGACCTCTATGCCGTTTGTGAAGGAAAACCAGGACAAAGTCAGCGCTTTTATCCAGCGTACGGGCTTTTATCCCAACCAGAACCTGGATGCGGGGTTGCCTGAGGATCTGCGCGATAAAGTCGCCAGTATTCAGCTGCAACAAAACGCCCGCATGGTAGTGACCTACGACATCAAGAGCCTGCGTGAAAACAACACCATCGACTGGATTCCCGCAGAAAGAAACGGTCAGATTGAATGGTCCTGTATGGAAGGCTCCATGCCGGATCAATACCGCCCGACTATATGTCGGGGCGGAAGCCACACCAGCAGCGGAGACCGGCGCGTCTCCGCCGCGTCGGAGGCATTGGACACTGTGCTGCGCAGCGCTGACGGACGTGTGTCCCTCAGCGTGCCCGGACGCTGGAAGAAAATGGATGACCTGAATGAAGAAGCGTCTCTGGGAGTCGGCAATTTGTTTGATGACGCCTATGCGCTGATTCTGGAAGAGTCCCGCGTTGATTTTGAAGACGGCTATACATTGACGGACTATTCCGAACTCATTGTGTCCCTGATGCAGGAATCTCTGGAAAATCCCCGCACGCTGGGAGAGTGGAGCCCGGTTGAAATCAATGGCCTGCCTGCGCGCCAAGTGGCGCTGACCGGCTCGACCGGAGGCGTCAAAGTGACCTACCTGATCACCACTGTGATGGGCGACGCGCACTTTTACCAAGTGCTGGGCTGGACGCTGGCGTCCCGCTACGACAGCAAAAGCGAGGTGCTGCAAGCCGTCGCGGCCAGCTTCAAGGAGCGCAAGAATAGCGGCCCGGTGGCCAACTGACGCAGTCGGACTTCTCGACTCAGGCGCGCAATATTGCCGCGCACAAAGCCCGCGCCGTCTGGGCGTAATCCGCGTCGCCAAAGCACTGGGCGCGAATAATAGCGCCGTCGATCAGCACACCAATCTGCCGCGCCAGACTTTCATCCTCCACGCCTGCCTCTTTCAGCCACTGGGCGACTTTCTCATCCATATCCTGCTTATGTCGCCGCGCCAGCTCCCGTTCCGGTTCCTGAGCGTCATAGATTTCCGCCGTCACATTTAAAAACGCGCAGCCGCGAAACTCAGGATCGTCGAACCATTCCCGTAAGGCATCGAAGATGCCCAGCACCCGCTCTTTACCTGGAGCGTTGAGCGCTTCCACTCTGTTGGTGAACCATTGCATCCAGCGTTGGTGACGCTCCTGCAATGCATCCATCACCACATCCTGCTTGCTAGGGAAATGCTTGTAGAAGGTGCGTTTGGCCACCTCGGATTCCTGAATCACCTGATCCACCTGAGTGGCGCGAAGCCCTTGCCGATAAAACAGGCGGTAGGCGCTTTCGATAATTTTTTCTCGTGCTGAAACTTTCATAATCAATCACTTAGACAATAGGTAGACGATACTGTCTACTTTCTGATTGCAAAGGTAGACTGGTTTGTCTACTCTCTTCTGCGTAAGTAGACAATATAGTCTACTTTTGGACGAAAATAGAGAGGCAATTCATGTTTATTGAAAGAGACGGCAAGCAGATTCCAGTTCCACCTTTTACCGAAGCGTCCGCTCGCGCCAAGGTCAAAATGGCGGAAGACGCTTGGAATACCTGTAGTCCAGAGGTTGTTGCATTGGGATATACGGAGGATTCGCAGTGGCGTAATCGCGCAGAATTTTTCCAGGGGCGCGAGCGCATACGGGAGTTCTTGACCCATAAATGGGAGCGGGAAACCCGTTACAAACTGATGAAGGAGTTATGGTGCTATCAGGACAACCGCATTTCCGTGCGGTTTGAGTATGAATGGTATGACGCGGACGCGGAGCAATGGATGCGCACCCATGGGAATGAGCATTGGGAGTTCAACGAAGAAGGACTGATGGCGCGGCGCGATATGAGCGCCAATGATTACGTCATCAATCCTTCAGAGCTGCGTTACGCAGTGGCTGGCTGAGAGTTACTTCTTCAGCAGACCGATCTGGCGCAGACGCTCAACCAGATAGTCGTGAGACAGAATAGGTTCGTCGCGCACCGGATTCTCTTCGGTGACGCACTGCGGCAGAGCGGTCAGCCACACATCCGGGTTGGGATGCACGAAGAATGGAATCGAGTAACGGCTGTGTCTGGAGGCTTCGCCTTTGGGATTCACCACACGGTGAGTGGTGGAAGGCAGTACGTGGTTGGTCATGCGCTGCAGCATGTCGCCGACGTTACAGATGATAGTGCCTTCGATCATGGAGATCGGCGTCCATTCGCCCTTTTTGCTCAACACTTCCAGACCTTCCTGCTCGGAACCGACCAGCAGGGTGATCAGGTTGATGTCTTCGTGAGCGGCGGCGCGCACGTTAGGCAGGGAATCATCATTGATCGGCGGATAGTGCAGGGGACGCAGAATGCTGTTGCCGAAGTTGATTTTCTCACGGAAGAAGCTTTCGTCTTCGCCCAGGAATAACGCGAAGGCGGACAACATGCGGTTGGACAGGTTATCCAGGGCTTGATACAGCTCCAGCATAGCGGACTTGAAGTCCGGCAGTTCTTCCGGCCATACGTTGGGGATCAATTGCTCATAAGGCGGCTCGCCTTGCACTTCCCGGCCCACATGCCAGAACTCTTTCAGGTCGACAACGGCGGCGTCTTTGGCGATTTCTGTGCCGAACGGGGTGTAACCGCGTGCGCCGTAGTTATCCAGGAAGTATTTTTTCTTCACCTCTTCCGGCAATGCGAAGAATTTCTCCGCGGCGCGCAGGGCGTTGAAGATAGTTTCTTTAGGTACGCCGTGTCCGGTAATTCCCGCAAAGCCCCATTCTTTATATGCGGCCCCTAGATCGGCCAAAAACGCCTGCCGGTCTGAGTCAAACCGGGAAATATCGAGAACTGGTATCATAAAAAAACCCTTCTGTTTAACTGTTATTGTTAGCGGGAGTGTAATAGAAAACTCGACCATTTGGTTAAGAAATTTAAAACTGCCGCTTAAAACTTGCGATGCGTCAAACCCGGCGCGCAGGAATGCGGCGGCGGTGAAAACACCCGCCCCACTGGAGCGGGCCGCCAGGGTGACGGACAAATCGGGGGCGCAATTTTAAGCGTCCGCCTGTGGATTTACTAACACTTCTTGAGCAATTGTCCTTAAGATAACCGCGGCCGTTAAGATTCAAACATCAGGGAGGATTCGGTTATCGTGGAACGCCACGCCCTCCCTGCTGATCAGGCATGCGCAGAAATTAGCGCTATCCGCCGAGCGGCCTTTGTTTTCGTCCGTCCTCCCTGTTCCAGAAGGAAATGATTTCCATGCAGAAACCAATTTTGCGCCGCTTTATGTGGGCGATACTCATGCTGACCCTGGCCGCCTGTAGCCCCACTGATTACCCGGGGCGGATGCAAGGCGATGCGTCTTTGCGGGCGGAGTCCGCCCAGCGTGAATCCAACCCCTACCTGGCTTATGAACACTCTGTTCGCGCGCGTCTGCAAGAAGACAAGATCGCCGCTACGCATCAACAAATCATGGACGCCTGCGCGGCGGACCGGGAAAACCACTGCACGCTGCTCGACGCCGATCTGAACCGGGAATACGCTCGCGCCAGTCTGCGTTTACGCATCAAACCCGCCGGCGTGAAGCCGATTCTGCAACAACTGGCGCAGGCGGGTGATGTGACGCAGGTGAATACCCATGTGGAGGATCTGGCGGCGGCCATTGTCGATGCGGAAAAGCAGGTTGAGATGCTGACCAGCTATCGCGATCGTCTGCTGGAACTGGAGAAGCGTTCCGCCGACAACATCGATTCACTGATCAAAATCGCCTCGCAACTGGCGCAGACCCAGGCGGAACTGGAGCAGGCCATGGGCGATAACGCCTACCTGCTGCAGCGGGTGAACATGGATATCCTCAACATCTCTTTCGATGCGGAACATAATGAGTCGTTCTGGAATCCCATCAGTCGCTCGTTGTCCTCCTTCTCGGAAGACCTGTCGGAAGCCATCTCCGAAGTTATCACCGCCTGCGCCTACCTGCTGCCATGGCTGGTGATGCTGAGCCTTCTGTTCTTCCCTCTGCGGTTTATCTGGCGCAAGTTGCGTCGGCGTTAGCCGGGCTGAGAAATAGCGTTCAGTTCAATTTTGGCGCTCTTTAATGCAAGAGCGCCTACTCCGAATCCCCTGTCGGAATACGCCGGTATTTACTCCATTCGGGTGATCGTTTGGGAACGATTCCCATCCTAGACTCGGGCGATAACCTGAAAAAACGAGTAAAGGAAGCGGACCATGATGCCTGATACATTTCGAATCGCGCCTTTGGCGGCGCGGGTGATTCTTCTCTCTGGATTAGCCTTGAGCGCGCAGACGGCGCTCGCCAGTTGCGCGGACTCGACGGCGAAAACAACCATCGCTGCGGCGGATGCGGTTTGTCAGGAATCTCTGGCGCAGCAGGCGCAGGCGGCGCGGCCATTTCCTCAGGCGCTTGAGTTCGCCGGCAAAATCAAACCCGATCATGTCTCTCAGACGCAGATGAATGCGAAGGTCGCCCAGTTTTATGACTACTGGAAAAGCGCCTATGTGAAGCCGTCCAACGGCAATACGCCTGGCGGCGGCTATTACGTCAATATGAAAGGCACCGGCGGAGACGGCAACGAGATCACCACCTCGGAGGCGCATGGCTACGGCATGATGCTGTTTGCTCTCATGGCTGGACATGACAGCGAGGCGAAGCAGTATTTCGACGGCATGTACAACATGTACGACAAGCATCGCTCCACGCTCAACAACCATTTAATGTCATGGGTCATCGACGCCAGCGAGAACACGAGCAAGGATTCTGACTCCGCCTCCGATGGAGATATGGACATCGCCTATGCGCTATTGCTGGCGCATTATCAATGGGGCTCTGACGGCGCCATTAATTATCTGCAACAGGCCAAGCGCATCATTAATAACGGTTTGAAAGGGGATGACGTGCATAGCTCCTCCAAGCGCACCATGCTGGGGGACTGGGATGACAATCAGTGGACCACCCGTTCGTCGGACTGGATGACGGACCACATGCACGCCTATCAGCAGGCCACTGGCGACGCCTTCTGGGGGGAAGCGGCGGACACCGTCTATGGGATTATCGACAAGATGACCAAGAACTACGCCAGCGCCACCGGGCTGATGTCGGACTTTGTTATCGACAGCAATCCCCGGCCGGCGCCGCCCAACTTTCTGGAAGCGGATACGGACGACGACTTCTCCTGGAACGCCTGTCGCTATCCCTTGCGCATCGCCATTGACGCAGCGCACTTTGGCGACAGCCGCGCCAGCGCCGCCATGAACAAACTAATGCAATGGGCGATCAACGCCACTGGCGGTAACCCGGGGAGCGTCATGGCCGGTTACAAGCTCAATGGCGAGCCTTTAGTGGGATATTCCGCTATGGCCTTCACTGCGCCGATGGTGGCGGCGGCTTCCGTTACCGGGCATCAGAGCTTCCTCAATCAGGGCTGGGATCTGATCAGCGGCAATCGCTCCGACTATTACTCCGACTCCATCAATCTGCTGTCCATGCTGTTTATCTCCGGTAACTGGTGGTCG
Source organism: Hahella sp. KA22 (assembly GCF_004135205.1). Classification (NCBI taxonomy): domain Bacteria; kingdom Pseudomonadati; phylum Pseudomonadota; class Gammaproteobacteria; order Oceanospirillales; family Hahellaceae; genus Hahella; species Hahella sp. KA22. The sequence continues at coordinate 273,132 of NZ_CP035490.1, read as the reverse complement.
CCAGTAGAAGGCGGCGGAGATGACGGTGGCGACGATGGAGGCGATGACGGGGATGATGGCGATAATGGCGGAGACGATGGTGGGGATGATGGAAGCGACGATGGCGGCGATCAGGACAACCCTGCGCAAACCACCTTGCGTAAAACCGATGATTGGGGCGACGGCTACTGCGCAGATGTACGCGTCTTTAATACCAGCGACAGCGACTTGATCTGGTCCGTGTCCGTTCCTATCGAAGGTCAGGCCTACACCGTGTGGAGCGCGAACTGGAGCCAGCAGGGCGATGCGCTGAACGCGTCCGGCGTGCATTGGAACCGGGAGTTGGGGCCACAGGAAAGCACGGCGTTTGGTTTCTGCGCCAATCGTTGATCGACCGCCTGAAGGCTATAACGGCGGAAGCATATCCACTTCCGCCTGCGCCAGTTCCTGATGCGGCTTGACGGTGTCGATGCACAGGGTCACGTCGCCAGGGGTGAGATAGGGCTCCAGAATCGGCGCCATGCCGCGCAGTACCTGCACCGGCAGCGCGGAGGTGAAATGAAAGTCGCTGGAAGCCTTGCCCGGCACATAGGCGGTAAGCGTGCCGAAATGATTACTTCCCAGATAGAACACAAAGGTGGCGGTGCGATTGAGCGCTGTGCCGCCGCTGCGACGTCCGTTATCAGAGATAGTGAAGATGCGGTTGTCGCCGGTGCCGGTCTTGCCGCCCAACGCCAGCATGCGACCATCGGGCAGCACGAAACCGCCTTGCAGGCGCCGCGCCGTGCCAGCCTCAACCACGTCTGACAACGCATCTCGCAATGCCGCCGCGACATACGGGTCCATAACTCGATCAGCGGTGGTGCGATAGTGCCGCAATTTCACCTCATAAGGCGTGTCCGCAGCGAAATGCAACTGATCCAGACGGAAGGTGGGCAGGCGCAGGCCATCGTTGAGGATGATGCCCATCAATTCCGACAGGGCGGCGGGACGGTCGCCGGAACTGCCCAGCGCGGAGGCCAGCGAGGGCACAAGATGGTCGAAAGGATACCCCAGACGACGCCAGCGCTGATGCAGGTTGGCGAAAGCTTCCACTTCGAGCATGGTGCGGATGCGCGAGTCCTGCGCATTCTTGGCGCGGGTGCGGAATAGCCAGCCATACACTTCCTGGCGACGTTCGCGACTGGCGGCGGAGAGTTCGGCGAACTCCGCCTGCGGATGTTTTTGTAAATACGCCAGCAACCACAATTCCAACGGATGCGCTTCGGCGATATAGGCCTGATCCGGAAGGCTGAAGGCGCCGGGGGCATAGCGTTCGAACAGCGTTTCCATGCGTTCATCGCTGATTCTGTCCTGAGGTAGTCGCTGCGCCAGAAAACTCTCGAAAGTACGCAGGTCCGAATAAGGGAAGATATAGCGATGCGCGGCCGCCAGCCGCACTGGATTCAAGCGCAGACGATCCAGAAATATATCCAGTTGTTCCTCGCTGCTTTTGCCCTGATAAGCGCTCCAGAAACGTTGCAGAAAGATCAGTCCCTCGCGGTCGGCGAAGCGCGCCAGATATTCATGGCGACGGGGATCGTTGGGGTCTCCCAGTAATTGCCGGCTGTCCTGCTGGTTGGCGTTGACTTCATGGCGCACCAGATCCTGCAACAGACGCACGAAGGGCAGGTTGATGGACTCTCGCAGGGACTCTCGCACGGTGGGAAAGCGGTGATTATCCTGGCGGCTGAAGTTGCGAAAGGTATGAACTCCGCCGCCAGTAAAGAAGATCTCTTCCGGATTGGCGGAGTAACGTCTGTCCAGCGCCGCCTGCAGCATGGGCGGCAGAGATTTGTCTTCCGCCTGGATCAGATACTCCAGCGCCCAGGCGGTAATGGGATCGTGGGATGCCTTGGCGGTCCGGCGCAGGACTTCTTCGTCCTCGGCGGCGTAAGTCAGGTGCAAAGTGGCGACCAATTCCAGATAGCTGGCCAGCACTCTCAGCTTGGCGGTGGAGCCCAGCTCCAGCTTGCTGCCTTCGTTAATGTCGAAGGGCTGTCCGGTGTTGTCGGTTTGCACCCGCACCCGGTTACCGGTGGCGGAGCGCTCGAACAGGGTGAAACTGTAGTACACCTCTCGCGCTTGACCCTCAGACAGCAAACGCGGTCCAACCAGCCCGGTAGCCTTGGCGAACTCAGGATCGCTAAGACCGCGCAGGTAGGCGGACACCTGATGCTGCAGACTGCCCTGCAAGGTCGAGGAGGCGGTGAGATCGGTGCGATCCAGGTCGTACAGGGATAGATTGAACATGCGCGCCAGACGCAGGCGCGCCACATTGACGCCTTTGTCCGCATCCACAGGCGTCACCACTCGGGCTTCCGTGAAGTCGCGGTAGCGCGTGCGCTGTCCCAGGGCTGCGTCCCGCAACGGCGCGCCGATCTCGCCGCCATTGGTCATCAGGCGCAGATAGCTGTCAGTGAGATTCTCCAGGTCAGCGCGGCCCTGCATCAGATAATAAGAAGGGCGTCGGTGTGCGATCATCAGCGACAATATGCGGCGCAGCGTCTGCGCCTGCTTTTCCAGCAGCTCGCCTTCCGCGCCGTTCATGTTGAGCAGATGGTTGACCTCTACAAAATCCGCTCCGAACCAGACCCACAAACCGTCGCCGACGCCGTGTACTTCACCCTGTCCGGGCGCGGCGGCCAGCGGAACAGTATTAAGGTAGGACAGCACCAGATTCTTGCGCGCGGACAGCGTCTCCGGCCCGGCCTGATAAGCGCGCACGCTGGCGGACAGCATCTGCAGCAGCTTGTCGCGAGGGGAGGAGGTCAGTCCTTCGGCGGAATGGCGATACTTTTCCATCTGCGTGGCCAGAGTACTACCCCCCATGGAAGCGAAATCCCCGCCCAATGTGTTGCCAATACGCACAACGGCGGCCTTGCTGAAGCGCCCCCAGTCCACTGCGGGATTGATCAGCGGGTGCTCCGTATCCAGCAGGTTGCGATTCTCAATAAACAACAACGTGCTCGCCACCAGCGGCGGCACGGATTCGAAGTCGTCATAAATGCGTTGCGGGTAACGGTTGCGGTACATCACGTCCCCGCGACAGTCGAGAATATCCAGTCCCGCCTGTGATTTCTCCCGATAGGGTGGGAACAGCCCGTGTGAGGTGTACTCCATCAAGGCGGGAGAGAAACTGGCCTGGGATTTTACCTCCCAGCTTTGCTGATTCAGTTGCTGCAGAAAGTCCGGCAGAGCTACATACCCCAAACGCTTATCAAACGGTCCCTGGTCCGGATAGCGCACCGCCTCCGCAGGCCCCGCAGTGAGGCTGTAGTTCAGTTGACCGGCGTAACGCGAAAACAAGCGCGCCTGAAACCGGGAAGTGTGACTTTCAAAGTAAAAAAGGAGGGTTCCCACGACCAGAATAAGCGCGGTAATGCGCAGCAACACCCTCTTCAACCCCGCCCCTTGCTCATTTTCGTCAAAAGAGGGCAGAGAATCCGGCTGGGACTCGGAATCAGGGAGATGAATATGCGAAAACACGCCCATCTTTGAACCGAACGCAAGTGCTGTTGCTGATTGTGACGACGACAAGGACTGTCATAGATCTGCGCCGTATTACTACTCCCCGGCGGGCCTACGCCTTCACTCTCAGTATAGTCCACCGCCCCCCGGCGCGTAGGGGCGGTAACGAAATTTTACGGATTGGGATTTGGGGATGGCGATAGTGTTTCAGTGGATATTCGCGAACAGCTAATTGTGGGAGATAATTCGCTTTTTGTTGTATGACTGTGCTGGGTATTACTCTGTCAGCTTATTGGCCTCGGCCAAGTGGATAATGGTTTGGCGGGGGAATATTGCTAGGATTGTTGCTTTTATAGCCAGCTCAGGAAAGCGCCATGCAAGAAAGCAACATCCCCGAACACCACCAGCTAATTCCATTGGAAAACCCTACCAATGGCTGGGGGCCCCGCCAAAATACTACGGGAAAAAGACTCTTCATTACTAAAGAGGCCAATATCTTTCTAAGAAACCTTAACACCTACCAACAAACGGAAGTTTACCGGGCCATATCAAAGCTTGTTTCAGACGGTGGATATGGGCAGGCCAGCAGTGGATTTAAGTTAAAGCCAATGTTCATGCGCTCAAAAACCGACGGCATTGCGGCGGCGGGCAACCTTAATCTGGTTTACAGCGTCAACTCAGACAAGATCATAATTAGCTCTATCGGGATCAACGAAAAGGTAGTCGGTAGCAGGCGTTTTAGGTGGCAGGAAAAGCCTGGGTTGTACGAAATTCCAAGGGTATCTAATACTCGATATCATGAACATTCGGATAGTGCCGATATACTGGCATTACCAAGGTCGTGGGGAGGTCCAACTCCTGTAGTGGAGGTCAAAACTGACCATGCTGCTGTGAACGGGATGCTTAATGACTTGGAAAAGGCCACTTGGTTAATGGGGGTGCATCTTGATACGGCATACTGGGATGACCAGTTTCAAGACTACACTCTATTCCATAACCCATCGCAAGGAGTGGTTCTGGATTTGTTTGAGTGCATGAAAGATAAAATAGGCTCATCTAAAGTCTGTGATCAATTGGTGGCAGTGTTGTTGGACTGTCAGAGAAAAGGCCGGAAAATCAAGTGGGTCTGCCATAGCCAAGGCGGAATAATTTTTACTCGTGCAGTTGAAAAGATAAATAACATGGGGATTCGCTTGGATGGACAGCAAGTAGCTGTTCATTCTGGCGGAAACAATAAGGACCGGGCGAAAGAAGCTTTTGCACAAGCTGGGATTAACGTTGTTGATATGGACCGAGACAGCCCATTTGACTTGGTCCCAAACCTGGCGGGAAATAATGATTGGTCATGGTCTACGACTAAGCGCTGCTTGAGATTTAGTTTATATGTGTTTGGTATTGGCGACCGGCCAATGCAGACCAGTCCCCACACGTTGCCATATTTAAGTCAGGAATGCAGTATTAGACATTTACAGTTGTGCGGCCGCGATAGAGCGGCGGCTCGAGTTATTAAAGAACAGAGCAGGTTAAGTGGATGCTAAAAAATTTGTTAGCCCCTGCGCTTACAGGGAAGGGCCCTGATTACTCTCGCCTCTCCGAAAAGGAGTGTCGAATAGGCGACTATGTATTAGGCTATAAGTTGCCAGGAAACCTTGGGTTAAAAGGCGTAAGAAGACCAAATTTTCCTTTAATGGTAAATCTTCAGCCAGAGCTTTTTGATCAATCGTCATATAAACAGACATTCAATAGATCATATATCCAGGTTCAATGCGAGTCATGGGAGTACCGTGGGTTTATTCTTCAAGGAAATTTTGGACGTTTATGTAGTTTGGCGTTAAACATAGACGTTAATCGTGCTGAACCTCATACGACAATAAAGACAGGAAATTTAGAAAGCCTGAAAAGCTACTTAGAAAATGACTTTTCTCGCTACTATGAATCAGAGGGCGGAATAAACTGGAAAGCTAGGCAAAAGTTTAAAGACGATGCCTTCACGAAAGGGGAAGTGCCGGATCACTATCTAGTAACCCTGCCTGAAAGCTATGATATCGAAAATATTAATGACGCTTCATGGCTGTCTTATCAGATAGGTCCAGAAGGTCGTGCGGGATACCGTTACACATATTATTGGGCGTATCCAGTAAGTGAAAATTTTTACCTTACTGTGTCTTTCTGGATGCTCTTTGAACATGGTGATATCAAGGAATTAAGACGAGAACGTATGGTTGAAGATGCAGGCCGTATCATGTCCATGGTGAAGCTGAGTAAAGGGCGATGATGCCCACTCCAAATGCCTGATTATCGCTGAAGAGATTGCTCTTGTGCTGTCAGGTGATCCTATCTGTAATCAATGTTTGCACTCTACTCAAGTACGTATCTCCTATACAGGAACCCGCCATATTATGATCAGGCAATTGGTGAGGCCCCTATTAACAGGAAAAGGGCCGAACTTTTCAAAGCTAACTACTAAGGAGTGTGGCATTGGTGACTACAGATTGCGATATAAGCTTCCCGGCAACATCATAAAAATTGGAACTGCCGATACTCAGACTCCATCAAGAGTTAACTTGCAAGCTGATCTATTTGAGTCATATAGCCCAAAGAAGCTTTTTAACCGTACCTTTGTGCGAATGGATTTCGAGTGGTGGGCTTATAGAGGAATTTTCTTGCAGGGCGATTCAGGGCTGATTAGTAAGATGAGTTTGCATCTTGACGTCAATCAAGCAGAATCTCACACGCCACTTTTTAAAGAGAAACTTGATAGTTTGGAGTCGTATCTTAAAAAGGACTACTGGGAATATTACGAAACAGAAGAAAATAAGGATGGAGAGCCTGGGGCTAATTGGCAGCAGCGTTATAATTTTGAAAATCCTGACGAAGTTAGAGCTAAGGGATATATACCCCTTGGGAGGTTAGAGTTAGTGACGCACTTGCCAGAAATATACCACAGAGAGGCTATTAATGGACTTGAATGGCTTCACTATTGCATTAGAGGTGAAGGCGTCGGGCGGGGACAAAGTTATTATTGGGCTTATCCACTGAGCGATAACTATTACTTAACACTCAACTTTCGGGTTTCTTCAGAGATTGGCAACAAAGAACTGAGATATCAGCGTATGTACGAAGATGCTAAACGTATTATGTCAATGGTTGAGCTACATAAAGAGTAACAACAGTACCGACCCCACACCCAATCAGAAGGTGTGCGGGGCTTTATTATTGATTTGCTCTTCTTCTGGAAAGTTAATGACTGCATAGGCGATCGCCATAATTACAGTTGTGCGGTCGCGATAGAGCGGCGGCTCGAGTTATTAAAGAACAGAGCAGGTTAAGTGGATGCTAAAAAATTTGTTAGCCCCCGCACTGACAGGGAAGGGGCCAGACTATGCAAGCTTGACTAAAAAGGAGTGTGGCGTAGGCAACTACTGGCTGAGTTTCAAGTTGCCTGGAAATATGTATATGCCGGGAAAACAAGACTCCCCATTTCCGGCTCAACTAAATTTAAGAGCGGATATGTTTGATCCCCACAGCAAGCAAACGTTTAACAGAACGTATGTTACTGTAGGGTTTGGATGGTGGTGCTATAAAGGCTTTATTTTACAGGGGGCTTTTGGAAAGCTTTGCCAATTAAGCATGCGTGTGGAAGTCAATAAGGCTGAAAATCATACTGTAATTAGGGCCAGCGATCTTGATAGCTTGGAATCCTATCTAATAAAAGACTTCTGGGATTTCTACGAGTCAGAGGAACGGGCGGGGATTAATTGGAAAGCGCGACAGAGGTTTAAGGGGGACGCGTTTACAAAGGGTGAAGTTCCGCCCCAATACCTTGTTCATCTACCAGAGAAGTATGACAGGGAAACTATTAATGGCGTTGATTGGCTAGCATACCATCTCGGTCCTGAAGGTCGTGCAGGCCATCGCTACAGTTATTATTGGGCATATCCTTTAAATGACTCATATTACTTAACCATTGGCTTTAAAATGAGCTTTGAAGTTGGAGATCCGAAAGAACTAAGGCGGGAGCGTATGGCTGAAGACGCCTGCCGCATCATGTCCATGGTGGAGCTGAGTAAAGGGCGATGATGCCCACTCCGAATATGTCGCAAATGCCTGATTGGTGCTGGAGAGATTGCTCTTGTGCTATCAGGTGATCCTATCTGTTTACACTCTACTTAGAGACGTATTTCCGATAAATGAACCCGCCTTATTATGATTAAACAAATGGCGAGGCCGCTTTTTACTGGTAAAGGGCCGAACTTTTCAGAGCTGAGCGCAAAGGAGTGCGGAGTTGGTGACTACCAATTACGGTATAAGCTGCCGGGGAATACTATTGATATTGGTATGCCTGACGCTCCAGTTCCATCTAGGGTTAATTTAAACGCAGATCTATTTGATTCGTATGACCCCAAGAAGCTATATAACCGTACTTTCGTTCAAATGGAGTTCGAGTGGTGGGCTTACAGAGGGCTATTTTTCCAGGGAGATTCTGGGCTGCTAAGCAAGATGAGCTTGCATGTCGACGTTAACCGAATAAATCATCATTCACCACTTCGTGGAAGTGATCTCGAAAGTCTGGAGACTTATCTGAGAGAGGACTATTGGGATTACTATGAAGCAGAAAAAAATATCGATGGAGTACCAGGAAGCAACTGGCAGAAGCGATATGATTTCGATAACCCTGACGAGGTAAGAGCTAAGGGTTACATCCCTGTCAGGAGATTGGTGTTAGTCCTTTTACCAGAAATCTACGTTAAGGAACGGATCAATGGTATTGAGTGGTTACACTACTGCATTGATGGAGAGGGTATTGCTGGCGCCAGCATTACATATTACTGGGCCTATCCATTGACCGATGGCTATTACCTTACATTTAGCTTTCGGACGACGACTGAGTTGGGCCGCAATGAACAGAGATATCAGCGAATGCTCGAAGACGCTAAGCAAATCATGTCCATGGTGGAGCTACATAAAGAGTAACAACAGTACCGACCCCACATCCAATCAGAAGGTGTGCGGGGCTTTATTATTGATTTGCTTCTCTTTTGAGAAGTTAATGACTGCATAGACCATCTCTACTCAACGCCCACTATGCTCCAATAAAAACTCCACAAAGGCCTGGTTGGCTCGGGAGAGGTAGCCGTTGCGGCGCCAGGCGATGCTGAGGTCGAGCCAGATGGGGGTATCGAAGGGGATGGTGACGAGGCTTTCGTTTTCCTCCACTACCATTCCCAGCAGGGTGGAGATGCCGAAGCCTTGTTTGATGATGGATTTGATCAATGGCAGCAGGTTGGTTTCGAAACCGATGTTGGGGGTGACGCCGGCGGCTTTGGCGAGTCTGTCGACTACTTTGCGGTGAAAATAGCCTTCCTTGAACATCACCAGCTCCTCCTGGAAAAACTGTTCCGGCGTAACGCTTTCCTGTTTAGCGAACGGGTGTTCCTGGGACACGGTCACCAGCATTTGCTCTCTTAGAAAAGGGCGCGCTTCCAACTCCTCCGGCACAAATTCCGCCACGATGACGCCCAAATCCAGTTCCCCTTGCTCCAGCATTTGCTGCAAGCGCCAAGTGCCGCCTTCGATCACCGATAGATTCAGCGTGGGATAACGATGGCGAAAAGCCATCAGTATCGGTGGGAAGTAAAAAGACCCCAACATGCTGGGCACTCCCACGCGCACCTCGCCGCGGGTCAGGCCTTTCAACTCGCTCATCTCCAGCGCGGCGTCGTCCGCGGCTCTTAGTATCTTTTCCGCATGGCGATACAGAATCGCGCCCTCGTCAGTGAGGGATATGCGGCGGTCGTTACGGTGCAGTAGCGTTAGCGTCAGCTCCGTCTCCAGTTTACGCAGCGCCATACTGACCGCCGGTTGCGCGACTCCAAGGGATTCGGCGGCGCGGGTGAAACTGCCGAGGCGGGCGACTTCGTAAAAGTAGCGCAGGCTTTTAATATCCATAAGGGATCGTTATTAACTGTATAAGCAGCATATATTTTATTGATGATAACTGTAGCTCTATAGTGATCCTGCATCCAGCTTCATTTCAGGAAAGGCGGTTGAGGAGCAGTAGTATGATCGAATCGGGCGGCAGACAATTCTGGTTGGCGACATTGGCGCTGTGTATCGGTTCCTTCATGACGTTCGCCAACGTCTACATTACCCAGCCACTGCTGCCGATGATCGCCGACGCTTTCGATCTGACCGTGTTGGAAGCCAACGGCAGCTTCACTATCACCACGCTGATGTTGGGGTTGTCACTACTCATATACGGGCCGCTTTCTGACGCTGTTGGCCGCAAGCCCATCATGCTCATTTCTTTAGTCGGCGCTACAGCGTGCACCTTGCTGCTGACGCAGGTTGAATCCTATTCCGCCCTGGTCGCGCTACGCGCCGCGCAGGGGTTTTTCCTCGGTGGCTTACCGGCGGTGGCCATCGCTTACATGGGCGATGAGTTTTCTCCCAAGGCGTTGCTGTTCGCCGTGGGTTTGTATATCGGCGGCAACAGCCTGGGCGGCATCGGGGGACGTTTGATAGGCGGTTTTGTCGGTGAAGCGTTTTCCTGGCGGTCCGCCTTTGTGGCGATGACCATTGTCAGCGTTCTGTGTCTGATCGTATTCGCTCTGATGCTGCCCAACTCACGCGGCTTCAACCGTAAACCGCTGCGGCCGCGGCAGATGCTGGCGGATCTGGGCGGACATCTGCGCAATCCCATATTGCTCACCTGTTACCTGATCGGCGGTCTGAACTTCTTCATTTTCATCAACCAGTACAGCTACATTATTTTCGTGCTGGAAGACGCCCCATTTAACCTGTCCGCCCAGTATCTGGGGCTGTTGTTTCTGACTTATCTGGCCGGTACGGTGGGATCGTCTCTATCTGGCAAGATCGCGTTAAAAATCCCGCAGCCCCTGTGCATTGCTCTGGGTGTGGCTATTTTGATGAGCGGAACCCTGCTGACGTTGGCGCAAACGCTGCCGACGATCATTGTGGGGCTGTTGATTAACAGCTTCGGTTTTTTCCTGGCGCATTCCTCCGCCAGCAGTCTGGTTAATCGTAGCGCCCGCGGCGCCAAAGCCAGCGCCTCTTCTCTGTATCTGGTGTTTTATTACCTCGGCGCCAGCAGCGGCGGTTTTTACCTGCATCCATTCTGGAGCGCCATGGGCTGGGACGGCGTGGTGCTGGGGTCCATGCTGGTGCTGACCGGCGTATTGGGCGCCGCCATCTGGTTATATCGTCGGGAATGCGAACCAGTTGGAGAACCTGACGTCTGCGTGTGATGCCTTCCTCTTTTGTCTATGCTTAACTATGGGGATTTTTAGTCTAGCCGGACGGGGAAAAGTTTGTGCGTACATTACGTTGGGCGGTGGCGTCCGCGTTACTGTTGATGACGCTCGCGGCGGCGGCGGAGACCTTAGTGGTGCGATATCCGCGGCCAGAGGCGGATGTGGATAAGCGGACTGAGTATCCGCTGAAGCTGCTTGAGCTCGCGTTTCAGAAAATGAAAGTCGACTACAGCCTGGTTCCCACCGATCAGTTGATGAATCAGGGGCGCGCTCTGCAATTGCTGCGCTCCGGCTCCAACCTGGACGTGGTCTGGAGTATGACTTCGGAGGAACGCGAGAAGGAATTGCTGCCAGTGCGCATTCCTATCTACAAAGGCCTGATCGGCTGGCGTATCTTTCTGATCAACGAAAGCGACGTGGAGCGCCTCAGCCGTCCTATGACGGCCCAGGATATGAAACAGTTTCTGATGGTGCAGGGCCACGACTGGCCGGATGCGAAAATCCTGCAGATGAACGGCTACAAAGTGCTGGGCACACCCAACTACGAAACCATCTTCGATATGCTGGCGCGCCGCCGTGTGGACCTGTTTCCCCGCTCCATCGTGGAAATCTGGGCGGAACTGGAGAATCATCGGGATATAGGGCTCGCCATCGAGCAAACCAAGTTACTGCGCTATCCCACCGCCTTTTACTACTTTGTCGCCCCGGATAACAAAGAACTGGAGGCGCTGATCGAAGAAGGTCTGTTGCGCGCCCTGGCGGACGGCTCCTTCGATGATATGTTTTTCTACTATCACGGCGAGCTGCTTAACAAAGCCAAGCTGGCGCACCGCCAAGTATATATGCTGACCAACCCTATTCTGCCTGAACGAACCCCTCTGCATCGCGAAGGACTCTGGTATCAGGGCTACGAGGACTCGCCACGGGTGCGCTGACTCCTGGCCTCGCGCTTCCGGCGTTGACAAGGGCGTTTGTTGTCCTCTACCTTGCACTGCGACGACGCTTCAAGCGAGCGTGATCCGGAACCGGCGCGACCGGGCCTGATCCGTTGCTCCGGGGCTACCCCGGGGTTACATGTTGACTACGCATATCGCCGTCCATACCGCCCTACGCCAAGGCGTAGAACGGTATCGACCACGGGAGGAGGGTTGGAGCGTCGTCCCCTTTCTATTTTTCTGCCTCTGACATTCTCCAGGGATATTGGCGATGAGATATGACCGCTGGCTGGCCGCCCGTCTCGCCGACGCCTACCAATCCGGCGCGCCGATAGCGCGGGAGATGCAACAGCGCGCTGCTATGGCGCTGGGAGAGCAGCCGGCCTGGTTGGCGCCGTTGACGCGTCGTATGTGGAGGCGATTTCAGCAAGTCTGGGAAACTACCTCCGCCCATACTCTGACTGAAGCTATTCTGGCTGACCGGGGCTTTCAACGAGGCCTTGCATTGTCTTCCCGCCCGATTCAAGTGCGACGCATATTTTTGCCTCCGCCTCAGGAGCTTGCGCCGGACAGTCTGGCGGCGCGATATCGTTTACCAGCGCTGCGTTGCGCTGGCGACCTCATGCACTGGCTGCGGCTGACTCCAGAGGATCTGGACTGGCTGACGCAAGCTCGCGGCGCTCCAAGCGGGGCGTCTTCCGCGTTAGGGCATTACATCTATCGCTGGCTGGATAAACCCCGTGGCGGAGCCAGATTGCTGGAAGCGCCCAAGCCTTGGTTGAAGACCATACAGCGTCGTATTCATCAGGAGATTCTCGCTCCGTTACCCCTGCACGAGGCCGTTCACGGCTTTCGCGCGCAACGCTCCAGCCTGACTCACGCTCGCATCCATATCGGTCAGACATTGTTGCTCAAGTTTGATCTCAAGGACTTCTTTCCGTCGGTGAGTTATGCGCAGATTTATCGCGCGTTCCGGCGGCTGGGATACGGTCATCAGGTTGCGCGTCTGCTCAGTAAGCTGTGCTCACATGTCACGCCTGATGAGATATTGCGGCAGCCCTTGGCCGGCTATCTGGAGCGCGGCAATGAGTTATTCCGTCGCGCCCATTTGCCTCAGGGCGCGCCTACGTCACCAGCGTTGGCCAACCTCGCCGCCGCTCACCTGGATCGGCGCCTGAGTGCGCTGGCTGACAGTATGGGGCGGCGTTACAGTCGATACGCCGATGATGTCGTTTTATCGGGACCGAGGATGAGTCCCGGCGCGATAGCGCGCTTACAAGCCTTGGTCGGCGCTATCGCATTGGAAGAAGGCTTCGTTTTGAACACGCGCAAAAGCGCGGTGATCGGGCAGGGTGCGCGTCAGCAGGTAGGAGGCTTGGTGGTGAACGCCAAGGCCAATATCCCGCGCAAGGACTACGATGAGCTGAAAGCGGTGCTGCACAATTGCCTGCGCTTCGGCCCCGACGGGCAAAACCGCCAGGGACATGGGGATTGGGCGGCGCATCTGAGAGGGAAAATCGCCTATATGGCAGGGATCAATCCAGAAAAAGGGCGTAAGTTGCTGGCGCTGTATCAACGTATTGTCTGGCCGCAGGAATCCGTCTGAGCGTTGTCTCTAGCGCCAAAGTTTAAGCACGTCCGCTTTTCTGCAGGCGTTGCATAACGCTGCGGCGATACCAGCGGGACAGCCAGCCTTTCAAGCCGGGCAGGCTCAACAGCCAGGCCAGAGGGCGCAGCAGCAGGGTGCGGCGCATGAGCAGGATATAGGCGTCCAATTCCCGATGCACGTCACCGTTCTCATCACGCACGTGTAGTTCCGTCAGGGCGGCGTGAGGGTCGATGCCTTCCTGGCGCAGATCGTCATCGCGGCCGGTGATATCGAGCCAGCACACCTCGGCGGCGCGACCTCCCGCCAGCTTCTCGTAATTGCGACGGTCGCGAACGCAGCGGGGGCAGGCTCCGTCGTAGTAAACCGTCAATTTAGGTTGGGTCATATTTCCCTCCCGTGCGGCTCAGGCTTGCTCTTGCGCCTCCATTTTAGCGCGAATGAACTCCGCATGAGGTACGTAGATCAACTCCGACGCCCGCCGGACGAAATGCTCCTCGTACTTGTCCAGCTGTCCATCGGCGAAGGCGACGCGCCACAGGTTAAGAATGATGCTGTATTTATCCTGAGGCGAGCAGATTTCGTTGATGTGCGAGGTGAACTCATACAGGGAGGTGGCGCTCTCCGCCTCTTTGGCGGCGGCTTCCATCAACTCCGTTAACTCGGCGCCGTCCACGTTGAAGGTCTGGCGCACGTATTTCTCCACCACCTGCAGCTCCGCGTTATCCACTTGCTGATCGACTCTGGCCAGCTGAATCAACAGGGCGGCGGTGACCCGCTCCAACGCGGGCTGCTTGATTGGCGTGCGCGCATCAGCGGCCAGTTCCTGAAAGATCGCCTGTAACTTTTTCAGCATGAATACTCCCATGATATGATGTGACGTTTTCAGCCGTCGGGCGTCTCTCGACTTGCTCCTGACGGAATTCATACCATCATTAACTGATGGATTCTCCGCTAACAACAGGCAAGGCTATGAGTTCAGGGATACTACGCGGAGCTGTCATCGTCGCGGCCATATCTATGATGTATGGTTGCGGAGGCGATGAATCAACCGCGCAGCCGCCGAAGATTCCGGAAAAAGGAATTGCGGCGCTGGTGCAGGCGAACTTACCGGCTTCCGGCGCGCAGGCGCAGGTGGGGGCGGTAATTTTCAAGGATAGCGTACGGCAGCCCTTGGTGGGCGGCGATGTGATTGTCGCCGAGAGCGCCATCGACAAGGTGCGCCTGAATGCGCTGGAAAACCTCAGCGGCGACTACCAGGGGCTCCTGGATGTGGCGTCTGAGTTCGACACCGTTTATTTCAGCGTGGAATATGATGTAGCTGCGGCGCAGGACAAGAGCTGGTTCACCTCCGGTCTGCCTGATGTCAGCGCTCGCCCCGGTGAGTTAGTGGGCCTGACCACTTCGATCGAATTTCCTCCCGCGATTCATTTGGCTTCTCCCGCCGCGCAGATGGATTACGCCTCGCGCAGCGACCGTATTGCGTTGCAGTGGGCGCCGCTGGGCGAAGACGATCAGATCCGTTACACCGTGCGCGGCCGCTGCGACTATAGCAACGGCCGTCGGCAGTATTACACCCGCTCGGAAGTACTGGGACGCGAAGACGGCGCTGGCGCGGCGGAAGGCTATGCGGAAATCAAAGTAGGGGACATCATCGCTTCACAGGACGGCGCCGAAAGCGGCTTCCTCGCCGATATGAGCGCGCGTCTGGTCGGCGCGGTGGTGGATGCGCTGACGTTTGGCTCCCCCGAAGTGGACATGCGCAACGGCGAGCTGCAGTCCTGCGAGTTTGATTTGTCGCTGTTGCGCGAACGTATTTCCACGCCCGCGCAGCCTTTCGACGGCGGGCGCATCATCGCCAGCCGCAGCGACACCGTGCGGCTGTATTATCATCCCGTCGGCGAGTGACGCGGTTTATTCGTAGTGACTGTAAGGGACGGCGCCGCCGTCTTTGCTCACCAGCAATACGTCAAACTTGGCTTTAACGCCGGGAACCTCCATGCCGGGTACGTTTTCCCCGGCTGGCATCCCTGGAACGCTGAGGCCTAAGGCGTCGGGCTTTTCCTGCAATAAGCGCTGAATGTCCGCCGCCGGCACATGGCCCTCGATCAGATAGCCGTTGACGAACGCGGTATGACAGGAGGCGAGCTGCGGCGCCAGCCCCGCCTGTTGTTTCACTGGCGACACATCACGGGTTTCATGCACAGTGACATCGAAGCCAGCGGCTTTGACGTGATCGACCCATACCTTGCAACACCCGCAGGTCGGCGACTTGTATACCGTCATTTCTTCCGCTGTGGCCTGTTGCGCGCCGGCGAATCCAGCGCTCAGCGCCAGCAGGACGCCGCTCAGGCGGCGCGGCAAGGCGGCTATGTTTGAGATCATGATTGGCTCCTTGTGGCTCATGCTATTTATCGCTGGCGATCAGACAACTTTCAGCGATCCCTGGTACATATTCATCTGACAATTAAATTTATAGACGCCTTTTTCCTGCGTTTGGATGCGGATGTCCTTGGCGTGCCCGACCGGCAGCTCCTCGCTGATATTCAGGCCGTCGAAAATCACCATGGCGGCGCAGGGGCTGGGGTCTTTGCGCAGGAAGCGCAGCGTGACGCTTTCCCCGGCGGGTATCTCTATATGATTGGGGCTGTAGACGCCGTCCGCGACCGTGATTTCAATGGCGCCGCCGGCGCTGCGCGCCGCGTTTTGCGGCCGCCACAGCCAGAACCAGTAGATCACGAAAGCAATGGCCCCCAGGCCGAGCAGATTGACTAGAATACTCATGCCGCTTTCTCCTCTTGTTTATGCTGTGCGCTGCTTTTGAACAGGCGCAGGCGATTGGCGTTGCTGACGACAGTGACGGATGACATGGACATGGCGGCGCCGGCCAGCACCGGGCTCATCAGCACGCCCAGTACGGGGTAAAGCAACCCGGCTGCGACAGGAATGCCCAGCGCGTTATAGACAAATGCGCCGAACAGGTTCTGTTTGATATTGCGCACGGTGGCGCGGGAAACCTCAATGGCGTCGGCGAGACCATGCAGGGAGCCGCGCATCAGGGTGATGTCAGCGCTCTCTATGGCCACGTCCGTACCGGTGCCGATAGCGAAGCCCACGTCCGCCTCGGCCAGCGCCGGAGCGTCGTTGACGCCGTCGCCCACCATGCCCACCAGTTCGCCCTGCGCGGCTTTCTGGCGCAGGTCGCGAATCACTCGCGCTTTATCTTCCGGCAACACTTCGGCGATAACTTCATCGACGCCCACCTGTTTGGCGATAGCCTCGGCGGAGCGTTTTACGTCGCCGGTCAGCATGATGACGCGCAGGCCGCGTTCGCGCAGCCGGGCGATGGCCTCACGGGAATCGGACTTGATCTTGTCCGCCACGGCGATGACCCCCGCCAGTGCGCCATCTGTCGCCATAAACAGCGGCGTGGCCGCCTGTTCCGCCAGTTTGTCCGCCGCCTCTGTGAGAGGACCGGCGTCAATGTGATTGGTCTCCATCCAGCGGCGATTGCCGAGCAGCACGGTGACGCCATCAATAACGCCGGTCACACCCTGACCGGACTCGCTTTGGAAGTCGACGGGGTCGCTCAAGGTCAGGGACTGTTCGCGAGCAGATTCCACAATGGCCATACCCAGGGGGTGCTCGGAGGCTTTCTCCAGACTGGCGGCCAGGCGCAACAGTTCAGTTTGATCGCGTCCGTCGACCGCCTGAATCTCCAATACGGAGGGTTTGCCTTCAGTAATGGTGCCGGTTTTATCCAGCACCAGAGTGGCCAGCTCACCCGCCTGTTGCAGCGCCCCGCCGTTGCGGATCAACACGCCAGCCTCCGCCGCCTTGCCGACGCCGACCATCACCGACATGGGCGTCGCCAGTCCCAGTGCGCAGGGACAGGCGATGATCAACACGGTGGTCGCCGCCACCAGCATATGCGCGATTCGTGGATCGGGACCAAAGTTAAACCAGGCAAGGGCGGCGATGACGGCGATGATCAGCACCACCGGTACGAATACGGCGGAAATTTTGTCCGCCAGTCGCCCCAGCGGCGGTTTGGCGTTCTGAGCTTTCTTCACCATGGCGATGATCTGCGCCAGCGCTGTGTCCTTGCCGACTTTCACCGCGACATAGGTCATCGAGCCGGTTTTGTTGAGCGCGCCGGCGGATACCTTGTCCCCCTGTTTTTTCTCTACGGGAATGGGTTCGCCGGTCAGCATGGATTCATCCACCAGACTTTTACCGTCGCGCACTTCGCCGTCCACCGCGATTTTTTCGCCGGGGCGCACGCGCAGGAGGTCGCCTTTACGGACGTTCTCAATGGGAATGTCTTTCTCGTCGCCGTCGCGAATGACGCGGGCGGTTTTTGGCTGTAAATCCAGCAGGCGTTTGATGGCCTGGGAGGTTTTGCCGCGTGCGCGAACTTCCAGCGCCAGACCCAGGTTGATCAACCCGATGATCATGGCGGACGCCTCAAAGTAGACATGCCGCGCCATTTCCGGCACAGCCTGGGGCAAAGCCGCCACCGCCATGGAGTATAGCCAGGCGGCGCCAGTGCCGGTGGCGATCAGGGTGTCCATGTTGGCCGAATGATTCTTGAAGGCTTTCCAGGCGCCGGTGTAGAAGTGGCCGCCGGATTTCGCCATCACTGCCAAGGTGATCAGGCCGACCGCCAGCCAGGCGAACTGGCTGAGTCCCGTCTGCACCATCATTTCCCCACCTAACAGTCCCCAGGCCATCAAGGGGACGCCCAGGCCCAGAGCCAGCCACATATTTTGCAGCAACTGTTTGTAGTAGACCTGTTCCGCCTTCTCCTTGGCTTCCTGATCGGCGGCGTCATCCGTCGCCAGGGTGGCGCCGTATCCGGCCTGCTCTACCGCCTGGATCAACGCGTCCGTGTCCGCATCGCCTTCCACGGCGGCGGTGCGGTCGGCGAAGTTCATGGCGGCGCTGGCGACGCCGGGGACGTTCTGCAACGCCTGTTCGATTTTACTGACGCAGGCGGCGCACTTGGCGCCGGTGATATTTAATTGGATGGCGCCAGTCTGACTTTTCGATGGCTGTGAAGCGTCTTGAGGCGCGGCGTCCTGTTCAGACACGGTGTCTGGTTCCGCTGCGCTGAGTTCGCAATGGCCGCCAGCGGCGTTCTCTTCGTTCTGTTTGTCTTCTTTGAGTTCCGCCGGATAGCCCAATTGGCGAATCGCCTCCAACGCAGCGGGGATATCCACGGCGGCGTCGATAGAAACCGTTTGTTGTTGCAGATCCACCGACACCTTGTCGGCATCGGTCAGAGGAGCCAGCGCGTGCTTGATTTTTTTCACGCAGCTTTGGCAACCGGCGCCTTGGATCGCGATAAGAGCGCCTTGTTCCGATAGTGCCTGGTTCATGTCAGCCTCCGTTATCAGAGTCTCGTGTTATAAGTTGGATTCTTGTTCCCAATATTCGATCAGTCGGCAGATGGTATGGCCGTTGGGATCGCCGTCAGGCATGTGCTCCCAGGCGCTCATCGCCTCCTGCATGCGGACTTTGAGCTGAGAGAGTTCGGCGATCTGGCGTTCCACTTCAGCGAACTTTTCCTCAAATAAGCGTCGCACCATGGGACAGGGAGAATGATGGTCCTCCGCCTGCGCCATGATCTGATTGATCTCTTTCACGCTGAAACCCAATTGCCGCGCCTTTTTGGCGAAGATCAGCTTTTGCAGGTCGTCCCGGTCATAGAGCTGGTAACCATTGTCCGGATCGCGCTTGGGCTTTAACAGGCCCTGCTTGGTGTAGAAGCGCACGGTGTCTGCGGTTACGCCGCTGCGTTTCGCCATCTCGCTGACTTTCAGTTGTAAACCCGTCATGTCCGGCATCTCCTCTTGTCTGCGTCGATGAATTTAAGCTTAGTGTAAAACCTGGGAGTAACACATAGGTCAAGGGGGAGGAGAAAATGAATGAAAAGCGCCTGCTCTGGGAGGATGTGATCGCGCTAACCCTGTATTACCATTCAGCTTTTGGTTACCGACAGAGTTCGCCGAGGGGCGCATGTATACCTGGAATGACAAACCCTATCGATGCCCGGTGGAGATCGCCTTTGCGGCGGTGGGCGGTAAATGGAAGTGCCTGATACTGTGGCATCTGCATTTGGGCAAAATGCGGTTCAAGGAACTGGAGCGGATTGTGCCCGGAGTCAGTCAGAAAATGTTGACGCAACAACTCAAGGAAATGGAGCGCGACGGCCTCATTGTGAAGACGGTGTTCCCGGAAATTCCCCCCAAGGTGGAGTATGAGCTGACGGAGCGTGGTCACAGCATCTTTCCCATTCTGGAGCAGATGCATGAATGGGCCATTGCGCAGTTTGACCTGAAAAAATCTGCGGAAGAGGAATAGTTCTCTCCCGTTTGCGCATAAGCCAGCAGGGACCTGGGCTTAACGGCGATACTGCCCGTTCTGTGCAGTGAAAAAGCATGCGAAAGCGGGGGTGCTTACCAAAAAGTGCCTACTTGATCAGCCACTTACCCCTCCCTATGATGCTTTCAGATCACAGTCGCTCTGTGATAATGCAAAGAGAAAAAGTTCGGCCGACTTGTTTTTCTGCTTCTCATTTCTATGTGAAATGCGCCTGCTGGCGCGAGCAACAAAACATTGAGGTCAACAGATGGAAAAAAGATATCCAAGAGCCTTTTCCCACATCGGAATATCCGTTCCCGACATTGCCAAAGCCCTGGACTTCTATCAAAAAGCGCTGGGCTGGTACGTCATCATGGACGTCACGGAAGTAAAGGAAGAGAAGGACACCGCTATTGGCGCCATGTGCATTGATGTATTTGGCGAAGGCTGGGGCTCCTTCAAAATCGCCCACCTGTCCACCAGCGACAGCATTGGCGTCGAGCTGTTCGAATTCCCGCAGAACAAGACGACCCGACACGAGTTCAATCCCTACCAGACTGGCGTATTCCACTTCTGCGTGCAGGACCCGGATGTAGAAGGGCTGGCGCAACGCATCGTCGAATTGGGCGGCAAGCAAAGAATGCCAATCCGGGAATATTTTCCGGGTGAAAAGCCTTACCGGATGGTCTACATGGAAGACCCGTTCGGCAACATCGTGGAAATTTATTCGCACTCCTACGAGCTGCACTACAGCGCGGGAGCCTATCAGAATAAATCCGCGTAACGGGCCACGGCTCTGACGCCCGGGTGTAAGCCCGGAAGAACAATAGCGACGCGTTGCGCCGGTCGGTGGCGAAGCGCGTTGTCCTCACAGACTTATTTCTGCGTTGTAAGCAATTCATATCTTCAGACAAGCGCCTGCGTGGGTGCGCAGACAGGGGGATAAAGCCGGTTAAGCCGGCGAAAACAGGCAGTTTTCAGGCGCTTCCAGGGAGATGGAGCGATAGGGATTTTTGTTTATAACACATTGGTAGTTGTTGACGTTAAACGAAAAGAAAACGAAAGAATAATATGTTTAAGAAGAAGATACTGGCCTGCGTTGTTACTGCTTCACTCTCTACATTAGTCTCCATCTCCGGTTCCGTCGCGGCGGCGAATGAGCCGCAGGCTGCAAACGCAGCAGCCCCGACGGCGTCTATGGCGGAACGTACTGGATTCACCTTTTCCGATCTGGTCGCCGGTTATGTGACCGGATATGACCGCGCTCACAGGACCTTCACTCTAAAAACCCGCAATGGTCATGAGCTGTCTGTGAAAATCGGCGATAACGCTTATGCGGAGTTTGTGCATAATCTGGGCGAAGAATTCAGGAACGCCACGGATAAGCTGGACGTCATGCTGACCCAGGGGCGCTATGTGTACGCTTATGGCGTGTTCTACCCTCAGGACGGCCAATACGGCCTGGAGACGATCCATCTGGTTTTCCCCACAACTCAGGATAACCAGTACGTCTTTGAACAAAGCGACTGGTGGAGCCGTCAAATCAGTGAGTTGGCGGACTTCTACCTGCAGGCGGAGTTCGGCGACGGTCCGATCGATTACACACGCTATCGCACCAACCTGTCTCTTGAAGGGGATAAACTGGGTGACGGCATTCAGGAAGCCGCTACCTTATCGCGCCTGATATACGGTTTCGCCACCGCGTACATGATGACGGGGGAGGACCGCTACTGGGAGGCGGCGCAGAAGGGAACAGCGTACCTGCGCGCCAACTTTCAGGTGAACAAGGGCGAGCAGTTCTATTGGCTGCATGCGTTGGACGTTAATGGCAAAAGCGGCGTTGAAACCTTTGCGGGCTCGCGTTTTTCCGACGATTACAACGCCATTCCCTGTTACGAGCAGATCTATGATCTGGCCGGACTGGTGCAGACCTATCGTATTACTGGCGACAGCGCCATTCTGCAGGATGTAGAGAAAACCCTGGCGTTATTTGAAAACCGCTATCGCGACCAGAGCGCCCAAGGCGGGTATTTCTCCCACATCGACGCCTCTACTTTGAGTCCTAATGCGGAGTCATTGGGCGATAACCGCAGTAAGAAGAATTGGAACTCTGTGGGCGACCACGCGCCGGCCTATCTGATTAATCTGTGGCTGGCCACGGGTAAGACGGAATATGCGGACTTTCTGGAAGATACCTTCGACACTATCGCTGCTCGGTTCCCCAGCGATACAGAGAGTCCCTTCGTCAACGAGCGATTCTTCGCGGACTGGTCCGTGGACGCCGGTTACAAATGGCAGCAGGACCGGGCGGTTATTGGGCATGACCTGAAAATCGCCTGGAACCTGATGCGCATGAACAATCTGCGTCCGAAGGTGGCCTATTCCGAGCTGGCGCAAACTCTGGGCGACGCCATGCCGAAATACGGCGCGGATTTACAGCGCGGAGGCTGGTACGACGTGGTGGAGCGCAAGCTCAGCGATGGTCAGAGTCAGCACCGCTTCGCTTTCCATGATCGCAAGGCGTGGTGGCAGCAGGAACAGGGCATCCTGGCCTATCAGATTCTGGCGGGCGTGACCGGCAATCCTGACTATCTGCAACTGGCGCGGGAATCCTCCGCTTTCTACAACGCCTGGTTTCTGGATCGCGCGGACGGCGGGGTTTACTTCAACGTGCTGGCTGGCGGCCAGCCCTATGTGGAAGGCATGGAGCGCAGCAAAGGCAGCCACTCCATGGCGGGATATCACGCCTTTGAATTGGCCTATCTGTCGGCGGTTTACAACAAGCTGCTGATCCTAAAGCAACCCATGGATCTTTACTTCAAGCCGCAGGCGAACGGTTTTTCCGGTAACTTGTTGCGAGTGGAGCCGGACATTCTGCCCAAAGGCAGTGTGAAGATCGACAAAGTATGGGTGAATGGCGAGCTTTATCAGGACTTCGATCCGGAGAACCTGACGGTGACGCTGCCCCGCGAACGTCAGGAGCTGAAAGTCAAAGTCAGACTGACCCCTGCCTGATTGTCTATGCGGACGCCCTGATGAGAGGGCGTCCGCTACCAGATTGGATGTAAAGGAATTAACCCATGTATTTAAGATCGATGACCCTACTACTGGCGGCGCTGACGCTGCTCGCCTCGCTTTTTTCTTCCGCTTCTTCTGTGAAAATCCCGCAAGTCACGGTACAGACGCCGCCGGTGACGGGGGAGTACAAGGGCAAAATCGGGGTGCTGGTGGAAGAACATTTCGATGAAACCGAGTTGGTGGCGTTTCAGCAGTATTTCCCCGCTCATGGCTATGAAGTGGTGTTCATGTCCTACCTGTGGGGACAGCCTGAGCTGACCTTCAATGGCAATGATCATCAACGTCAGGTAGTAGTGAAGACCGATATCACTCAGGTGGATCTGTCGCAATATGCGGGCGTTATCCTCATTGGCGGTTATGCCATGGATCGCCTGCGCTACGAAACCGAGTTGAGCGACGATGGCGTTTCCCGCGCCCCGGCGGTGGCGTTTTTGCGTCAAGTCATTGCCACCAATCGCATAAAAATTGGCGCTATTTGTCATTCGCTATGGCTGTTCACGGCGGACCCGACTTTACTGCAGGGACGCAAGGTCACCGCTGCGCATAATATTGTCGCCGATGTCCGTAACGCTGGCGGGATATTGCAGGTAGAGAATAACCAGGCGGTGGACACCTTCGTGGACGGCAATCTGATTACCGGCAAGCATCCGGCGGTGGTGGACGCTTTTATGGAAACGTTTTTGCGGGAGCTGGACAAGTCCTGACGTTGCCTGTGGTAGAGGGAGAAGAATTTCCGTTTCCACCCTGATCAGATGAAAACAGGGAAACAAAGGCTTCCCTGTTTATTGCCGCTTTAGCAGTGTTGATTATCGCCACTCGCAGCCGGCGGCGGGAGTTTCCGTCACAACGGTGGAGTAGTGATAGGTGTAATCGCCATCAACCGCCTGCGTCCCTTCTTGACCAGCTTCCGGCCCGATGATGTAAGTCTCGGACTTGGACAGGCCGGCGTCGGCGTAGGCTGCGATATCGGAGGCGGCGTTGCCGTAGGCGCGTACGATATCCAATTGCACGTCGTTCAGCAGGTGACGAATGTAGGCGGTTTTATAAGCCTGAGTCTGCGGGCTGGCCGGGTTTTCCGCGTTGCTGTCCGTGCGCAGATGCCATTGGAACAGGCCTTTGGTGTTGAACCAGTTGCGGGTGGTTTTGGCCATCCAGTACTGGCGACCGGTGAGATACACTACCTGATAGCCTTTCTCCACATAGTCCCATACTACCTCCGCCGCGTAGTTGTGCATTTCCGCGGTATCCGTGCCCAGGTAGTCGTCGATGGCTTCGAAGTCGTTCAGGGTCAGCGTGCCGTCGATATCGAAGAGTACGGTTTTACGGCCGGGTTGCACCACGGTCAGGTAACCGGATGCTTCAGTATGATCGCCTTCCACCACCATACGTACGACATAGTCGCCCTCAGGCTTGTTGAGGTTGACGTAAATCTTGCCATCGCTATTGGTGCGATGTTCTCCCAGATACTCCCAACCGGACATACCGGTTCCGTAGACGTAGACATGTATGTCCTCGTCCTCAAGGTCTTTATGGAACAGGGCGGAGTAGTCGAATTTCCCCACCATGGTGGCGGAATCGCCGGCTTTGACGATCTGGTCGTGGACCATATGGAACGGCTTATTCAAAGAAGCGAGCAGACGGTTACCCCAATGGTGAAACGACTTCTGCGCCGGCTTCTGCAGTCCTGGAGCATGCAGCACGCTGTCGTAGTCAGGGCAATATTCAGCGTTAGCGGTCAGACTGAGTGAGGCGGCGAGCAACCCGCCAGCCAGAAAAGAGAGTTTATGCATGATTTTAAAGAGTCCTTTTTTAATTATTGTTCAATGAGGCGTCCCCATTTCATCCTGTTCAGTAAACGGGGTGTGAACGCGGCCTTAATTATTCACAGCAATATGAAAAACTGGTTAAAACCGTCAGGAAATTGTGCATGTGGAAGAGGGAGGGGAGTATCCCTAATAAAGCCTATATCTGACGGGGTTTGGGATATATTGTGGGGCAGGGGAGATTGATAAAGGAATTATGAAAGAGCTATCTGATTGGAGGCTTCTCTGTCGGCTCGGACTTATGCCCGATTGCAACCGACTGTGGGACTTTTGTAGAGTTTGTTGC
Source organism: Hahella sp. KA22 (assembly GCF_004135205.1). Classification (NCBI taxonomy): domain Bacteria; kingdom Pseudomonadati; phylum Pseudomonadota; class Gammaproteobacteria; order Oceanospirillales; family Hahellaceae; genus Hahella; species Hahella sp. KA22. Next base: position 248,275 of record NZ_CP035490.1, on the reverse strand, counting down.
ATATGCGCATCAGGTCGCGATTTCTTCCAGGAATTCAACTAGAGTTGGATGTTGAGAAGGTATATATTCACAGCTACATGATATGGGAAAGCCGGAATACACTTCCCGGAGGGTATTAAAGATGTCAACAACGCGAACTGTTAAAACTGCCATAGGTGCTATGTTTTTTGCATTATCTGGAGCAGTGTTCTCAGCAGATAAGGCGCATTTCGCTGAAGGTAGCGGCTATGTGAAAAGCGTCAACGCTGTGGATAGCAGGGTGTCTATTTCGCATAACTCTATGCCTGAGATTGGTTTGCGCACTCAAACGTCTTCCTTCCACGTTACCAGCAACGTACCTCTGGATGGCATTTTTGAAGGAAAAAAAGTCTTCTTTAAATTAAATATCAGAGAAGACGGTGACTACGAAGTTGTTGAAATGAACGATGGCAGTGGTAAAGGTACATAATTATTAACATGGCAATGATATTGGCATGTTAATCACCAGGCGCATGGACGCGCCTGCGCGGCGTTAAGCCGCGGGAGACAGGGCCTGACCTGTGCAGGCCCTGTCGTTGCAGACAAATAGAAGGAAGCTATTTGTCTGCCGGATTAATAATACGGAACATTAGCGCCTCGCTAGGTTCTTCTTAATGTGTAGCGAGGCGTTTTGTCTGGTTTCTTCATTCCGCAATTAGTTAGGCGATAGGCCTTTGGAAGGGCTATCGGTAATATCTCTTCTTTCCCTTCATGATCACAATAGGCTCTATTCCCAGAGAAAAGGCCTGTGAGGACTTTCCTTTTCTCGCGCAACATTATCGTGGACGACGGAAGGCGATTAAGGCCTTCACTCATCTGGCGCCGGATTATGTATTCTGGATTTATCCGGATGGGGATTTATTCGACGCCAAAGACTCACACAAGAACAACACGCCGAAGGGCTTCAAACATATTTTGTTGGATGAGCCGGATTACGGCGGTTTTTTACGTGGTCGAGTGGCCAGTAATTACGGTCCGCAGATTATTGTGGTGTATTGCAGAGAGGAAGCTCTGGCGAGCGATCCGATCAAGATTCGCCAGTTCCTTAACGGTGTGGCGCAGCTTCCCATTCCGCTGCAGCAGACTATCTTAGTCGTTAGCGACAATGCGGCTATTTACGGGACGCTGGCTGATATTCACCAACGCGCCCGTGACCTTGGATAACGCTAAGCAGGTGCGAGACCTATTGGCGCTTCTTCGCCGCATACAACTGCGCCATCTCTTCCGCGATACTCGCCATCTTTTCCCGTAACTCCGGTGGCCCCAGCACTTCCAGCTCAGCGCCGAACCGCAAGAGTTCCACACAAGCCTGACGCAGAGCGCCGACGGGCAGCGTGGCTTTGCGCCAGCCTTGAGCGTCTGGAGTCGGGTCTAACGTGGTGGCGGCGCGTACATAGGGTGAGTTGAGCGCGTCCATCATCCAGACGCCTTTTTCGGACAGGCGCACTTCAGCGACGTAGGTGTGCAGCTCCTCTTCCAGTCGGAGAGTATTGGCGCGCCAATAATCGGCCAGATCGAATTCAGCTGGGCGTTCAAAACGGGTCTCCGAAATGGCCAGATCCAGTATGCGAGAAATGCGATAGGTGCGGAGATCGCCATCGACTTGCGCCACCAGATACCAGGAACCGCTTTTCAGGACGACCCCAAGGGGCTCCGCGTGACGTTGCTTTTCTCCTTTCCAGCTCTGGTAGCGCATTTCGATCGCTCGATGTTCCCAGACTGCCTGGGTGATGTCCCGGAGGTGATCCGGGTGTTCTGACTCCGCGAACCAGGCGGGGGCGTCAAGATGAAACCGGGATTGCATGCGCTCCGCGCCGGAACGCATTTCCTGGGGCAGGGCAGCCAGCAGTTTCGTCTGTGCGGCGGAAACGGCGGCGCCCAGGCCCATATCGGTGGCGGGGCCGGATAATCCGGTCAGGAACAGGGCTTCCGCCTCTTGCGACGACAGTCCGTTGAGCCGGGTGCGGTAGCCGTCCAAAAGACGGTATCCGCCTTCGGCGCCCCGTTCGCTATAAACGGGAATGCCCAGTGCGCTCAAGGTCTCTATGTCGCGGTAGACCGTGCGCAGGGACACGCCGCACTCCTTCGCCAGCACCGGCGCCGTGGTCTGTCCGCGGGCTTGAAGGGTCATAAGGATGTTCAGGAGACGGCTGGCGCGCATAAATAACCTGCTGCGAACTTTTTATTTTAAACCTGACAAAAGTTGACAGGTATGAGGTCGTATTATGCCACTGAGTTTATTTTCCAACCAAAAGGATATGCGTCATGGCTTCTGATTTGAAAATCACGTTGTTTCACTGTCCCCAAACCCGCTCCACCGGCTCCATGGTATTGTTGGAGGAGCTGGAGGCGGATTATGAGGTGAAACTGATCAACATCCGCAATGGCGATAACCGCCGAGAAGACTATTTGCGGGTGAATCCCTTGGGCAAAGTGCCTGCACTGCAGCATGGCGATGCGCTGATCACGGAACAGGTGGCGATTTTTCTTTATCTGGCGGACTTGTTTCCTCAGGCGGGTCTGGCCCCGGCGTTGACTGATCCGCTGCGCGGGCCTTATTTGCGCTGGATGGTGTATTACGCCAGTTGTTTTGAGCCGGCGGTGGTGGACAAAGCGCTGCAAAGAGAGCCCGCGCCTCGGGACACCAGTCCCTATGCGGATTATGACGTCATGTTGAACGCTGTCGTCGAGCGTATCGCCAGTGGCCCCTATATTCTGGGCGAAAAGTTCTCGGCGGCGGATGTATTGTGGGGAATGGCTTTCCATTGGTGTACCCAGTTTGGATTGGTTGCGCGCACGGAGGTGATCGACGCTTATATCAAACGCGTCACCAGTCGCCGCAGTTTCAGTGAAGTGCTGGCCAAAGACGCAGAGATAGCGGCGCAATTGCAGGCGAAAGTGGAAGCATCAGCAGACTGATTTCCCCTTCTTATTTCTCATCCTATCGCCGCCCCTCGTGGGCGGCTTATGCGTATGGCTTTCCCTGTCCGCCAAAGGATAATACAGACTCCTACCGCCCATTTGGGCATTCGCCGCGTAGTCATAGGAGTGAGTTGGCGACATGAAAAAAATCGAATACGGCGCAGGCGTTTTCGCCATCCAAGGGTTTCTAACAAGCCAGGAATGCGACGCTTATATTTCTGACAGTGAAGCGATGGGATACGACGAAGCGGAAATTCAAACCGCGCGCGGATCGCAGATGTACAAAGATATTCGCAATAATGATCGCGTGATTTTTGACGACGCTGTCATGGCGAATAATATCTTCAATCGAATCAAAGCCATGCTGCCGCAGGAAGTTGACGGCTGGGAACTGATCGGCTTGAACGAGCGCCTGCGCTTCTATCGCTATGAACCTGGCCAGTACTTTAAATGGCATCGCGACGGCTCCTACGCCCGCAACGAAAAAGAAGCGAGTCTGCTGTCATTCCTGATCTTTCTGAATGAAGACTACGAAGGCGGAGAAATCGCTTTCCGCTGGGACAAAATCAAACCCGAAAAAGGCTCCGTGGTAGTATTTCCCCATGCCACGATGCATCAAGGCTCCACCGTTGAAAGCGGCGTTAAATATGTGCTGCGCACGGATGTGATGTACCGGGAAATGGCGTAGCCTTCTTACTCTCTAAATTTATGCGGTATTCAGATGGAAGATCTGTTAGTCCTTTTCCTTAAGCTGCTGGGCTTCATAGCGCAAGGCGTGTTCTTTTTCGTGATGGAATTTCTGATCAAAGGCCCCGGGTATCTGATTCATCGACTGTTCGCCGGTAAACATGCCGACCTGGACGGATTATTTGCGATCGTGTTTGGGATATTGTTCTGGGTTGTCGTGGGATTTGGGGCGTATTTTATATACAGCTTGGTCTGAGTTCAGGGATTGGGGATAAGCATTGATTCTACATAAAGTAACCTTTGGTTCGCTGGTTAATGATGATAAAGATGAGGCGCTGGAGTTGGCGTTCAGCTTTCTCTCTACGCTTGCGCATAATGGGCAAGTAAATGTAGATGATTATGTCTGCGCAGTTCAGCAGGGGCTTGTTTGCGCATATGTTAATACGCTTGGACCCAGCGCCACGGAGCTGAGGTTCTATAACCGTTATGGCTTGAGGTCATTGGAAGAGCTTAAAGGGTATTTCGGCGGTGAACCGGTTTGGGAAACGTTGGAGGATAACGCGGCAAAGACAGAAGCCTCATGGAAAGGCGCCCCATTCCTGTACCTGCATACGCTCGAAAATGACGGCGAGTCGCCGTTATATCGGGGCGACAATGGAGAAAATATCACCCTGTATACCGTTCCTTGTGACGCAGATGAGCGTGAGCAGGCTTATTTCTGGCAACGGGATTGCCGTCAGTGCGATTCAATGTGGATGAGGTCCGCCGTGCTTGAGTCAGAAACCTATAAGGAACTTGCTGACGCCAAAAGCGCGCTGACCATAGCTGGGAAAGAGGTGTGTCGGATCATTGAAGCCGCCACTGGCGTACCTACATACTACTTTCTCTTTCGGTATTGGGGCCGGCGCAAAAATGAGGAAAAACGTCGGTGTCCAGGGTGCGGTGGAGATTGGCGGACAGGTCATTCTATTGAGGGGGGCAGCGACCTCTGGTTATTCCCCTACCAATGCGAACCCTGCAGACTGGTCGCCAGCCATGCATTAGCGGACGATGATGAGCGGCGCGCCTCAATTGGCGAGTGGAAAGGCGATTAGTAGCCGCCGGCTGGCGTGAATTTCCGCCTTTATTTGTATCCTGGGATTGATGGTCTATTCTGGTTATTTTGTAAGGCTGCTCGTTAGGAGTGGCGTGGGCTGAGTATTTGGAGTTGGAAATGCGGAAGTTGGCGGTGGTTTTCTTGTTATTGCCAGGGATGGCTGAAGCGGGTATTTACAAGTGTACGGATGCGTCGGGCAATATGACGTTTTCGGATCGTCCCTGCCCGGGGCAGAAGCAGGAGCAAATCAAAAAGGATGCGGCGCCCGTCGCTACGGACGATGAAGGTTCGGCGTCAGGGGAAGCGCTGGGATCGGATTTCTGCTCTAAATCCATCAGCAATGGCAAGGACTGGCTGTCGAGCATGCGAGATGTCGCCAGGAAAAACCTGAACTCCGGCCACATGACGCAGGCGCAATACGATGAGGGCATGCCTGAGTTGAAGCGCATTGAAGGCAAGCTAACCCAGCGCGAGTGTTCGCAGGCGCAAGGCAAACAACGTCAGTTCTTCGAGTGTCTCAATGACGCGTCCAATCACATCGCCCAGTGCATGAGCACGTATCGGCCCTATTAGTCCCTTAGAAAACGTCGGGCGCTACACCACAAATTCAGATACCTGCCGTCGCAAATCCGACACGGACTGCTGAATGCTGGCTCCGGCTTGGGCGGATTCGGCGGCGGACTGCTGTGTGCGCTCCGACGCGTCGGCGATATTGACGATATTGCGGTTGATCTCCTCCGCGACGCCGCTTTGCTCCTCCGCCATGGAAGCGATCTCAGTGGTGCGATCGTACAGACCAATCACTAACTGGTTGATGTTCTCCAGACTGCTGTCAGACTCGGTGAACGCCTCGCTGGAGCGCTTGGCCCGTTCTGACGCGGCGCTGATGGAACGTACGGCGCTTTGACTGCCGGTTTGCAGGCTGTCTATGCGGTTTTGAATCTCTGTGGTGGACTGCTGGGTTTTATTGGCGAGAGTGCGCACTTCATCCGCCACCACCGCGAAACCGCGCCCGCTGTCTCCCGCCCGCGCAGCCTCGATGGCGGCGTTAAGCGCGAGCAGGTTGGTTTGTTCGGCGATGGTGCGTATCACCAGCAATACGGAGCCGATTTCTTTGCTGTGAGAGTCGAGTTGATTGACGACTTCTTCCGCATTGCTCATCTCCGTTTGCAGCGAATGCAACATATTGCGCAGATTATGCGAGATAGAGCCGGACTTCTTGGTTTCCGACTTGATGTGGTCGACATCATTGGCCACCAGCTGCACATGCTCCGCCACATGATGAATGCTGCTGGACATTTCTGAGATGGCGGAAGAGATCTGTTCAATTTCCTGCTTTTGATGCGCCACGGCTTCATCGGCGTGCTGGGTGTTCTGCTTTAATTCATCAGATTGCGACGAAGCCAGTTCCGCGGATTTATTGACGTTCAACACGATTTTCTGTATCCGCTCGATAAAGACGTTGAGGCCTTTGCCCACATCGGCGATTTCGTCATTGCCCTGAATCCTCACCCGTTGCGTCAGGTCCGCTTCACCTTCGGCGATGTTCCAGATGGCTTTGCTCAGCACATCCACCTTCAACACTACCCGTACGCCCAGCACCAGGGATATCAGCACGACCAAAATAACTCCTGCTGCAAGAGAGGCCGTGGTCAGACTGCCAATTAACGACTCCGCTCCCTCGCGAATTTGTAGAACGGCAGAGGAAATGGACTCGTCCGTTTGCGTTTCGGTGTTTTTCAGAGACAGTCGCAGCGCCTCTGACACGCGTGACAATTCACTGCCGAGGACATTGGCCACCGCCACTTTGCTCTGGTTGGTAAGATCTGAGAACTGGCCTTTCAGGCGCTCCATCTGACCGTCGATGCGGGAAGTGCTGACGCCAACCACGAACTGGCCGATCACCGCTCCCTGTGGCGCAATGTCCGTACGAATGACAACGATGCCGGGATCTTTCTCCGCCGCATCGATGACTTTGGCCAGCGAGCCTTTGCCTTCGCCCTGTTTGATCAACTCCTGCACTTTCTCATCGGTGCGGTCGACATAGCGGGTCAACTGCTCGGGTTCCTGACCGAAGAAGCCATAAAAGCCGGCGAACACGATAGAGTCGCTGTTATCCACCAACTGCGCCAGGCGCGTCAATTCAGGCGTGTCCCGGTCCCAGATAGCGGGCGGGGCGATAGCGGCGACGATGCCGGTGAGGTTTTTAACCCCTTCATCCAGGGTCTGTCGCAGATTCTGGGCGATATCCTTGCGCTGATTCTCCAACTGCGCGCCCAGCTTACTCTGTAGCTGCTGCTGGGCGTTGTCGGACATGGTCTGTAATTGTGTGGCGACGGTGCTTTCAGCCGCGCTCAATTCAGTGCTGACCTTCTGGCGGCTGTCACGCAGGCCGGACTCGACCTCTTTGACCAGATTGTTTAACTGAAATTGTCCGAGCAGAATATTGGCGACAATCTGCAGCGCCACCGCAACGCACAACACGATAAGCACCGGCCGCAACAGCCGGGTGGTGAAAAAACGCAGCAATTTAGGCATAGACATCCCCAGAAAGTACTGACAAACGGCGCAAAGCCCCCTCGCGTCCTGACGGAAGAGAAGAGGGCTTTTGTCAAAAACCTTCTTTAAGAATAGTCTATCCCACTGTTTTGGCTAAAAATAATGCTAAATCTTAGCGGCTATGGCCGTTAAGCCTTACTGGGGCGCACCGCGTCGTCACCGTAGATGCCGGTGAAAACCTCGCCATCGCCTTCGCTCCAGCCCCGATACATGCCTTCCGTATTAAAATTCAACACCACTGCGCCGGTATGGTCGATGGCGATCAGTCCGCCTTCGCCGCCTCTGGGCTGTAACTCCTCGAACAATACCTGGTGCGCGCACTGCTGTAGCGATTCGCCCAGATAACGATAACGGGCGCACACCTCATGCGCCACCACATGGCGGATAAAATATTCGCCATGTCCGGTGGTGGAGACGGCGCAACTGCGATTGTCGGCGTAAGCGCCGCAGCCGATCAGTGGAGAGTCGCCCACACGGCCGTACTTTTTATTGGTCATGCCGCCAGTGGACGTGGCGGCGGCCAGGTTGCCGGCCTGATCAAAGGCGACAGCGCCCACGGTGCCGAATTTATAGTCCTCTGCGCCCGGCTCCAGGCTGGGCTTGGCTTTATCCTGGGCCTGACGCCACTGGCTATGGCGCATGGGGGTGCCGAACCAGGAGTTTTCCACCTGGGGCAATCCCATGGCCTTGGCGAAACGGTCAGCGCCTTCACCCGCCAACAGGACATGTTCGGACTTATTCATGACCGCGCGGGCCACGGTCACAGGATTTGGGCTGTTGCGGATGCCCGCCACGGCGCCGGCTTTCAGGGTGGCTCCGTCCATGATGGAGGCGTCCAGTTCATGGTCGCCATCGTAGTTGTAGACGGAGCCTTTGCCGGCGTTGAACCACTCGCTGTTCTCCAACTCGCGCACCGCCGCCTCGACGGCGTCCAGGCTGGTTCCTCCCTGGGCTAATATCTGTTTGCCCGCCATGACCGCTTGCCGCAGGGCGGCGTGTACTTCGTTCTCCTGGTCCTCTGTGAGCATTCCTTTGGACAGGGTCCCCGCTCCTCCATGAATGGCGATCGCGTATCGATTCGGCTGCGTCATAAAAGTTTCCTGGTTTTCTTGATGAAATACTGCTGGCGCCTGGGGTTTTCCCCAGTTATCGCCCCAGGCGGGGCTTGTTTAACTGGAGCGTTTCAACAGCAGATCAATATTCCAATTTTCCAGTCAGGGGATCAATCATCATGTTATGCGTTTGTCGGTCGACCCTATTTATTCACGCCTGGCGCAGCACGCCGATTTTGGCGCTGGCGATTATCGCCGTCTCTGTATTGGCGTCGTCGCCTGCACGCGCCGCCGACGGGCTGGCGGATGTTTATCAACGTATCGAGGCCATACGCATCAGCCGGGCGCTCTGTAACGAGGCGAAGTTGTCTGTGGTGAGCGAAGTGACTTACCAGCAGTGGGCGGAGCGCAATCAGGTTGCGCAGGTGGAGGCCGTGGTGCGTCGTCGCGCTGAGGACAACCCGAAAGCGGGCTATCTTCTGGAGACCGCCAAACTCAAAATGCGCCGCTCTCTGGAAAGTAAGATGCCGCGACTATGTAAGGCGATGGCGGAAGCCATCGCCAGCGATGAATTCAATCCGGTCCGCAATAATCCGGATTTTTATCGAACGTTGAAGACTTCTCCACACCATGCCGACGCTGCAAAGGCGGCTCCCAGTTCATCCCGGAACCAAGGCGATAAACCTGCGGTGAAGGTGTCCCTTATTTCCGCTGAGATGGATAAGTACCTGAAACAGGGGAGCGGCCCGGATTGGGATGAGGTGGAGAAGGTAGTGCTGATCTCCTCGACAAACGGCTTCAGCCTGATATTTAAACCTCAGATTCTGTTCAGTAACGGCGATCTGTATCGTGATTTCGACCTGGCGTTGGAAGACCTGGATGTAACAGCTTCCCGGCGCGTCCGGCCCAGAGCCTGGGGTACTTGGAAGGAGCAGGGCGATACCTACATTTTTAGTATTCCCGGAGACGATCCCAGGGAGGTTCCCCAAGTTTATCCAGTATGGCCTGCAGACAAGAACGCGAAACTGGATGGAACCTGGAAAGCCGGTTCAACCATGATCATGCCCAGCGCTGAAATGGGCATGATGGATGTCATCGCCTCAGCGCAAACCATCACTTTCACCCGTGACGGACGTTTTGAACTGAACCGGTCTTCCGGCGGCTCTGTGGCGTCTGCAGGCGCGGGCGTCTCCACCTACGCCAACGCTGGCGCCGCCGGGAAATATCGCCTGAGCGAATACGCGCTCACCCTGCAGTTCGATGATGGGCGCACCGAGCGCGTCAGCTTCTATCATTTCGACAGCAAGGGAGGCAAATCCTCCACCGTGGCGGGTATCGCTGGCGTCACCTTTATCAAACAGGATGACGATTAATCAGGCAGACAAATAGCTTCCTTCTATTTGTCTGCAACGACAGGGCCTGCACATGTCAGGCCCTGTCTCCCGCGGCTTAACGCCGCGCAGGCGCGTCCATGCGCCTGATGATCAACATGCCAATATCATTGCCATGTTAATAATTGCTCGTTAGCGCCATTTGTTCAATTACGGATTCAAGGGAAAAGTTGTAGGCCGAGATGGTTGGGTTCAAGGCAAGGGAATAGCGGGAGAAGTCGACTTTGCGCAGGGTCTGTGGATAGTCTTCCAGGCGCTTCAGCACGGCGATGATCTTGCCGGCGTTGCGGTGATTGGCCAGCAGCAGAGGGGTATGAAACACGCTGGTGGCCACCGGGCGGGGCTTACCCTGTAAATGATCGAAGGCCAGGATGACCGCCCAGGCCCCTTCGACATAGTGGCCGCCGGCGGTGATCGTGAGCGCGCCTTCGCTTACCTGGCGCAGAGAGGTCGGGTTGATGTCATAGGAATTGACCCAGACATCCCGGCCCGGCGTGCGCTGGTATTTCTCTAACGCGGCCAGGACGCCTACAGTCGTGCGATAGTTGGCGGACCAAATGGCGTTGGTGTCAGGAAAGCGCTCCAGCAGCCCCATCGTGCGACTTTCCGCATCTTCGGCGCTCCAGTCTGTGTACACCACCTGATTAAGCGTGACGTCGTCGAATAAGCCTACCGCCGTGCGCAACCCTTTCTCCCGGGCGATGGCCGGGCCATCGGCGGCGAAGCCATTGATGGCGATCATATTGACCCGGCGTCCGGGAGCGTTGGCTCTGACATTACGAATCAGCGCGACAGTGACGGCGGTGGCGGAGCCGATATCGTCCGGCAGCAGTTGGGCGATCCAGTGTTCGAAGCGCTGCTTGGGACTCCCCAGCGTGTCGGCGGCCTCTCCTTCGAGGCCGCTGTTATAGAGCACGCAAATCACCGGCGAGCTTTCACAGAGGGGGATGAAGGCTTCCGCCGTCTGCAGAAAGTTCGGAAAAATAATGGCGTCGAACTTACGCCGCTCTTTCAGCAAGCGTTCGAACTGCCGCAGCATCAAATGGCGGTCGGCGTCGCCGTCCAGCACATGCAGCTCCACATCCAGGTCTTCCGCAGCGCTTTGCGCAAACAACGCCACCCGGTTCCAAAACGGAGTGTCGTTGGGAATCAACAGGGCGAAGCGATATTGCGCAGCATTTGCTGCGCAGCAATAAAACAGCAGAGCGACCCATAACGACGCGCCTCTGACCACAGATGCCTCTCAGTTTATGTAATTCATGCAGTTCTTGCCGTTCAAGCAGTTCGAGAAAGGAATATGACAAAGTATCGCTTACCTGTGAGGAAAAGCCAAAGTGATGGGGCGAGCGGGGTGGTCAATGTTCACTCAAATGGTGCGATACGCGCCGGACATAGTGCATGGTGTTGGGATAACTTGGTGCGTCAGGTGATTTTCGCCAGCGCCAAAAAAGTGCGTCGTTAAGATGACTGAATGTCAACATAATGATTTAAAAGATAAAAATCCGCCAATGGTATGAATGTTGGATTGATGTGGTCAGTTCTTAACCTCGGAGCGGACCATGAAAGTCACGATAACGCTAAAGAATCTGGTGAAGGGGATTGTCCTGTCCTGTTGCGTAAGCGGCGCTTTTGCAGCGGAGCCGGAGAAGGAAGATTTGAAGTTTGGTTTCATCAAGTTAACCGATATGGCGCCATTGGCGATTGCGCGGGAAAAGGGATTTTTTGAAGACGAAGGTTTGTACGTGGAACTGGAGGCTCAGGCCAACTGGAAAGTACTGCTGGACCGGGTGATCACCGGAGAGTTGGACGGCGCGCACATGCTGGCGGGGCAACCGCTGGGCGCCACTATCGGCTTTGGCACTCAGGCGCACATTATTACCGCGTTCAGCATGGACCTGAACGGCAATGGCATCACCATGTCCAACGATGTCTGGCGGGAGATGAAAAAGCATATCCCGATGGAGAACGGCAAGCCGGTGCATCCTATCAAGGCGGATTACCTCAAGCCGGTTCTGGAGAAGTACCGGAACGAAGGCAAATCCTTCAAGATGGGCATGGTGTTTCCCGTCTCCACCCATAACTATGAACTGCGATACTGGCTGGCGGCGGGCGGAATTCATCCCGGTTACTACGCGCCGCATAAGGGCGACATCACTGGTCAGATCAAAGCCGACGCTTTTCTATCCGTGACGCCGCCGCCGCAGATGCCGTCCACTTTGGAGGCGGGCACGATCTTCGGCTACTGCGTGGGAGAACCCTGGAATCAGCAGGCGGTCTTCAAAGGCATTGGCGTGCCGGTCATCACCGATTACGAGCTGTGGAAAAATAATCCTGAGAAAGTGTTTGGCGTTTCCAAAGCCTGGGCGGATAAATATCCCAATACCCATATCGCCGTGGTGAAAGCGATGATTCGCGCCGCCAAATGGCTGGATGAAAACAACAACGCCAATCGCCCCGAGGCGGTGAAAATCCTGTCCCAGTCCAATTACGTCGGCGCGGACTATGAGGTAATCGCCAACTCCATGACCGGCGCGTTTGAGTACGAAAAAGGCGATAAGCGCGCTCTGCCGGACTTCAACGTGTTCTTCCGCTATCACGCCACTTATCCCTACTACTCCGACGCCATCTGGTATCTCACCCAGATGCGTCGTTGGGGGCAGATTCCCGCAGCCAAGCCTGACAGCTGGTATATGGAAACCGCGAAGCAGGTCTATCGCCCGGATATATACCGCAAAGCGGCGGAAGCATTGATCGCGGAAGGCAAGATGGCGAAATCCGACTTTCCCGACTTCGCCAGTGAAGACGGGTTCCGTCCGCCGCAGTCCGAGTTTATTGATGGCGTCACCTACGATGGTCGCCAACCTAATGCTTATCTCGCGCGCTTCAGCATCGGTCTGAAAGGCGACGAGACAGTGGAATAACGGCTCTGCGTCGGGCGCGCCCGACGCCTTTGGCGTGAGGACGGATAAATGATGGCTCAACTCTCTCAACGGCTGGAAAGCGCGGCTTGGCTGGCGCCCTGGGTGCGGTTGCTGAAAGGGGAAAATCCCCGTGAGCAGCTCTCTGCAATTGTGCGGGGCGTTGGCGTGCCGCTACTGGCTTTTCTATTGTTTCTGGGCGTCTGGGACGCGGCGGCGTCGCGCATTCAGACCTCGTTGGGGGCTGTGCCGGGGCCGGCGCAAGTCTGGGAACAGGCGCAGGGACTATGGCTGGAGCACCGACAAGAGCGGGCAAAGGCGAAAGCGTTCTATCAACGTCAGGAAGAGCGCAACGCGAAAAAGCTGGCGCAGGACCCTGCCGCGGAAGTGAAGTGGCGTTCCTACAACGGACGTCCGACCTATCTGGATCAGATTGTCACCAGCCTCTATACCGTCTTCGTGGGCTTCAGTCTGGCGGTGCTGATCGCCGTGCCGGTTGGCGTCGTGTGTGGGTTAAGCAAGACCATGTACGCGGCGGTGAATCCACTGATTCAGATCTTCAAGCCGGTGTCGCCACTGGCCTGGCTGCCGTTGGTGACCATGGTGGTGAGCGCGGTGTACGTCACCGATGATCCGTTGCTGGAGAAATCGTTCATCAACTCCGCCATCACCGTCACCCTGTGCTGCATGTGGCCGACCTTGGTCAACACCATCGTGGGCGTGTCCGGATTGGACAAGGACCTGAACAATGTCAGTCTGGTGCTGCGCCTGTCCTGGATGACCAAGGTGCGCAAAGTGGTGCTGCCGTTCGCCGTGCCGATGATCTTCACCGGCATGCGCTTGTCATTGGGTGTGGGCTGGATGGTGCTGATCGCCGCCGAAATGCTGGCGCAGAATCCGGGGCTCGGCAAATTCGTGTGGGATGAGTTTCAGAACGGCAGCTCCAATTCCTTGGGGCGCATCATGGTGGAGGTGTTCACCATCGGCTTTATCGGCTTTGCGCTGGACCGCGTCATGCTGGCCATACAGCGTCGCATCGCCTGGGATAAAACAGCGGACATACGCTGAACAAATTGAACCTGTGAGCTTTAATCAAGAGGAGTCGCCTATGTCCGCTGAACATTTGTTGATCGACCATGTCAGCATAGAATTCGATACGCCAAAAGGGAAATTCAAAGCCCTGGATCGGGTCAATCTGCGCATTGCGAAAGGGGAATTTGTTTCCCTGATTGGGCATTCGGGATGCGGTAAGTCCACGGTGCTCAATATCATCGCTGGGCTGTTGCAGGCCACGGAAGGCGGCATCGTGCTGGACGGCAGGGAAGTAAACGAGCCGGGGCCGGAGAGGGCGGTGGTGTTTCAGAACCATTCCCTGTTGCCCTGGCTGACCGCTTATGAAAACGTGGAGCTGGCGGTGCGTCAGGTATTTCGCGGCAAAAAGAACAAGCGGGAAATGAAGGAGTGGATCGAGCACAATCTGCGTCTGGCGCATATGGATCACGCCATGCACAAGAAGCCGTCAGAAATTTCCGGCGGCATGAAGCAGCGGGTCGGCATCGCCCGCGCTTTGGCGATGGAGCCCTCGGTGCTGCTGATGGATGAGCCTTTCGGCGCGCTGGACGCGTTAACCCGGGCGCATTTGCAGGACTCTTTGATGGAAATCCAGAATGCGCTTAACAACACGGTCGTCATGATCACTCACGACGTGGATGAAGCGGTGCTGCTGTCCGATCGCATCGTTATGATGACCAACGGGCCGGCGGCGACCATTGGCGAAGTGCTGCCTGTAGACCTGCCGCGTCCGCGCGATCGGCTGGCGCTGGCGGATGACAGCCGCTATAACCACTTAAGGGCCGAAGTGTTGCGTTTCCTGCATGAGCGGCGCGGGGATAAAACAGCGCCCTCTGTGGAAGAGGACTCCAGTACAGTGATTGAAAACGGCGCGAAAAAGCCTTCTCAATCGCCGCGAAAGGCGCAAGAAGCGGCCTGATCAGGCCGCTCAGAGAGTCGATTAATAAACTTTATCGACACAATGACGTTACTTTTCTTCACAGACATACGTATTTCCCGCTAGACTTATCGCCGGCTAAATGACTCTCATTTAGTCACTAAAGAAAAGAAGAGGGATAATTCCAGTGCCTGTAACTTCTACATCATCACAACCACAATCATCATCGAGACCCAGGCTGTCGATCAAAAAAGTATTGATAGCCAACCGCGGCGAGATCGCGGTGCGGGTCGCCCGCGCCTGTCGCGAACTGGGCATTCGATCTGTTGCGATCTATTCGGAAGCAGACCGTTACGCCTTGCACGTGAAGAAAGCGGACGAGTCCCATTGCCTGGGGTCCGATCCGTTGCAGGGCTATCTCAACCCGCATCAGATCGTGAATCTGGCGGTGGAGACAGGCTGTGACGCGCTGCATCCGGGCTATGGATTTCTCTCCGAAAACGCTGAGCTGGCGGAAATCTGCGCCCAGCGGGGGGTGAAATTTATTGGTCCGAGCGCCGACGTCATTCGACAAATGGGCGATAAAACCGAGGCTCGCAACAGCGCCAAGCGCGCCAGCGTGCCTGTGACTCCCGGCAGCGAAGGCAACCTGAGGGATCTGGAGCACGCGGTGGAAGTCGCCGCGGGCTTAGGCTACCCGGTCATGCTGAAAGCCACCTCCGGCGGCGGCGGACGCGGCATTCGCCGCTGTAACGACGAGAAAGACCTGCGCAGCAACTATCAACGGGTTATTTCTGAAGCCACCAAGGCGTTTGGCCGTGCGGAAGTGTTCCTGGAAAAGTGCATCGTCGACCCGCGTCATATCGAGGTGCAGGTGTTGGCGGACGCTCATGGCGGCGTCGTGCATCTGTACGAGCGGGATTGCTCCATTCAGCGCCGTAATCAGAAACTGATCGAATTGGCGCCCTCGCCGCAGCTCTCCAACGAACAGCGCCACTATGTGGGCGAACTGGCGGTGAAAGTCGCCAGGGAAGTGGGTTACGAAAATGCGGGGACGGTGGAGTTTCTGCTCGATCATGACGGCAGCTTCTACTTCATGGAGATGAACACCCGGGTGCAGGTGGAGCACACTATCACCGAGCAAATCACCGGCATCGACATTGTCAAAACCCAGATCCGCATCGCCGCAGGCGAGCCCCTGCCTTTCCTGCAGGCGGACATCAGCTATCGCGGTTTCGCCGCCCAGTTCCGCATCAACGCGGAAGACCCGAAAAACGGCTTTCTGCCCAGCTTCGGACGCATCAGCCGCTACTACTCTCCCGGCGGCCCGGGCGTACGGACCGATGCGGCGATTTATACCGGTTACACCATTCCTCCTTACTACGATTCCATGTGCGCCAAGCTTATCGTCTGGAATCTGACCTGGGAGGACATGCTGGAGCGCGCCGAGCGGGCGTTGGAGGATATGCAGATTTACGGGATTCGTACGACGATCCCCTATTATCGCGAGATTCTCCGGCATCCCGAGTTCCGCGCGGGAGACTTCAATACCGGTTTCGTCGAAGCCCATCCTGAACTGATCAACTATTCCATCAAACGTCGGCCGGAATCGCTGGCCGCCGCGCTCGCAGCGGCGGTCGCCGCGCAGGCGGGCATGTAAGGGAGCGAATTAAGTATGAGTAAGAAAATAAACATCACTGACGTCATCCTGCGCGACGGCCACCAGTCGCTGATCGCCACCCGCATGCGCACGGAAGATATGCTGCCGGTGGCGGAAAAACTCGACAAAGCCGGTTACTGGTCTCTGGAAGTATGGGGCGGCGCCACGTTCGACGCCTGCGTGCGCTTCCTGAAGGAAGACCCCTGGGAGAGACTGCGTCAACTGCGTAAAGCCATTCCCAACACGCGTCTGCAGATGCTGCTGCGCGGTCAGAACCTGTTGGGCTACCGACACTACTCCGATGACGTGGTGACGGCGTTTGTGGAAAAGGCCGCCAGCAATGGCATCGACGTATTCCGCATCTTCGACGCCCTCAATGACGTGCGCAACCTGGAAACCGCCATTGCGGCGGTGAAGAAAACCGGCAAGCACGCTCAAGGCACGATCTGCTACACCACCAGCCCGGTGCATACTGTCGAGGCGTTCGTGGACCAGGCCAAGCGTATGGCGGATATGGGCGCGGACAGCATCGCCATCAAAGACATGGCGGGTCTGCTGACGCCGCAAGTGACTTTCGATCTGGTCAGCGCGCTTAAGCAGTCCTTGAAACTGCCGATCTTCCTGCATTCCCACTACACCTCGGGTATGGCGTCCATGTGCCAGTTGAAGGCGGTGGAAGCGGGCGTGGATCATCTCGACACCTGTATTTCCTCCTTCGCCGGCGGCACCAGCCATCCGCCCACGGAAACCATTGCGGCGACCTTGAAAGCGGCGGGCTACGAAACCGGTCTGGATATGAAAATTCTGGGCGAGGTGGCGGCGCATTTCCGTGAAGTGCGCAAGAAGTACCATCAGTTTGAAAGCGAATACAACGGCGTCGACACCAGTGTGCTGATCAATCAGGTGCCTGGCGGCATGATGTCCAACCTGGCCAACCAGTTGAAAGAGCAGGGCGCGCTGGATCGCATTCGCGACGTGTTCGCCGAAATTCCACGGGTGCGCGAAGACCTCGGCTATCCGCCGCTGGTGACGCCGACCTCCCAGATCGTGGGAACTCAGGCGGTGCTTAACGTCATTACCGGCAAGCGTTACGAAACCATCACCAACGAAGTGAAGCGCTATCTGCAGGGCTGGTACGGTCAGGCGCCGGCGCCGGTGAATCAGGAGTTGCAGAAGCAGGCAATTGGCAAGGAAGACGTGATCGACTGTCGTCCCGCAGACCTGTTGCAGCCGGAGTTGCACAAGCTGAAAGAAGAAGTGGGCGATCTGGCGGAGTCGGATGAAGACATGCTGACATACGCTATGTTCCCGGAAGTGGCCAAGCCCTTCCTGCAAGGGCGCAAAGCGGGCACTCTCAAGCCGGAGCCGTTGCAGCCGAAGGCGGACGCCAAGGCGGCGGGCGTGGCGACCGAGTTCAAGATCACTGTTCACGGCGAAACCTACGACATTCATGTCACGGGCGTCAGCCCCGGCAGCGAGAGCGAGCGTCGTTTCTACATGACGGTGGACGGCGAGCCGGAAGAGATCATGATCGAATCCACCGGCGCTTATACGCCGGCTGAAGGCGGCGGCAAGCGTCAGCGTGCTTCCGCGCCCGGTCATATCACTACCGCCATGCCCGGCAACATTGTCGATGTGCTGGTCAAGGAAGGTCAGACCGTGGCCGTTGGCGACGCAGTGTTGATTATCGAAGCCATGAAGATGGAAACCGAGATCAAAGTCGGCGTCGCAGGCGTGGTGAAAGGCGTTTTCGCCAAGAAAGGCGACCGCGTCACGCCGGGAGAAATCCTGGTGGATATCGAGACCGCCTGATCCCGCCTGTCAGGCATTCACCATCGTCGTCCCTGAGGGGGCGGCGGTGGTTTCCCCTCGTTTAGCCTATCCTCTCCGTTTCCTTGCAATTAAGTTCCTGTGGTCAGGGCTGGAAGGGCTGAATGTCGTCCAGGCCTTTGCCGGTGGCGACCATTTCGTGCAGGGCGTCCGCCATGCGCTCGCCTTCCTGCAACACTGTGCGCCAGTATTTGAGGCGGCTGTCCGCATCCAGATGCTTGAAATCATTACGATCGGATATTTTGCCGTAGGGGAGTTTCGCCACCAGATCCCTGGACGGCGCCAGCATCAACACGTTGTCATAATGGCGGGGATCGACGCGTCGATAAGGCAGCTTTTTATCCAGCCATCCTGGCGTTACCTGCTGACTGAAGTGCGGGTAAAGGACCAGCCCCTGGCTTTGGTTAAAAGGCAGATCAAAGTGGTAATCCAGAATGCCGCCGTCACGGTAAACGCCTTTGGGGGCGTCCGTAATGCCGGATACGCCGGAGAGTACCAGCGGTATTGCGCCTGACGCCATTAGCGCCTGCTCCAGATTCTGCGCATGGAGAGGAGCGGTGCGGGTCGGCAGATCCTTTAACTGCAACGCCGGTTCGGCGCCGGTGTGGAACAGCACACGCTCGAAGAACAATCCCAGCGCTCGCCGACTCAGCGTATTGGCCCCGGCCGCCAGCGCCAGACCGAATAACTGCAGCCAGACTTTTTCCGAAGCGGCGGGACCGCGGCAACGGTCCGCCAGAATATGCGTGCGTATACTAGGGTGAGCGGCGACTTCCGCTGCGCCATTGGCGCCCAGCGTGGTTTGCACCATCAGCCTGGCTTTGGCGGTGATCTCCGCCACGTCGGGTTTGTCGGAGTAGCGTTCCTGGGAATAATGCTCCGCCAGCCGGGTGATCGCCGCCACCGGATCGTTCTGGGCGAAGCAGGCCATGCGCCAGGCGCCGGCGGAAGAGCCGAGGGTGTGCAGCGGCGTACTGCGATCTTTGAAAAACTCACCGGACAGATACTTGTCCAGCCCGAACAGGATGAACCATTTGGGTCCGCCGGATGCTCCGGCCAGCAGATTGAAGTCATTCGCTTTCAGACCGCGATTGCGGATGTGTTGCAAGGCCTTTGGGCCGGCGATCAGAGTGAGGGCGGATGACATGGCGGGCTCCCGTGAAACGTCAGTGGGGCATCATGCCAAAGCAGAGGAAGAGCGACAAGCGTATAGACGCCAGGAAAAAGGGTGGGAGACCGGCGTTGCGACCGGCTCCCGGGTTGGCGGTTAAGCCGATGCCGTCCCTGGCGACGAAATACTTTTCGCTCCACAGCGCCTGAGCACACGACTTTCCGGTTCCCGACGACATCTGGGGATAACGCGCGCGCTGCCAATCGCCACGCACGTAGGCGCGCAACGGGAACTGGCCGGAAAATTGCTGCAGGATTTGGGAGGGCGCGAATGCTACAGAAAGCCCCCGGTATTTACAAGGAAATCCCATCCGTCGCAGCGGTTAAAATGTCAGCGTTTGTAACCGAATGTAAGATAACGGAACGACTCACCTGCTCTGGTATATGTTTAATAAGGTCTGGACAAAAAGACCCGACAAATTGAGTAGTGGGTTTAATAGCTGAAGGCTATATACTTATAACTCTGAAAACTAACCATAGAACTAAGAGGTAATCGGGCATGAGTTGGGTCAGTGAGGCGATTCAGAAGATTGAGGCGGATTTCCAACGTTCGGCGGACACGCATTTGATCAAGGTCGATCTGCCCTGCATTCCAGATATTCATCTCTATTTGAAAGACGAGTCCACCCATCCCACCGGCAGCCTGAAACATCGTCTGGCGCGCTCCCTGTTTTTATATGGGCTGTGCAACGGCTGGATTCGCGAGGGAACGACAATCATAGAAGCGTCTTCCGGTAGCACGGCAGTGTCCGAAGCCTATTTCGCCCGCTTGCTGGGACTGCCTTTCATCGCGGTGGTGCCGGCGTCCACCTCGCAGCAGAAGCTGGATCAGATCACGTTTTACGGCGGCAAATGCCATAAGGTCAGCACCGGCAGTATTTATGACGAAGCGGAGCGACTGGCGCGGGAAGTCGATGGCCATTATATGGATCAGTTCACTTACGCGGAGCGGGCGACGGACTGGCGCGGCAACAACAATATCGCCGAATCCATCTTCCAGCAGATGCGGGCGGAGCCTTTTCCTATTCCCACCTGGATTGTGATGAGCGCGGGCACTGGCGGCACCTCCGCCACCATCGGGCGCTATCTGCGCTATCAGCAGCATGCGACGCAGCTGTGTGTGGCGGACCCGGAAAACTCGGTGTTCTACGATTACTACCAGACCCGCGATGCCTCCCTGACCCTGGCGCAGCCCTCCTGCATTGAAGGCATCGGCCGTCCGCGGGTGGAGCCGTCCTTTATCGCCGGTATTGTGGACCGCATGATCAAAGTGCCGGATGCGGCCTCCATGGCGTCGCTGCGCTGGCTGCAGCATTTATTGAATCGCCGCTGCGGCGGCTCCACGGGGACCAATCTATACGCCACCGTGCAGTTGCTGGCGGAAATGCGCGCCCGGGGCGAATCCGGTTCAGTCGTCAGTATGATCTGCGACGGCGGCGAGCGTTACCTGGATACTTACTACAATCCTCAATGGCTGCAGGACAAAGGCTTCAACACGGCGCCCTATGAAGAGCAACTCAAGCGTTTTGAATGCAGCGGTGAGTTGAACTGAGCGTCGTCCGCCGCAGTGAGTGCGGCGGTTCTCGACATCATCGACTAGTTCGTGCAGACGGTGTCGTTGACCTGCACAGACGCGGCTCCCAGACTGAGGAACTTGTCGCTGATCACGTTCGGGCGGCGGAATGCGATGTGCAATTCTTCGCTGAGCGATTCCAGATAAAAGCCGTGAGTCTGCAGTACGTGCTGCAGACTGCGTCGGGTATGAAACGCCATGTGCGCGTTGCGCGGACAGGCGTACCACCAATCCACCCCCTGCATTTCAATATCTCTGGGCTGCAACAGCGTGCTCAGTAACAGCGCGCCGTTCGGCGCCACCAACGAACATAACTCTTTAAACAGATGATGCTGATCGCTGACATGCTCCACCACTTCGAAGGTGGTGACCAAGTTGTAAATCCGGGAAGGCTTTTTACAGTTGGCGTGATGGTGAGGGTCGTACGTGGCGCAATCACTGAAGCCCTGATGACGCAACAGACGCTCCAGATGCCCTTCGCCACCGCCGAAGTCCAGCAGGGATTCATCCCTTAGATCATCGCCCAAAGCGCGGGTCAGGAATTGCGACAGGCGGGCTGCTCGCTCGCCGGCGAAGGGCGGATCGGCTTTCAGGTATTCGCTGTTGTACACCTGCCGCTCGAAGTCCGCATCGCTCCAATCGTCGAAATAGGGCGTGAACATGAAGCCGCACTCGCGGCAACGGTAGTAATCGACTTGAATGAGGGACGGGGGGAAGACCCGGCGGCCTTCAAAATGATCACTGCCGGATTTGTTGAAGTCCGTGGCGCCCATATATTTCACACCGCCCAGGCAGATCCTGCAGGCGTGTACTGCTTTGTCCATAATCGCATCCATTTCTATGCTTATTAGTATCGTCGGCGCTGCCGGAGCGCATCCGACCGACGCCGTCCTGAACCCTTTTTCTTTTTTGATGGCCTACCCGCACAGCAAGCGTCGCCGCGCGCACGCCAGCCGTGCGGGGCTGCGCCAGCGTGAATAGACCTATGCTGTTAATATAAAACGAAAAGCCGTGAAATATCCAAGTTTCGTTGGACACAGAGCGACGCGATGACGAAAAGCAGGTGGGAATGTAGCTGGAGGGCCAGGCGCGTCTAGTGCGCCTGTGGTCGACCGAGGTATTTGAAGATAGTGGATTTCATCTGCTCCACGTCGATGGGCTTAAGGATGAACTCCTGAAATTTAAGGCCGAGCCGACTGGCTTCCTGGCTGCCGTTCACATTGGCGGTGACGGCGACGATAGGGATGTCGGCGAGTTCCGGATCTTCCTGAAAGCGGGAGCAGACATCCAGTCCGGAAGTGGTGGGCAGGTTGAGATCCAACAGCACCAGTTGCGGACGGTAAGTGCGGGCCATGGCGATGCCTTGCTCGCCATTGTTGGTGGTCAGCAACTGGATGTTGCGCATACTGGCGAACAGACTCTCCATCAAGCGGATGTTGGAGTAGTTGTCTTCGATATAGAGCACCGTGGCTTTGGGCGCGGCGAGGATTTCCAAATCCGGCGGACGCGGCGACACGGCTTTGACGGCGCTGCGGTCCTGGGCTTTGACCACATCGAGAATCGGGAATTTCACCCAGAACAGACTGCCTTGGCCTTCTTTTGATTTGAAGCCGATTTGCCCGTTCATCAATAACACCAGTTGCTGACTGAGGGCGAGACCAATGCCGGTGCCTTCGATGGCCATATCCTGAGCCAGGCGCTCGAAGGGTTTGAATACTTTATGGTGATCTTTCTTGTGAATGCCGATGCCGTTGTCCGCCACGCTCAGGCACAGCATGCCGCTGCGGCTTTCGTGCTCCAGCTCGATCTTGACCCAGCCGCCTTTGCGATTGTACTTGATGGCGTTGGTAAGGAAGTTGGTCAACACCTGAACCATGCGGGTGCGATCCACCTTGATCAGATAATCCAGACGCACTTCCGGTTCATAGACGCTGATGTTGTTCATCATCGCCATGGAGCGGATCATGGACACGGACTCATTGACCAGAGACTGTACCGAACAGGGCTCGATACTGATGCTGAGCTGGCCGCTCTCGATCTTGGACAGATCCATGATGTCGTTGATGAGCGATAGCAGGTGTTCACTGGCTTTGTAGATTTCGTCAATGTTCTGCATCTGTTCCCGGGACAGATTGCGGCTTTCCATCTGCATGAGCTGGGCGAATCCCATGACCGCATTCAGCGGCGTGCGCAGTTCGTGGCTCATGTTGGATAGGAAACGGCTCTTGGCGTCGCTGTTGGCTTCCGCCCGACGGCGATGGAAATCCGCTTCGACCTTGGCCTGCTTGGCCAGATACATCAGCCAGTACAGAGAAATGAAACCGATCAATACGGTCACCGCCAACACAGACAGCAGTACTTCCGCATAGAAGAAGATATTGGCCAGTTCGTCTCGTTTGGCTACACGCAGCGTCACCTGTTCCTGATGGGCGATCAGCGTCAGTTCATGGGCGATGCGGCGGGTTTCGTCGAGCTTGTCGATCAGTTCGGGGAGTATCGGGTCGGGGTCATTGACGGCGTTGTCGAATAAAGGCGACAGGGCTTCGATCTGGTAAGTGACGGAGGTCATCAAAGCCTGAGTTTTTGGCAGGAGGCTGATGGCCTCGCGAAACTCGCCTTTCTTGAACAGGTCGGTGCGGCTGAGCAGCACCGAGTAACGGATATCCAGATCTTCCGGCAGGTGGTCGCCATGCTGCAGCGCATGGGCGATGATCAGCATATTCATCACTTCCACTTCGATCTGATGAATAGACCAATACAAATCGTCCTTCGCGACTCGCACCTCCAACGCACCTTCGCGTAACGTGACTATGGTGGCGGTAACGGCGATGGCGAGTATGACTGTGGCGGCGGCTAATACAACACCGAGAATCGACCGAATTCGCTTTACCAAAAATATCTACTCTGAAAATGACGCGTTATGCGGGTTACTCAACTTTTATCTGAACAAGTTGCCATATACAACGTTGAAAGAAAATTTCATTTTTGGTTTCGGGGACAAGGTCGAAGGGATAGATGACGAAAACCGGACCTTTTTCCCTGATGTTTAACGTTTCTCCATCTATACGCGTGGCCAGCACGACATCATAGGTTTGAAAATCCTGAATCGGGATGTTGGTGGCGTAGTCGTTCAGAGCGATGGCTTTGACCTTGCCGCCCTGCGCTCCCACCAGTTTCATCAGATCACGCGCCAGCGGGCCGGAAAATGTCTTCGGCGCATCAAACCAGGGCGTACTGGTCTTGATACTGTGCTGGGGCAGTTGATCGAGCATAGCCAGATCGAATTTCGCTACGTTCCTACCGTTAGTGTTGGCGATTTTACCGCTGACGGTAAGCACGGCCCTTCCCTGTGGCGCATTGAGTCCCTCTGCGAGGGCGGGGGCGCAAATCAATCCCAGCCCGAATACTACCAAAATAAGACGCAGTGCTTTCATGACGCCCTCAAATGACCATTTCCTTCATAAAAATAACCGACAAGCATGAGCTTTGAATGACGGACAGGCAAATTTTTTTCGGGCTTTGGACCTCGAATTCTCCCTGCGGAAACGCCTCGGAAGCATGCTGCAGCCGTTCAAGGAACAGTTGTAATTAAATAATAATAGACGGATTCGCATTAAATGCTGAGTCAGTTTCTTATCCGGCCCCATAAATTGACAGAAAAGCGGCCGTTTTCATAGTTCGCCTGCGTAAAAAGATTTTTCCGGCCAAACACGCGCAACTCTATGAAATTAATACTTCTTTCACTCGCCATCTAGGATTGCCGGATAATTTGATCTAAAGTTGTCCAGTCAAAGGAGGACTTATGCAAACTGAACTTACTCTCGTTATTGGCAATAAGAATTACTCGTCGTGGTCTTTACGCGCGTGGCTGCCATTGAAGCGCAGCGGGCTGGCGTTTTCAGAGGTGTTTGTCCCCCTGATGACGCCGGGTTACAAAGAAAAACTGTTGGAATACTCACCGGCTGGAAAAGTGCCGGCGCTGTTGCTTGATGGTCGTCCGATATGGGACTCGTTGGCCATCGCCGAATGGGTGGCGGAACAGAAGCCTGAATTCTGGCCCCGGGACTCCCTGGATCGGGCGTGGGCCCGCGCTGTGACCGCGGAAATGCACTCTGGTTTTCCTGGTGTGCGCGGCGCCATGCCGATGAACTGTCGCGCAAGCGGCCGTCGGGTGGAATTGGATGAGGCGACTCGGGAAGAAGTCGCGCGTATTTGCGAAATCTGGACCCAGTGTCGGGAGGCCTTCGCGAACCGCGGTCCCTGGTTGTTTGGAGAATGGAGTATTGCTGACGCCTTCTACGCGCCGGTGACGTCCCGTTTCCGTACCTATGGAGTTGAAGTCAACGCGGTTTGCGCAGGCTATATTGAAACGACCTGGAGCGATTCGTTAATGCAGGAGTGGCTGACCCATGCCCAGCAGGAAACGCAAGTCATCGAAAAAGGGGAAGTGGGATAACCCCCTCCTGTCTGCGGACGTAATCGAAATTTGATGTCTTCGATGCGCACCTTTCTTTCCGTAGCGTGCGGCGCCAGCCGCCGCTGCGGCGTTCCTGTTCCTGCCGTCTTATTGTCGCGATGGCGCTGGGCCCTGATTGGGCTTTTTGCGTTGTTGGCGATGCATCAACCTGCTCTCGCCCGCGATCCCTGCGACGCCATTTCCCTGTTGGAGCAACAATGGCGCGTGCGTCTGGCGGAGTCGCAACGTGATCTGGCCTCTTTCGCCGCTTTGCGACGGGGCGAGGTGGAGCCTGGATTTCAACTATCGCATTTAACGCCGGTGGCGCTGGATGATGATTCCGCCGTAGCGGATTACCTGCAAGTGCTGCGCTCCGACGGCTATCTGCCTATCTCACCGTCGGGGCTGGATCAGTGCGCGCGCCTGCTCAAACCGATGCAGGCGCTGCAGGCGGAGCTGATCGCTCAATTAGCCCAATTGCGGGAAGCGCGGCTGACGTTGCTTACTCAATCCGCGGATATCCGATGGGCGTTGCAGCGCCTGCTGTTGAAGCTAGAGCGCCTGCAACCGTTGACGGCGGAACTGGCGCAACGCCAGGCGGCGTCGCAAAACGTTGGTCCTGACGCGGCGGTAGCGAGCCCGACACCCTCTGCGCCGGAGACCGGTAAAACCACAACCGACGCGGAAGCCCAGGCCGAAGCGGTGCGACGCACCGCCGCCGTGGAGCGTCTGGCGGTGATAAGTCAGCGCACGCAGACATTGCTGGCGGAATTGGCTGCGCATTTATATGTAGACGCTGCGTCCGGGAGCCTGGACGACTTGTGGCCGCAGATCCTGGCGCTGAGCGGCAATCCCGTGCGGGAGCTGGCGATGCGGCTTCCGGATTTGCAAGCGCGGCCCCAGGCGCTGGCTGAAGCTATAGAGTCTCTGCGGGTGCAGGCGACTTATCTGCGCAATCACCGCATTGCGGACGATGGCGTGAGAGCGGCGTTGCGTACCTGGCGTGAACCGCAGCGGGAATGGACAGGATTGCGGCAGGAGTTGGTCATGCTGCCGGAAATGACCCTGAATGCGTTGATCGGCCCCGTGATGGAAGAATACACACTGGCCCGTGAACGCCAGGAACAAATAACGCTGTTGTCGCTGTGGTCGTTGCAGGTGATTCTGCTGGCCCTGGCCGCCTGGTTGATGGCGCGCGCGGCGGCCTGGTCAACGCAGGCGTTGTCGCAGTTGCAGCGACGACTGTTGCGACTGCTGGGGCAGACCGCCGCCATGCGGCTGGTCAACGGTCTGTTTTGGGTGCTGAAGCCCAATGCGCCCTGGCTGATGATCTGGTGGCTGTCCGTCACTCTCAGCAATTTGTCTCCTTCTCATTGGTATCTGTTTCATCTGCTGCGCCCCCTGGGTGTGGCTTACGCGCTGTTTCGCGGCATCCGGGTCATGAGCGAGTGGCTGTTTTCCCGCATGTATGGGCAAAGCGGCGTTTTCGTTACTCAGCAAACCGGCGAACTGCTGCGGGCTGAGGCGGGACGTCTGGCGGTCAGCGCTGTGGTGTGCTGGGCGTTGCGGGAAATGGCGTTAGCCACAGGAGGCGGATACGTTTATTTCATCGTACAGAGCGCCGTGATTCTGTATCTGTGGTGTCTGGCGGTACTGTCGTTGCGTCGTCATGGCGACGTCTGCCACAAGTTTATCTGCCGGTTGAGTACAGTGAACTCGCGCGAGTCCTGCTCCCTTCTGCTGGATCGTCTCTGGATCATTCCCTGGTGGCCGCTGCTGTTCATCGTCGCGCAGGGTTGGGATCTGTTACTGCGCTTGCATCAACTGCTGGGACAGTTCGACGCCTACCGCTCTCTCAGCGTACGCATTCTGCGCCTGCATCTGGAAACCGCCACCAGCGCGGAGACGGAGGAAGAAAATGCGGAAACGGATGAATATCAGGCCCGCTCTTATCGTTACTGGATGTTGGACCGCCCTCGCGAGGAGCAGGCGGTGATTGCTCATGACGCGCTATTGGCGACATTGACCAAACCAGCGGCCGACTGGGCGGAGAAGCCGGGCGAGGACAATATGCTGTTGCTGGTGGGCGAGCACGGCAGCGGCAAGACTTCTCTGGTTAGCCAGTTTGAGAAAAATTGGGATAAGACGCCGGTGCGTTTTCTCAGCGCGCCGCCGAAGCTGACATCCGTGGAGGCGGTGACGGCCTTTCTCGCCGAGTCTGCGGCCGCCGGCGCCGAGCGAAAGGAGGAGGACGCGCCGGCTGCGCAGAAAAAAGTCGTGATTGTCGATCAGGCGGAAAACTTTTTACTGGCGCAGGTCGGGACATTGGATGGCGTCAAAGTCTTCCTGCAGCATCTCAATGACGCTTCTCCAGACACATTCTGGATTGTCGTCATGCATGCGCCGACCTGGCGTTATCTCAGCCGAGTCTTCCAGCGTCATCATCAGTTTTCCACGATCATCGCTATGCCCAAGTGGAGTCCTACAGATATTCGTAAGCTGCTGTTGTCCCGTCATCATGCCTCACACCGACGCTTGCGTTACGATGAATTGTTACTGTCGGCGCTGGCGGGAACGGAGTCTGCGTCCTTCAAAGCCGCTGACACCCGCGTCTTCAACCTGATGTGGGAACTGAGCGCGGGCAATCCATTGACCGCGTTGCATCTGTGGCTGGAATCCGCCCGTTTCGATCACCGCACGGTGGAGATCGGCATTCCCCAGCGTGTGGCGACCTCCGTGTTGAACGCTTTGCAGGACGATGAGTGCTTTATGCTGGCGGCGGTGATCCAGCATGAGAATCTCACCCCGCAGGAAATCGCCGCGGCCACCACCCTGCCGTTGGCGATGGTGCGGCAGACGCTGAAATCCGGCTGCGCGGCGGGTATTTTGTGGGGGGATGAGAAAGACAGATATCGCGTGCATGCGCTCTGGTATCCGGCTTTAACCACTTACCTGGGCAGGAAGAATATTCTGCATGGATAACCAATCAGTCGAAAACCTGTTGCAACTGGGTGGGCTGTTCGAGCCCGGCAAAATCGCGCTGCTGGCCCTGGGTATTTTCATCCTCTGGGGCGTTAACCGGGCGGCCCGGCATCTCTCCGACAGCCTGATGGACAAGCTGCCCAGCCAGCGTTTCCTGACCTTGCAGGTGATCACCTTATTCAGCTTTATCTGGTACATCGGCGGAACCTATTGGTTGCTGGTCACAGTAATCGAACCGCCGAAAGAATTTCTGCTGGCCATAGGCGGCAGCGCCGTGGTGGCCATTGGCTTTGCGCTGAAGGACATCGCCGCGTCCATGATCGCCGGCATTATGTTGTTGTTTGACCGACCTTTTCAGGTTGGGGACCGGGTGGCGTTCGGCGACGACTACGGTGAGATTGTCAGCATTGGACTGCGTTCCGTGCGTCTGCGCACGCTGGACGACAACATGGTGACGATTCCCAACTCCCGCTTTATTACTGAGACGGTTTCCAGCGGCAACACTGGCGCGTTGGACATGATGGTGGTGACGGAGTTTTATCTGTCGCTTGATGCGGACCTGGAGCTGGCGCAAAACCTGGTTTATGAAGTGCTGGCCACCAGCCGCTTCATTTTTCTGAAGAAGCCGATTAGTTGCGTCATGACGGAAGTGGCGCTGGCGGATCGTCTGGCGGTGCGCCTGACGGCCAAGGCTTATGTATTGGACGTTCGCTTCGAGAAGGCGTTCCAAAGCGATGTGGTGATGCGGGTTGAGCGCCAGTTCCGCGCCCATCATATCGCCCGTCCACAGCGGGACGGCGCACGTGAAAGCGAAGCCGGGCGTAACGCCGTCGCATCCGCGCCAATACCGAACACGTCTTATCAACCGCCTGAGGCGCCCGTCGCAGACTAAGCGCAATGGCCGCAACGAGGCGACCAGCGTTAAGCTTTGTCACTGGCGGTGATAAAGAGGTTGGTGCGGAGCAAAGCCCGGCGTGTTTCCAACCGCCGGTCAGGCTTGGCTGCGTGTCGGGCGCAAAGGTCCTCCTGGACGGCTGCCCCGCCTGTGCCTGGCGGTATGTGCGGGAAACGCCGCAATGCAGTTGCGGCGCGCCACATCAGTTACGGAAAACTGGGATCAGCGTTTGAACCAGCCTGAAATCTGATCCAGCCAACCTTTTTCGTTGGCGGCTTTCTCAGGCGAATCCTCTCGGTCCAAATGCATGGCGGTCGCTTCCGACAGACCCGGGGGAAGGTCATATTTCTCCTTGTAGGCGTCGATGCACATCAGCATCTTGCCATAAGCCTCCGAATCCTCGGTTATGCCCCGTAATTCGCAGATGCGTTTCACGGATAGCTCGAACGCTTTCTCAAAGCCATGCTTGTCCACCGATACCGATTTAAACAACGGCTTCCGCCCAGGAAGCTTCACCCGTAGTTTAAATTCCGTGGCGGGCTTGCGGCCCTCCCGATGCCG
Source organism: Hahella sp. KA22 (assembly GCF_004135205.1). Taxonomy (NCBI): domain Bacteria; kingdom Pseudomonadati; phylum Pseudomonadota; class Gammaproteobacteria; order Oceanospirillales; family Hahellaceae; genus Hahella; species Hahella sp. KA22. The sequence continues at coordinate 218,557 of NZ_CP035490.1, read as the reverse complement.
GGTTTGCAATTGCAACCCGAGGATGGTGCCATCCTCGTGGATCAATGTATCGCCTTTCAACATCATGAGCTGACGAACGGCGGACTGCCATTGTTCCAACCGCTGATCGATTTCCTTCGCCTCTTTCATCGCCCTTTTCATGGCTGATTTCGAGGCCCCTTCAACCCGCACGTAGCGTTGTTGCTCGCGCCCGTTGATGGCGCGGGTAATTCGCAGGTAGGTACGAGTGCTGTCGCTGCTGTCTTTGAAAACGGTAATGCCCATATCAATTCACTTTGCTTGAGGAATGAGGAGCTTTATCAAGCTGATTTCGTATAACGAATTCAGAACTGGATAGTTTTCGAAGAATTGAATATCAATACGCTAAAGCGGTGGTATTGGATCAACCTTGGCAACTATCTATCAGATAACGCTTCCCAGTCCATACAATCTCCCTAAAGATGTTGATACCAAACCGAGGGGCGCCACAAATGATACCGCTCCGATAAGTCCTTGTTCGGATCTTCATTCATAACGCACGATTACTGCTGGTGATCGGCGGCGCGGAATGCGCCTGACCCACTATAAGAGACGACTACAATAACGTCACACCTATCAATATAACCACACTCCGTGATTTTTCAAATAGGCTTCATGAGTACATATGTAAATAATGTCTATTCGTTCGAAATCAAGCTAATTTTAGAAAGTTAAGGAAACTTTAATGCAAATAATTGGTCCTATATTCGCATGTAATTACAGGCCTGTAGGGGTGTTTCATGGCAGCGACGTTTTTGCCAGCGTTTGTGGCGATCATCGCCATTTTCAGTATTTTTCTCTCGCCGCGCGCAAAAAGTGACGGCGCTTTCTTCAAAGGCCTCTCACCGGATGGCCGCCAACCCAGCTTAATAACGCTGATATTTTCACAGGTCACCACCTGGATATTCGCCAGATCCCTGATGAATGCGGCGATCCTGGGATATTACTATGGCCTGTGGGGCGCATTGGCCTACGCGGCCTATTACCTTTCTTTTCTGACTGGCGCGGCCATTATCGACAGTCTGCGATTTCGTCACGGTTGCGACAGCGTTCAGGAATTTTTACGGTTGCGCTTCGGTGGCGCAGGCGCCTCTTGTTATAACCTGGTGATTGCAATTCGTTTGGTCAGCGAAGTATTCGCCAATTTATTAGTGATCGGCATTCTCTTCGGCTCCGATGGCAGCCATGCCTATGTGATCGCCATTCTCGGATTTTCCGCCATTACGCTTCTGTATTCAGCATTGGGCGGCCTGCACGCCTCTTTGCGTACGGATGTCTTTCAGATGGGCGTCTTTTTGGTTGTGCTTGCTGCGCTGATAGCGATAGCCCTCACTGCGGACGACTTTAGTTTCGCGACCCTGTTGTTCAAACCCTTCGTCATTGACGACCCTGGTCCTGTCCTGCTGGCGGTGGCGCTGTTGCAGATATGGAGTTATCCCATGCATGACCCGGTCATGATGGACCGCGGCTTTCTGGCGGACCGGCAAACCACGCGGAAGAGCTTTGTTCATGCCGCCTGGATCAGCAGTCTGTGCATTACCTTGTTCGGGTGTCTGGGCGTATTCGCCGGCGCGCAGGCGCTGCAGGGCGAAGACATGAACGCGGCGCTGACCCGATTGCTGGGGGAAACGCCGATGCTGATATTCAGCGCCGCGCTGGTGGTGTCCGCGATGTCTACATTGGATTCCACGCTGGCCAGCTCCGCCAAGCTGGCGGCGGTGGATATGGCTTTGTTGCGGCCAACGCTGGCTAACGGCCGCGTCGCGATGGCGTTGTTCATGGCGGCCGGTTTGCTGTGCGTCTTCTTCGGCGGCAAGGACCTGTTCGCCGCCGTGGCGGTGAGCGGAACCGCTTCCATGTATCTGACTCCCGTGGTGTTTTTCTCTTTGTGGCGCGATTGGCGTGATGTGCCGCTATGGAGCTATTTAACCAGCTTCTGCGTGGCGGTAGGGGGCGCGGCGCTGTATTTCACCGAGTCGTCCGGATATAGCAACCTGATTGAGCCGCTTTTCGGCGTTAGTCACAAATACAGCAAACTGTTGCTGATTTCCCTGGTCGTGATGGCGGTGGGATGCGCCGCTTTTTGGGTGGGGGCGCGCTTTCCGTTTCGTTCGCCCCGGACGCCGCAACCGGTGCTGGAGTGAAGGCGGATCTCATGACCTTGATGCAAAAGACGCTTGATCTCGGAACCTTCGATGACGCTGTCATGGTGTTTGGCGGTCCCTACGGCAACCTTCAGGCGACCCTGGCGTTGCGCAAGCAGGCGGAGGCGTTGGGCCTCACCCCGGATCGAATCATTTGCACCGGGGATGTCGCCGCCTATTGCGCAGAGCCGCAGGAGGTGGTGGAGGCTTTGCGCGACTGGGGCGTGCAGGTGTTGATGGGAAACTGCGAGGAGTCGCTGGCTGAAGACGCCGCCGATTGCGGGTGCGGATTCACCGCCGGCAGTCAGTGCGCGGTGCTGTCGGAAGACTGGTACAGCTACTGTCGACAGGCTTTGTCCGCGGAGGCCAGGGCCTGGATGGGGGCTTTGCCCCGTCGTATCCGGTTTCAATTTGGGCCCTGGCGCGCAGCGGTGATACATGGCGGCGCCGAGGTTCTGAATCGATTTATCTTCGCCTCCACCGCCATTGGGACCAAGCGGGAGGAAGTGGCGCACTGCAATGCGGATCTGATGATCGCCGGCCATTGCGGCATTCCCTTCACCCAGGCGATTAATGGCGCGATCTGGCATAACCCGGGCGTCATCGGCATGCCCGCCAATGATGGCTCCCCGGATGTGTGGTGGGCGTTGCTGAGGTTGGATAGCGAGGGACGCCTGCGTATTCGCCACCATCGCCTGAGTTACGATTATCGCCTCGCTCAGGAGAGGATGCGCCGCAGCGGTCTCGATAATGGCTACGCCAGCGCGCTGTCCAGCGGATTATGGCCCAGTATGGACGTGCTGCCTCCTGCGGAGCGCGCGCAGCAAGGCGCACTTCTCTCTTTTCCCGAGGAACTGGTGTTTCAGGCGAGAGACGCCTGCGACAGCGCCGACTGCACTAACCAGATTGTGTAGGCGGCGTAACAGGCGATCAGCAAACCGCCTTTGGTGCGGTTGATCAGCCCCTGGTTAGCGCGGCTATAACAGAATGCGAACAGGGTGATAGTGAGGAACCCCATGACAGGGAAATCCCGATAGAGAATATCCGACTCCGTGGTCAATGGGTGGATAGCGCCGGCGATGCCGATAACCGTCAATGTGTTGAACAGGTTGGAGCCGATGACGTTGCCCAGGGCGATATCGTGCTCTCCCTTGCGGGTGGCGGCGATGGCGGAGGCCAGCTCCGGCAGCGAGGTGCCGATGGCGACGATGGTCAGGCCGATAATCAGATCGCTGACGCCGAAGAATGAGGCGGTCTCCACCGCGCCCCACACCAACATGCGGGAACTGGCGGTGAGCAGCACCAGACCCACCACGAGCCAGAACAGCGCCATTTTCAGGCTCATATGATCCTGTTCGTATTCCGATTCCAGCTCGCCCACCAGCGCGTCCCCATCTCCCTTTAGCCCGGTCATGATCGACCAGCCCATCACTACCACGAAAATACCGAGCAGGATGAAGGCGTCGGTTCTGCTCAGGTGTTTATCCAGCAACAGCAAGATAGCGACAGCGCTGACGCCGATCAGGATGGGTAGCTCTCGTCGTACGATGCCGGACTTAACGGCGATAGGGCTTAACAGGGCGGTGACGCCGAGGATCAGAGCGATATTGGTGATGTTGGAGCCGACGGCGTTACCCAGCGCCAGACCGGGACTGCCCTCCAGCGCCGCCAGGGCGGACACCACCATTTCCGGCGCCGAGGTGCCGAAGCCGACGACGACCATGCCGATCAACAGCGCGGGCATGCCGGCGTGTTTGGCGGTGGCGGCGGCGCCGTCCACAAAACGGTCCGCGCTCCAGAGCAGGACGATTAACCCGACGAAAATAGCGGCTGCGGCGATCAGCATAGGCTCCTCAATGCGGCGTTAACGTTGAGGGCCGTAATCTATCAGATACTTAGCGCCAGCCCAAGGGGAGGCGTCAGGGGCGCCAGCTCGACTCCACTTGGGTATGTTGGCGCAGAAAATCGCGCATGCCGTCTGCTGGTAGCGGCTTGGCGACATAGTAGCCCTGGATCAGATCGCAGCGATGCAGACTGAGGAAATCCAGTTGCGTGCGTTCTTCCACGCCTTCCGCCACCACCTCGATACTGAGCTCTTTGGCCAGCGCCAGAATCGCCTTGATGATCGCCCGACCCTGGCTGTCGTGATTGATTTTGTCGACGAAGGATTTGTCGATTTTGAGCTGGTCGATGGGCAGGTCGCGCAGAGACGCGAGCGAGGAGTAGCCGGTGCCGAAGTCGTCCATAGAGATGCTTACTCCCAGGTTCTTCAGCGCGTTCAGTTTGTCTACGCCCACTTTGCCGGACTGCATCATGGCGGTCTCGGTGATTTCCATGTCCAGGCAGTCCGGGTTCAGGCCGCTTCGGGCCAGCGCCTCCCGGGTGACAGCGACGATATCGGTGGCGCTGCCGAACTGCAGCGCGGAAATATTTACTGACATGCGGATTTCATCCAGGCCCTCGGCCTGCCATTGCCGGCACTGGCGGCAGGCCTCCTTCAACACCCAACTGCCGATTTCTATGATCTGTCCGGTTTCCTCCGCAATAGGAATAAATTCCGCCGGGGAGACAAAGCCGCGCTCAGGATGACGCCAGCGCAACAGCGCTTCGCAGCCAGTCACGTTACCCGCCAGCGCGGACACCTGAGGTTGATAGTACAGCTCGAACTGTCCTTTCTGCAGGGCGCTGCGAATGTCGGTGATAATCTGGTGGCGCTCCACCGCCATCTGGTTCATTTTCGTGTCGAAATACTCGAACCCATTACGGCCCTGGCGCTTGGAGTGGTACATGGCGATATCCGCACACTTCAGCAACTCATGGGCGTCTTTGCCATCTTCCGGATAGACGGCGATGCCCACGGAAGCCCCCAGCAGGAAGCTGTGGGATTCAATGATAAACGGCGCCTGCATGGCGTCCAGCAACCGCTTGACAATGTTGGAGATATCCATGGGTGAGTGGAGATGGTTGACCACGATAGCGAATTCGTCGCCGCCGATGCGCGACATCTTGGTCGCCTCCATGGCCTCATGTTGCGCGGACATATCCGCCACCAGATCCTCGGCGCGCAAGACGTTGTGCAGGCGTTGGGAAATTTCCTTCAGCACCAGGTCGCCGGCTTCATGGCCAAGTGAGTCATTAACGTCCTTGAAACCGTCGATGTCGATGTACAGCAGGCCAAGGCGGAAATTATGCCGCGCCGCTTCGGTAATGGCGCGATGCAGGAACGCGCCGAACGTATGCCGGTTGGCCAGCCCGGTCAGGCTGTCGTGATAGGCGATGAAAGTCAGTTTGGACGCCGTGGCGCGCAGGTTGCCGTCCATGTTCTTGAAGGCTCTGGCCAGTTCGCCGATTTCATCCCGCCGTCGCAGGGTGGACTGAAAATCCCGCGCGGCTTCCGGCGGGGTTTCCGCATGGCTTTCGCCCAGTATCTGCGCCAGCTGGGTGACCCGGGAAATCGGCTTGATTAGCTGTCCGTGCACTACGCTGAATATCAGCGCACTGGTAATTACTATGAGCACCAGGGTCAGCCAGGCGACTTGATTAGCCAGATAGAAGGCGTTTTCCTTGAGCTCGCTCATCGGCCAGACGCCGACAATACGCAAGTCGGGCAGCACTTCCTTTTGTAAGGTCAGATAGTAATTGCCGGGCTCGCCAATAACGACCGCCGCCCCGTCTTCAGAGGGAGGGGGCAGATGCTTGAATATTTCGCGGTAGCCAGAATGATGCGCTCCATCTTCCGGCAGATAAGGCGTTCCTGATGCGTCGACCAGCATTACGTGGCCGTGCTTGCCGATATGGGTGGACTGAATGTTTCTGGCGATATCGTCCAGGCGGCTGGCGATCACCAGACTGCCGGCGCGATCGCTTTCATCAATGGTTCTCCAGTCCGTGAAAGTGGATAGCGAAATAGACGCCCCCACCAGAAGCAACGGCGCCCCTGAGACAGCGCGAATGACGCAGGTCTTTTCTTTTTCAGGCTGACCCCTGTCCGCGTTGATCCAGGCCTGCGTTATGGCGTCGGCGTTGTCTTTGAATGCGGCCTGGGGAAGGCTGGTTTGCGGCTTGCCGTCAGTATCCAGTATCCGCATATCAATGTATTCAGGGAAAATTTCCTGATAAGAACGAAACAGCTCCAGCACGGGGCGATAAAACAGGAAGAAGCGCTGTTCCTCGTCGTCAGTCATGAAGTACTGACGGATCAGATTTGATTTGGAGATCAGGCGCAGATTGCCCTGTGCGACATCGACCCGGCGTTGCAGGTTCGCCTGGGCTACATTCAGCTGGTCCACCAGTTGATCATTCACCTGCTCCAGAAAGTTTTCCGACTGGCGGTGATACAGCAGCAGTCCCGCGACGATCAGTGGCAACATGATCAATGGCAGCAGCATCAATGTAATTCGGGTTTTCAGTTTGAACATGCGTTACTGAGACGTGATGGTGACGAAGTCTGCGATCACTCTCCGCATCGTCGAGGCGGGAAGGCGCTCTAATTGCTCAAAGCGCGCAAGGCTCTTGGCGGAGGGATAAATCACGGGGTTATTAAGAAAACTTTTGGGCAGTCGCTGCTCCGCTCCGATATTGGCGGTGGCGAAAAAGATGCTCTGTGTATTGCGGGCGTTGATCTCCGGATCGTGAATAAAGTTGATGAGCTGCAACGCGAGATTCTTGTTGTTGGATTTAGTCAGGACGGCGATGGAATCCAGCCACAGGCCGCTGCCTTCCATGGGGTAGACAAAGTCGATGTTGGCGTTGCGCTGCATCAGGTTCAAAGCGTCGCCGTTGTAGGCCATCGCCATCCACACTTCGCCGCTGAACAAGTCTGCGCCTTCGCCGGCCAGGGGGTTGCGGTAGGCGCGAACGTAAGGACGCTGTTTGCGCAACAGTTCCGCGGCGGCGCTCAGTTCGTCTTCGTCAACGGAGTTGACGGAATACCCCAACGACTTCAACGCCATACTGAAAGCCGTCGTGGCGGTGTTGATGACCAGGATTTTGCCCTTCAGCGCCTCCACTGGGCGAAACAGGTCCATCCATGAGGTCGGCGGTCGCGGCGCCAGATCCTTGCGATAGATAATGCCGATGCTGCCCCAGGCGTAGGGAACGGTCTGCAGCTCCTGCGGGAGATCCTGTTTTTTCAGGGGGTAGCGTACGTATCTCAGGTTGGGCAGGTCGGATTTGCGGAAAGTTTCCAGCCAGCCTTTGGCGTGATAGGGCTCGCGCATCAACTCATCAAAGACCAGCAGGTCGAACCCGGCCCCGCCGGTGTTGGCCATGATCAGATCGCGTTCGTCATCGTCCTCATAATAGACCTGTCGCACTTTGACCTTGTATTTGGCCTCAAAGGCCTCGATCACCTCGGGAGCCATGTAATCTTCCCAGGTGAGAATCACCAAAGTATCCTCCGCAACGGCCGTCGCACTGGCCGCAATGCCTGATAACACGAGGCATAAAGTGAGCGCGAGGCCGCCTCTTAACAAGGGCGTGAAAATACGCATGCTGATTCCTGAAAGTCCCCGTCAGGTCCGCCGTAAACCCGGGAATGGCGGGCGCTGGTGTTTTTCTTGGTTATAGTGAGTATAGATGAGTCCGTGAAGATGGCGTCGGCGTGCGATCTTTTTTCATGGAAGGGCGAAGGCATTCTGGCTGACATGTCTCACCAAATCAGTAAGATAGGCGCTTTGTGATGGCGGTTTGAGGTGTTAAGGGAGGGACATGATCGCGAAGCGATGCCGCGGCGGATGAAGAATCGTAAGTCTTGCCGATGCGATCACGATATGTCCGCCTGATGCGGACAAAAAACAGGAGGAAGCGTGCAGGGTGTGATTTTTATTGGGTTGCAGGCGAGTGGAAAGTCCTCGTTTTATCTGCAGCAGTTTTACAGGACGCATCTGCGTCTGAATATGGATATGTTGAAGACCCGGCGACGGGAGAACATCCTGCTTAGCGCATGCATTGAAGCCAAACAGTCGGTGGTCATCGACAATACCAACCCGACCCGGGAAGGGCGCGGCAAGTATATCGACCTGTTTCGGCGTGGACGTTTCAGCGTGGCGGGTTATTACTTCAGCTCCTCTTTGGCGGACTGTATGGCTCGCAATAGCGGCAGAGAAGGCAAGGAGCGAATTCCCGATGCCGGACTGCGCAGCGTTTACGCAAAGATGGAATTGCCGGAATACGCGGAAGGGTTTGACGCGCTGTATTACGTCCGGCTCGACGATGGTGAATTTATAGTGGAAGAGTGGCGCAGTGAAATTTAACGATCTCGATAAAAAGATGCGGGTATATGAGACCGCCCATGATTTTTGCGTGTTGCCTGGCATGTACATAGTGGCGCGCATTGACGGCAGGGGATTCACCAAGCTGACCAAGGAAGCGCACGACTTTGAAGCGCCTTTTGATGTGCGTTTTCGGGACATGATGGTGGCGACAGTGGACCATCTGATGAACAGCGGATTCAACATTGTTTATGGCTACACGCAAAGCGATGAAATTTCGCTTTTGTTTCACCCTGACGACAACAGCTTCAACCGCAAGGAGCGCAAACTCAACTCCCTGCTGGCCGGAGAAGCCAGCGCTAAATTCAGTCTGATGCTGGGAGACATCGGCGCGTTTGACTGCCGTATCTGCCAACTGCCGAATCCGCGTCTGGTGGTGGATTACTTTCGCTGGCGTAACGAAGACGCCCATCGCAATGCGTTGAACGCCCACTGCTACTGGGCCATGCGCAAAGAGGGCGTAGACCCGGAAACCGCCACGGCGAGATTGAGCAAAGTCTCCATCGCCAATAAAAACGAACACCTGTTTCAAAAAGGCGTTAACTTCAATGAACTGCCCAATTGGCAAAAGCGCGGCGTGGGAATGTACTGGGAACAATACGAGAAGGAAGCCCTCAACCCAAAGACCGGCGAGACCGTAACGGCTATGCGTAAGCGACTCAAAGTCGACTACGAACTGCCTATGAAAGATAAGTACAGCGCATTTATCGAAACGGTGATCCTGCAACAATAGAGAACCCGGACGTGCTGCTTGCTCGCAGTGATCCGGACAAGCCTGGGACGAGCTGGGATATTGGGTAGTGCTGGGATATTGGGTAGTGCTTGTTTGTTGGAGGGTGACGCTCTGGGAAGTCCTTCGACAGGCTCAGGACGAACGGGGTATGGCAGGTGAGTTTGGAATTTTGCGGTGGTTTGTGAATTTATGGTGAGACGCTCTGGGAAGTCCTTCGACAGGCTCAGGACGAACGGGGTATGGCAGGTGAGTTTGGAATTTTGCGGTGGTTTGTGAATTTATGGTGAGACGCTCAGGGAAGTCCTTCGACAGGCTCAGGACGAACGGGGTATGGCAGGTGAGTTTGGAATTTTGCGGTGGTTTGTGAATTTATGGTGTGACGCTCAGGGAAGTCCTCCGACGGGTTCAGGACGAACGGGATATGGCAGGTGAGTTTGGGATTATGTGGTGGTTTGTGAATTTATGGTGTGGCGCTTTGGGAGGTCCTTAGACAGGCTCAGGACGAACGGGGTATGGCAGAGCAAGAGGGATAGATATGATGAAAGGATACCATTCGGAATGTTGTGAGGCGCTTCCCCCTAGAACCCCGCCCATTTTATTAGTAATACTTGCTGTCGCCCTAATGATCCACCGTTCGTCCTGAGCTTGTCGAAGGACTTTCCAGAGCGATGAATATCAAAAAGGAGTTTGAGATTGAGTTTTTTCACCTACATCCTGAAGTGTGCGGATAACAGTTATTACACCGGACACACGGAGAATCTTGAAGCGCGTATTTACCAACATAATCAGGGTGTGTTTCCTGATTGCTATACGTTTAACCGTAGACCTTTGACGCTGGTTTATTCTCAAATGTTTGCGACGCGTGAAGAAGCCTTGGCCTCAGAGAGACAGATCAAGGGATGGGGTCGGGCGAAGAAGGAAGCGTTGATTAATGGTGATTGGGAGGCGGTGGTGCGTTTGTCCAAGTCCAGGGATAAATAGTATTGGTGGTCGCTCTGGAAAGTCCTTCGACAGGCTCAGGACGAACGGGGTGTGGCTGGGAGTGTAGGATTATTCTTTTGGGCCTTGGAATTGTATTTGTGGTGCTCTGGGAGGTCCTTCGACAAGCTCAGGACGAACGGTGCATCATGAGGATTCAACAGTGTATTGCTATGACGAAAGGGATTGGGATCTTCAAAAGGAGTGCGTCGGGATATTTGGAGGTTACTCCGCTCCTCCAGACTTTACCCAATATAACTCCGTCCACACCAATATCCAGCTTGTCGACCTCACAGAGCCCTCCAGTATCCACCGTTCATCCTGAGCCTGTCGAAGGACCTCACAGAGCCATACTATCCAGTATCCTGAGCCGTTCATGGACCTCACAGAGCCTGTCGTTCATCCCGAGCCTGTCAAGGGGCCCACTGAGGCATGTTATCCAGTATCCGCCGTTCATCCTGAGCTGTCGAAGGACCTCACAGAGCAATGCTATCCAGTACCCACCGTTCATCCCGAGCCTGTCGAAGGGGCCCACTGAGCCATGCTATCCAGTACCCACCGTTCATCCCGAGCCTGTCGAAGGACCTCACAGAGCCATGCTATCCAGTATCCACCGTTCGTCCTGAGCTATCGAAGGACCTCACTGAGCCATGTTATCCAGTATCCGCCGTTCGTCCTGAGCTTGTCGAAGGACCTCACAGAGCAATGCTATCCAGTATCCACCGCTCGCCCTGAGCCTGTCGAAGGACCTCACAGAGCCATACTATCCAATATCCACCGTTCGTCCTGAGCCTGTCGAAGGACCTCATAGAGCCATGTTATCCAGTATCCGCCGTTCATCCTGAGCCTGTCGAAGGGTCCCACTGAGCCATGTTATCCAGTATCCGCCGTTCGCCCTGAGCCTGTCGAAGGACTTTCCAGAGCGTCTCATTAAAAGAACGCCGCCAGCGCTGTATCGAACAGACTGGCGGTGTTGTTACGAGTGGTACGAGCTATTCAGCGCCCATCTCACCATTCATCATCGTCAATAATCACCGGTACTTCCGTATAAGCGCCGCCTTTTTGGGTGACGCGGACCACGTAGTAGCCGTTGACGCTGTAGTTGTGGGAGACGGTTTGTTGTGAGCCCAGGTTATTGAGGGCCACACGGGTTCCGTCGCCCCAGTCTACGGTGTAGTCGCGGGGATGTCTGGAGACGATGTCGCTGACGCAGCTGCGGATGGAGACCGGCAGGTTGACCTTGGTCGGAACAGCTGTGTCGTAGGCGGGACGCAGTTCCGGGGACAGGGCGGTGCTATAGGGATTCAGGAAGTCGAAGAAAACCAGCCCGGTGCGCCAGATCTGCCAGTATTGCGGACGCAGAATATAGGCGCCGAATACCTTAGCTTCAGCGGTCAGGCCGAAGCGAAAATCCACGGTTCCCAGTGCGGCGTTGACCGTTTCGCGAACGCCGTTGTTGTCGCCATCGCCACAGAGGTTGCCGTAGTAGCCGAACAGCTCAATGGGGAAAGACGGTTTGGCTCCGACTTGTGCATACAGGAACCACTCGCCGTAGACGATGCCTTTCGCCGCCACTTGCAGATAGGGCTCCAGGTTGATCTTGGCGCTGATTTCCGCGCCCAGACTGTTGCGCAGGTCGCCGCTCAGATTCTGGTGATGCGCGCTGTTCTTGGTGCAGGAATGGGTGGTGCAGGTGTAGTCAAAATCACCCTTGTAACGGAGGGGTTTCACTGCGGCGATCTTGCCGGTGGCTTGTACCTGAATATTGCCGGTGCCTACTTCGATAGGCAGCTTCAGTTTCACCAGGACAGGAACCGGGCCGACAAAGAACACGGTTTCCATCAGCTTGGGTTCGGCGATTTCCCAGTTGAGGTTGCCGAAGTCGTGCTTGGCCACGCCGGTCAGGCTGAACTCCCCGGAGACGTCGTAGTTGGACTTGGCCACCACATGACGCACTTTGAACTTATAGGGGATGCAGAATTTGCGCTTGTACTTGTAATGCAACTCCAGGCGCACGTCGGCGTCCACGTTCATATTGCCTGCGAAATCAATGTAGGCGTTGTCTTGACCAAAACGTTTATTGTGGCTGAACGTCTTGTCGATGCTCTTATCGAAGGACTTACTTTTATCCTTCCAGCCGCCGCATCCGAACAGACGTGCGGAGCGCGCGCCTAAAGGACTCTCGTCTGTATCAGGCTGCAGGCCGAATTCATCCATATAGAGCTGCGCTTCCGCCTGGGAGGTCAGGTTGGCGCCGCGGCGGTCGATGATCCAGGCGTCGAAGGTGTCGGCGAAGGGGCGATCCTCACCTGTGCGGTTGGCGGTGAGCCAGTTGCCGTTATCCTCGCGGATTTCCTGCTCCAGCTCCTCTTTTTCCGCCTGCGGCAATCCGCCGTACAAATAGGCGTTTTCAACGCCTTCGCTGCTGTGGATATAGTAAAGCTCGACGTTGCGGGACAGGCCCTGATCGTCGGTAGTGGTGATCTGTTTAAGTTCGAATCCGTCGCCGGATATCAGAACGGTTTCGTTGACGCTCGTCTCAGCGCTAGCCGCGCCGGAGATCAGGAAAGACAATGCAAAACCGGCGACCGCAAGCTTTTTGCAAAAGCCGGCCAGGGAACGGTGTGCGGACATAATGAATTCCTTTGGGAAGTTCGGGCGCGACAAGGCGCGCCCGTACGGGGTAATGGCTAATTGTCTGGTTGACTGGCGCTAGCGCCTTAGATCACCAGGGACCGTCCGGATCGCACTCGCCGTTACAGGTGTCCTTGTCGGCGATGGTTTTCGCCGTGCCGCCGCTTTGCACCGCCAGCGACTTCAGCTGACTGATTTCATCCGTGGGCATGGTGCGCGCCAGGGAGCTGCGCTCCATATCCGACACCGCCAGCATTTCTTCCAGATTACCCAGTTCAACCAGATCTTTGTCGGCTCTGGCCGCACGCAGTCCCACGTTGCCGCTGACAAGAATATCCACGTCGAACTGGATGACAGGGTTAGCCAGGATCTTCGGCTTCACCTTGTTGTCCACATAGTTGGCGCCGCCGCATGTGCCGGACGCGTTCTCGCCCGCATCAGTGACGATGGTCATCATCAGTTTGTCGCCGTCAGCGTAGAGGCTGCGCAGAGAGTCGGCGCTTTCACACAGGGCATCCCCCAGGGCGGTGTTGCCGGAGCAGGAGACGCCGCTCAGGTCGGAACGAAGCTTATTGAGGAATGTGTTCCACTGGGTGCTGCCAACCGGAAGTACGGACGCTACATGCTGATAACCGCCGCTGATGGAGCGCAGTGAACCGCGGCCGTCGAACACGCGGATGTCCAGATAATCGCCGTTGAATCTGCTGACGAAGGAAGCGGCCTTGGAGACCATCAACGTCTTGCCGAATTCACAACGACTGGCGCCGTCCCAACGTGGGGAAGCCATCGAACCGGTTTTATCGAATAAGAGCACACCGCGGGTATCCGCCGCTGCGGTTCCCGCCATGGAGCCTAGTAGCGCGGCGCCGCAAAGAACGCCCAAAGTTAACTTTTTCATGAAGTTTCCTTTTCCTATATGCCGTAAAAATTGTTGTTGTATCTGCGCCCTTGAGACGCCCGCTCAAACTAATGATTCGTCGCTGTGAAAACCTGAAAAAGTTTTGTAAACGCAAGGAAAAAACCTGAAATTTTTGTTGAATTTACGGTTATCGCGGGGGAGCGAAGCGCTGGCGATAGCCAAAAGAAGTAAGCGGTAGCGCAAAAAATACTGATAGAATGGCGCGTTCCAGCCACGGCGTTGGAAAGAGGCCCGCTACATCAAATAATGACTGGCGCCAAGTCATCACGGCGACTGTCCGCCGATAATCAACCAGTGGACCTCAGCGTAGAAAAGGAATAACAAGGAAATGGAAAATGGACGGCAAAGGGACGGACTTGGAAGTCGCTTCTCCTATTCTGCATACGCGCGGTAAAGAAGCCTTTGACGACGCGGTGGAAGAATACAACATCGCCGGCGTCTGGTTATTCAACCCTCGCAATCAAACTATCGCCCGGGCCGATGGCCTGGTTCATCAGGTGCGCGCAAAAACCTGCGACGTGCTTGTTTTATTGATTCGACACCACGACCGGGTGGTGACGACGGAAGAGTTTTTCGATCAGGTATGGGAAGGACGTTTCGTGGGTGAGAACGTCCTTAAGCGCAGTATTTTCGAACTGCGCCATATTTTCGAGGATAAATCCCGCGACTACATCGCCACTGCGCCCAAGCGCGGTTATCGGCTGAAAGCGGCGGTGGCGCGAGTGCGTCCCGATCCCCCAGAGCCACAACCACAAATCCAGCCCCAACCGCCATCTAAGCCGGAGACGACGGTTCCGCTCGCCCCTGTCAGCGCCGAGGCGGAACAGGCGCAGCCCGATGTCAGGGTTTCGCCTGCGCCAATCGATATAGAGCCTTCCAGTCCGATTCGTTCCCGCTTTGATTTCAAGCGTCTGGTCGTTGGCGGTTTCTTTTTATTTCTGCTGATCTGGGGAATGGCGCAGAAGCAGGCGTTGCGACAAGCGCAGGATGAGAATCTGCAACTTCAGAACGGCTCAGCGCAAATGAGCCGTTTCATGCTGGATATGCTGGCGCGTTACAAAACCACGGGCAGTCGTCATGAAAGCGCGCTGAAAGCAATGCTCGACGAAGAGCGCCCCCGCATTGACCAACGTAAACTGTCTCCGGCGGAACGCCTGCGACAGTTACGTTTCCTCGCTGCCTGTTATCTGGCCGGCGGGCATTACGCTGACGCGCGTATGGTATTGGATCAAAGCGTCAGAATGGGGGAGGAGATTCATGGTAAGGACGCCGAAGAAGTGATTCGCATAAAGTTCGCGCTGGTGGAAACCCTGGTGGCGATGAACGAAAGACAGGCGGCGTACGACACGGCGCGTTATACCCTGGACCTCATCCGATCTGCGCACGAATCGGATAAAGAGCTGCTGGGAAGTGGATATTACTGGATGGCCATGGCGCAGCTGGAGTGCATCTATCCCTATTGCGATCGCCCAAAAGCGTTGGCGTCCGGGAAACAGAATGCAGAGATGGCCATCGCCCTGTTTTCTGAGAGCCTTGGCGCGGACGCTACGGAGACCGGCGACGCGCTTTGGCTACTGAACTGGTTCGTCAGGGACAGTGCGCGCAAGGTGGAAATCAGTCGCCGCGCCTTAGACATCTATCTGAGCAATCTGGGGGAACTGGACGAGAAAACCGCCGCGGCTTATGCGGAACTCAGTCGCACCCTCGCCACCTGGGGCGGCGACCTGGAGTCCGGAGAGCGCTACATGCTGAAAGCTCTCGCGATACGGCAGAAGTTATACCCCGAAAATCATTACCAAGTGGGCAAAACCTATCGCTATCTGGGCGAACAGTACATGTTCATGAACCAGCCCGAGCTTGCCGCTGGATATTTCGCCAAAGCCTCTACAGTGATCGGCGCAGTGAAAGGCGCCGGCGACCCGGAAAACCTGGAGGCGCTGATGTGGCTGGCGAAGGCCTATTTGTACAGAGATAAGTTGACTCTGGCGGAGAGCGCTATCGCGCAGGCGATGGATATTATCGGCACCCATCAGATCACGCCGCCCTATTATCTGCTGCAGGAAATGAAAGCGGTGGAGATGCGGGTGAAATCGGAAACGCTGGCGCGAGAAAGCAGTCTGGATGAACTGATGGCGGACATTAAACTCAATCGCATGCTGGGACTGCAGGCGAAAAATACCTTCGCCACGGCGGTGGTGGAGCATGAGTACCAGACCCTGTTGTTACGCAAGGAGCCCGGTTGGCTGGACGAAACGCGCTACATGGACACCTTCAATCTGTTTTTGGATGATTACCTGCGTTTGAATCGTTATTTCGTGAGGCCGGATCTGCAGTTTGTCGCCGCCCGCAGCATGCGCTTGTGTCGACGGAAAAGCGAGGCGTTGTGCGGCAGCGTGAGAGACGCTCTGCAACGCCGCAACCTGGAGGCGCCGGAGCAAATCGTCGCTCACTCTGACTCGGCGGAGCTGGTGAGAACCAGTGTAGTCGAATCCTTTTGAATTCATAAAACTGTCGCACAAGCGTCACTTAACTGACCTTAAGTTGAAACGCGCTCCCTCTCTAATAGCCGGGATTTTTCATTTCAAAACATCAAATTCCGAAAAAACAGGCTGATTCCCTTCCAGCGACTACACTGTCCCGGAGGTGAAGCGGAAGTCGCCTGCACAATACGGCAACGAGGGGGAGGGAAACATGCAACCCAGTCATCACAGGTTTGCTGCGGCATGCCTGGCGTTTTTATTGGCGCTGCTCGCTGGAGCGGCGTCGGCGGAAATCAAACCTTATCTGCAAAGTCCGACGGACACATCAATCTGGATTTCGTGGAAGACCGCGTCCGGCTCCGAGTCGAAGGTCGAATACGGCGTCGCGGCGGATCGTCTGGACCAAAGCGCCAACGGCGGCGTGCAGTCGTTAAGCTCGGACTACCAGTATCACGGCGTGCAATTACAGGGGCTGCAGGCGGATACGCTGTATTACTATCGGGTGAAAACCGGCTCGGAAATTTCCGCGGTGTACCGCTTTAAAACCCAGCCGGCGCGGGGCGATGGTTCCGGCCACTACCGCATTCTGGTCATGGGCGACCATCAGATCCGCAACGAGAACCGCTATGAACAGCTGGTGAAAGCGGCGAAAGCCAAACTGGAAAACAAATACGCTGAGCCGATTGAAGAAGCCGTTAACCTGATTCTCAATGACGGTGATCAGGTGGATGTTGGTACGCTGGATCACTACGCCAACCTGCACTTCGCGCAATCCGCAGCGATTTCTCCGAATGTGCCCATCATGACCACCGTGGGCAACCATGAATACTATTATGATGGCGACCTCAACAACTATCGCGCCCACTTTTTCTACGACGGTCTGAGTTATCAGGGCATTTCCGGCGCGCCCAACGAAAGCTACTACGCCTATCAAGTGGGGCGGCTGGTGGTCATTCACATGAACAGCATGAAGGCGGACGCCGTGCAGCAGAACTGGTTGACCCAGGTGGTCGCCGCTGCGGATGCAGACGCCAGCGTGGACTGGATTATCAGCATTATTCACCACCCCTATCAGGCGGAGCAGTACATTGGCGACATCTCCCATCCGCTGCGCGACGCCTGGATGGCGATTCTGTCCAGCTCGCAAAAACATGTGCTTAATATTGGCGGACACCATCACCTGTACGCCCGCGGTCAGACCCGGGAGTGGCCGTCCTATCACATGATTTCCGGCGGCACCGCCTGGGATCAGTATTGGGGGCAGTCCACGGAGCAGGATTTCGACGACGTGCAGAAAACCATCGCCAATTGGGCATGGCAAGTCATCGACCTTGATCTGCCGGCGCGGGAAATGACGGTGGAAACCTATGCGGAAGCGCATCCGTTGCTATACAAAACCAAAGGTTTTCATTACAACAGCCGGCTTATCGACTCCTTCCACCGCAAACTGGATTTGCAACAGCCTTATCAGCCGAGCATCGCCACGGAAGTGAAAGGGCCTGTCAGCCTGCCTTTCGTCTTTAACAGCTCGCCTTTCAGCAGCGGCGAGCCGGAAGAGATGAACAGCACCCAGTTTCAGATCGCCGCCGATGCAGGTTTCAACGATCTGAAAATCGATAAAATCCGTGATTTTGAAAATATCTTCGGAGACACCGGCGCGCCGGAATATGAGCCGGTGGATATCCACGCGGGGGTGGATATTCTGGCTTGGGAAATTCCCGTCAATGGCCTGCCCAATGGCGACTACTACATCCGCGTGCGCCATCGCGATAAAAACATCCTCTGGTCAGACTGGTCCGAAGCCAAGGCGTTTACTGTCTCCGGCAGCACCGATGGCGAGCCGGGTCTCAGCGTCAGCAAGGACAAATATCAGAGCGGCGAAGATGTGGTGGCGCACCATCAGAATGGCTACGGCAACCCAAAAGACTGGGTGGGCGTGTATAAAAAAGGCCAGGTTCCCGGCGCCGTGCGCGCCACCAAATGGTCCTACGTGAACGCTCCGACCGGCAGCGTTACATTCAGCGGCCTTGCCGACGGCGAGTACTTTGTAGGTTTCTTCGAGAACGACGGCTATTCGGAAATGGCGGAGCGCGCTTATTTCTACATCGGTCCGGTGGCGGAGCTGTCCATGACGGACACGGAATACGATGAAGGAGAAACGGCGACAGTCAGCTGGAGCGGCTCCAGCGGCGGCGCCAAGGACTGGATCGGTGTATATCGCGTGGGCGAAGTTCCCGGTCAACAGTCTTCCAGCGTATGGAAATATGCGCCAGAAACCGCAGGAACCGTGGACTTTTCCGGTCTGGCTAAAGGCTATTACTTCGCCGCTTTCTTTATCAACGACGGTTATACCGAAGCCTCTAACCGGGTTTATTTCTCGGTCGGCGATCGTATTGCGGAACTGAGACTGTTGAAAACCCACTTTGAGTCCGGTGAGGACATCGTCGCCAACTTCAGCGGCGGTCCCGGCGTCGCCAAGGATTACATCGGCATTTTCGAGAAGGGCGCCGTGCCGGGTCAGACTGGCAGCGAGTTGGTGGCGTATTTGTATTTTGACGGCGCCGCCAGCGGCAGCGTCACCTTTACCGATAATTTACCTGACGGCGAGTATTTTATGGCCATGTACACCAACGACTCCTACACCGAAGTCTCCAATCGGGTGACTTTCAGTGTCGGCGAAGCGGCGGTGGCGGGAGATCTGAACGGTGATGGCGTTGCGGACAGCGCCGACCGGGATCTGCTGCGCAGCATGTTCGGAAAATGCGATGGCGACGCTGGGTATCAGACGGACGCGGACTACGACGGAGACGGCTGCATTGGTCGTCAGGATTACCGGTTGTGGTACGCGATGTTCAAGAGCGGGGGCTGAGGCCCCGGCTCCTCCGGTTTCGATAGCTTTTACTATTCAGTAGTCAGGAGTACTCCATGAAGTTGTTGCATTTTTTCGCTGTGATTCTGCTTGCCCTGTCGGCTTCCGCGCGGGCCTCATACATTTCCTTCCAGGTGTCGACGGACCATATTGTGGTGGGCGATGCGTTCTATGTGGACGTCATCCTGGAGAAACCGTTTGACGGCCTGTTCGATGGCGATGAGCTATTGGCGTTTGGCTTTAATCTTGGCTATGACGCCGGTGTGCTCCAGCTTGTCGACAGTACAGTGGGATTTCCTTGGGACGATGATTCCGCGCTGTTTCCCGGGATTGATGTGGCGGGGTCCGCATTTCCCGGCGTGACGGACGACAGCGGCGCTGGCCTGCTGCTGGCGCGCTTGAGCTTCAGCGCCGTCGCAGCAGGACTGTCCCAGTTGAGCCTGTTTGGCGATAGCGCCGCGAATCCGGATCTGGGGCTGTTGTATTTGTCGGGAAGCGATGTGATCAATGCGCGCAAGGACATGCGCATCTACTCCGTGCCGCAGCCTGCTTCAATGTGGATGTTGGCGTTGGGAGGCTTGGGACTGCTGGTGAGAAGGAAAGCCGCCGGCGTCCGCTAACAGGGAAATCATGGCGTCTGCCGCCGTAGATGCGGCGGCGGGGCCTGAATACTGAAGGAAACCAGCCGTAGGCGTTTATTATGCTAAGGAAAATAATAATCTCAGTCAGTTTGTGGATGCTGTCTATGACGGCGTCCGCGCATTTAAGCGGATTCACCGACACCTCTATTCAGATCGCAGAGCCGGGCGTAAAGGTCATTTACACGCTGCCCAGCGATAATCTGCTGGAACTGGATCCCAATGTAGACATGCGTGTGGCGCCGCCAGAGGATTACACCACGCAGGTCGCCGCCGGCTGGTTCGTGGCGGCGGGCAAGCGCGCCTGTTTTTTGCAGGACCGCAAGGCGAAGTCGTTACCGGAAATCGACTCCTACCAATACACCCTGACCTACCAGTGCCCGCAGGGCATGGAGGCGGTCAGCATCCGCTACGAGCTTTTCAATGAACAGTGGCGCGGCCATCAGAATTATGTGCGGGTGTTTATGGCGGACAACCGCATGCGCATGCGTTTCACCTTTGATCGACAGAAACTCGATCTGCCCGTGGCGCAACTGCTGCGGGAATGGGGCGCGCGTCTGACGCCGGACTTCCTGGCCATGGACCCGCATCGACGCCTGGATGTGGAAGGCTGGGAGAATCCGCTGGCGAATGATCAGGAAACCGCAGCGCAAAGCGGCGTTATCGATCCTGCGTTCCTGTGGGTGGGCATGGAGCACATCTGGCAGGGAGCGGATCATATTCTGTTTCTGTTGTGTCTGCTCCTGGCGCCGGCTTCTTTGGGGCGCATCCTGCTATGGGCAACCTCGTTCACTCTGGCGCACTCGATTACCCTGGCGCTTTCCGCATTTGATGTCATCTCCATCCCGCCCTCCGTGACAGAGCCTCTGATCGCCCTCACCATCGTTTTTCTGGGGCTGGAGAATCTGTATTACCTGGCGCGGCAAAATCGCGCAGACGTGGACTGGGGCAAGGTATATCGCAATCGCTGGTGGGTGATCTTCTGTTTTGGTTTGATTCACGGCGTGGGCTTCAGCTATCTGCTGCGGGAACTGAGTTCCGGGGAGGGCGTCTGGGGCCGGCTGCTTATGTTCAACCTGGGCGTGGAGATAGGGCAGGTGGCGATTATCGCGCTGTTGCTGATACCGGCTTACGCCATGTTTAAGTGGCGTCATGGCCTGAAGCTCGGCGGCGTTTCCTCGTTATTGACCAGTCTGGTGGGACTGATCTGGCTGGCGCAACGGATTTAGATCGACTGACACCCTCTGTATTTGATAAATCACGGCAATAAAAAAGGGCGTCACAAAGACGCCCTTGTTCAGTCGGAGCAAATCAATGGATGATTCGCCAGGAACGGCTTAGGGTTTCATCCAGGGTTGTTCGACAATAATACTGTCTATCACACTTCGGTATTCCCGTATCTTCGCATCCAGGTGACGCAGCTCGTAATTCAGGTCATCCCGATGGTTTTCCAGCTCGCGCATCTGCTTCAGCAAGTCGCGGCGCTTCTGTGCGTCGCCGGAGCCGTTGACTAATTCGTTCTCAATGGCGTCAATTTTATCGCGGTTCTTATCCAAATCTTTCTCGGCGGATGTGCGCATGCCTTCCGAGTCCTTGATTTCCTTCTCCATATAACGGACAAATTGCCCGCTTTCCACGGCGCGCATAAATACCGGCTCAAGATCTGGCGGACATTGGCCTTTGTAGGTATTGCCGCCGCGACCCAGGTCAAAACCATTCTGCGGCTTGCAGTAATTGCGGGCGCCGTCGTCAAAACCGGCGCGATAAGCGTCCAGGTCAGGCGAAACATTGTAATCCGAGCAGGCCTCTCTATGCTGCGAGAGGTAAGTGGCTGAACGGCCGGCTACGCCGTCTTCATAACCGATAACGCGCCAGTCTGCGTTGCGGCATTCGTTTTCGTTCATGGTGGCGCATGCGGAAAGATTCAGCAGCGCAGCTACGACAAAAATGCGTCTGACCATTTGTTAAATCCCAAACTTCTGAAAAACAAGGCGGTTGCAGACAGCAAGTCATGCAACCCTGAGGATAGAGATAATTTTAGTTGATAATCGGCGGTGTTGCTGTCAATGACTGTAACGAACTGTGAGCAGTCGGCGACATCAGTGGTGATCTCGACGCCTGACTACCACCATTTTTCCGTACAACATAGCGCCGAGGGCGACGCATCCGCTGAGAAAGGAGGCCAGCGCCAGAGGAATCTGGTGAGGTCCGGAACCGAGCGCAAGATTCGCCAGACTGGGAATCAACAAACCCAGCAGGCCGGCGATATGTAGCCAGGCCATCTGTGACGTGAGGCGGAACCAGCAGCCGCAATTCGGGCATTTGCGCTCTACATTCACTCCACTGCGATGCGTCTGGATAAACTGTCTGGCTGAAAACGCTCTTTTACAGCGGGGGCAGGTGGTTTTCATTGTTGCGCTCCTGTTGAGAGGGTTGTCGCACCGGTCAGGGGATTTCTCGCAAAACCCTGAAACCGATGGTTCTGACTCGCTCTTCCGGCTCGACGCCGGCTCTGATGGACGGTTGCACATAAGGACTGGTGTTCATCCAGGTCCCGCCTTTCACCACCCTGGCGTTACAGTCGCCGTCCATTCTGGGCGCCATGCTTTCCCCCGCGCCCTCATGACTGTCGTGATAGCAGTCCAGCGTCCATTCCGCCACGTTGCTGGAGACATCGTACAGACCGTAAGGGTTAGCGCTGAAGCGCCCTACCGGTCCTGGATGGAACAACGCGGTCCCAGAAGGACAGCCGTCGATGTCTTTATCGCAATGATCGACGCCCTGAATATAGTCGTCACCCCACCAGTAGTGGGTTTGCGTTCCGCCACGAGCGGCGTATTCCCACTCCGCTTCACTGGGCAGGCGGTAGCGGTGTCCACTTTGTTCGCTCAACCAGTCCGTGTAGGCGACGGCGTCATCCCAACTGACGTTGATGACTGGTTGCTCGCCGCGGCCCCAGCCTTCATCCGAAGGTAAGGTGCGGTGCGTCGCCAGGGCGAAGCGGTCGTAGTCCGCGAATGTCACTTCGGTGGCGCTAATTGCGTATGAATGTTGCGCCACGACTTCATGACGAGGTCCCTCGTCGGTGGAGACGCCACTGGGCTGGTCGCCGACTACGCCGACGCCCGCGGGTACGATGACCAATTGAGGGGCTTCGCTACCGTCCCTGAGTGAGTCCTGCAGCCAGGGCGGAGCGCTCTTTGCGGTCATTTGGGAGCACCCCGTCGCTAACGCAAGCAGGGCGCAACCGGTCCAAGTGATTGCGCGCATCGTTTGCCTTCCTGTCTGTTTATTTTTGCCCGAAACCAATAATGAAGCCGATGCCGCCCTGCGCTGCGGTCATTGCGCCGGCGCTGCTTCCGTTGACCGTAATGGCGGAGCCCAGCAGTTCCAGGAACTTGGTGCGCATCAGAATCTGCACCTGGGTCTGGGTATACACTTTCACCGCCTTGCTGCCGTCGTCGAGCATTCTGGCGCCGCTGAGAATTTCCTTGAGCAGCTTGCGGCTTTTCAACAGCTCGGGATGTTCAAACTTCAGCAGCTCTTCCGCCAGACGTTTTCTGCTGGCGCGAGACAGTTGTTGGTACATCTTCAAGAGGTTGCCGCTACCAATGCCTTTGTTGGACAGGAAGCGATAGAGGATAGCCTGATTCCCCAGTGTTTTGGCGACGTCGGCGATCTGAATGACATCCAGGGCGATCATAAGCGCGCCGAATTCTGGGGACTCGTCCAGCCACTCATTGTAGTGAGCGTTGCCGCGCACCACGTTGGTCGTGCGTCCGATAGCGACACCGCACTGGAAGGTGGCGGCGCTGGTGGCGGCCATGGTCAGCGGCATGGCCGCCCAGGCTGCGCCTGCGGACACTGTGCCGCCGCCGGCTTCACCAACCACCAGTATCCAGCCGATGGCTGCGCCGGCGCAGCTCAGGCCTGCGTTGGTGAGTTCTTTGCCGAGACTGGACTTGGCCGTCGCCACGACTTCTTCCTTACTGGCTTTGGGCGGAAGCTGAACTTCCCGAATGTAGACAGTTTTGCCATCAGCGCGGCAGCTTTGGCGCAGCACTCTGACGTCAAATAAGGGAGGCGGATTTAATGGATCGCCGCCGACGACAAAGGTAACGGGACGCAGTGCGATGAAGGTGACGCCTGCGCCGTAAAATTCATCCGTGGCGTCAAGCGCCAGATAAAGTTGAGCGAGTTTAGAGTCTGGAAAATAGCGTCTGACCTTACTTTCGGTGGAGTCAACGAAGAGAGAATTCGTCATATTTGCAGCGCCCATATAAAACTCCTTGCGTTCTTGCATGAACTAAAATCGCAGGCGTTAGGGAGAGCCTGCGAGGAACTTCGAATTTGATGACAAACGAACTGAAAGCGTTAATCTGCGTGAAAACCCGTCAATATTGAGCTGTTTTTATTAAGATTTCGGGACGTCATGGCGGCTGTCGCTTGAAATCCCCGGCGGCGCCCCGATTACCCTAAGAGATAAAAACAATGAGGTCCGGCTATGTTGCAAGTACTTCCCTATGAGTCGCGCCATCAAAGCGGCGTCCTGTCCTTAATCGTCAATATTCAGCGCAATGAGTTCGGTGTGTCGATTACAGCGGAAGAACAGCCTGACCTGATGGATATTGAGGACTATTACCAGTCCGGCGCCGGCAATTTCTGGGTGGCCATGGACGTGGAGCAGGACCTTGTGGTCGGCACGGTGTCGCTGCTGGACATTGGCGCAGGGCAGGGCGCATTGCGCAAGATGTTCGTGCATAAGGACTATCGAGGCGGCCAAATGGGTGTGGCGGCGAAGTTACTGCAAACCCTGGTGCAATGGTGTGAAGAGAAAAAAGTGCATGAAATTTTCCTGGGGACTACACCGCAATTTCTCGCTGCTCACCGCTTCTACGAAAAAAACAGATTTACTGAAGTTTCCCCCGCAGATCTTCCGCAAAGCTTTCCCGTTATGGCGGTGGACAAAAAGTTTTATAAACGACAAGTCTAACCGGCGAAGCCTGCGGACGTAGGCCAATTTTCCACCAGTTTTACCCCCCGGTCTATCCCTGGATTATGAAAATGTCATGATTTACATGGGGTTGTGGCCTTTCTACGATTACCCTGCAGCTTAACGGCAGTCTTAAACCAAGCTGTAAACATCTTCCCGAATCCAACAGTTGAATGTGTGTAGGCGCGGTTTGATCCGCGTTTTGGTTGTCCTCTGTGAGCTGCATCGCCGTCCCCAGGATGTGAGAGGGATTGGCCAAGCCTGATGCGCCGCCATGGGAAGTGGAACGCTCGGTCTTTCAGGTTAAATTAACGTCGAGGTTTTAAATGATAAGGAGAAATCGTTTCCTTAAGTATTGCGCCGCCTTGTTGCTGCTGTCTTCGGCAGCCGGCGTCATGGCGGATGTGGATGAACAGTATCTGCGGGACAGCGGTGAAGAAATCAGAGGCTTATATGGTCGCCATGTCCAGTCTCAGATCTACGTCGATCAACAGGCGTGCGGGGAACCCAGTCCCAGCGCGGT
This sequence comes from Hahella sp. KA22, assembly GCF_004135205.1. Classification (NCBI taxonomy): domain Bacteria; kingdom Pseudomonadati; phylum Pseudomonadota; class Gammaproteobacteria; order Oceanospirillales; family Hahellaceae; genus Hahella; species Hahella sp. KA22. The sequence continues at coordinate 193,356 of NZ_CP035490.1, read as the reverse complement.
AGCCTGTTCCCCTAATCGCATCAGTGTCGGCACTCGTTTCATGAGCGGTCAGGAGAGCCAGTACGGCCAGTATGTGGCCAAGTCTATTCTGGCGCACGAGTGGGGACACACTATCCAATTCACCAAGAACATCCGTTTACAAGCGCCTTATATGGAATTGCAGGCGGATTGCTTCGCTGGAAACTTCGATAAATATGCGGAATCCGACTTAGGCTACGCCTCTTTCATTGAAAACGCCGTGCGCTCAGCGCGCGACGCCGCTGACTACTCCGAACACGGCACGCCGCAACAGCGCGAAAGCTATACCCGTGAGGGCTATCAGAAGCGTGAGGAAGGCTGTTTCGCCATTAGCGGCGATCCCGGTGGGGACGACGGCGGTGATGATGGTGGAGATGACGGCGGCGATGACGGCGATTGCCCACCCTGGATCTGCGACGGCGGAGACGATGGTGGCGATGATGGCGGTGACGACGGCGGCGATGACGGAGACTGCCCGCCCTGGATCTGCGACGGCGGAGACGACGGCGGCGATGACGGAGACTGCCCACCCTGGATTTGCGATGGCGGAGACGACGGTGGCGATGATGGCGGTGACGACGGCGGCGATGACGGAGACTGTCCACCCTGGATCTGCGACGGCGGTGACGATGGAGGCGATGACGGTGGCGACGACGGCCATTGCCCGCCCTGGTTATGCGGCGATGGCGGCGACGATCACGGTATCCCCTGTCCTGAGTGGTTGTGCGGCGGAGACGGCGGCACGATTCCTTGTCCGCCCTGGTTGTGCGGTGGTGGAAGCAACGGGAGCGTTCCCGGCTGCCCGCCCTGGATCTGCGGACGCTTCGATCACTGAGACAGTCAGCCCGGCTTTGAGCCGGGCATGCTGAGACGCAACGTTTACCCGGACCCCAGTCCGGCGACCCTGGGCTTGGGGGCGTCGGGCTGAAGGCCCGGGACCATGCGTAAACCTAACCAATCGCAACCTGACAACAGGTGATGGAGAGGAGCAATGATAGGGAAGAAAACCTTATTCGCCCTGAGCGGCGGTATGTTGGCCGTCGGCGCAGCGGTGCTCGCCACTGATAACAGTTTTACTCAGGGATGGCTGGCGGCGGAGACTGGTGCGGTCGCCCGATCTGAAGTTGAACAGAAGGCGGCGGTAAAGTCCGCAGCGGCCGATGCAGCAGCGAAGACAGACGAGGATTCACTGGCGGATGCGACAATGGACGCAACGGCGTTCAGTCCGACAGTCGCAAATGGCGCGTCGACGGCGCAGTCCGGCGCAGATAAAGACGCGAAAAAAGCCGACAAAGCGGACAAAGCCGATGTGGAAGACCCGGCGGCGGAAATGAGTCTGGCGGAGCGCTATCCCAAACAGTGGCTTGAAGACATGGGATACCTCATTCCACCAGAACTGCACAGCTACGATCTCACTACGCTGGAATCTCTGGCGACGCAGGGCGACACCAACGCCATGGTGCATTTGGGAGAGCGCTATCTGTACTTCATCAAAGACAATCCCAGACACCCAGACTTCCGTAAAGATGTGAATTATCCCGCGCTGGCGAAAAGCTACTTTGGCGAAGCGCTGAAAAGGGGACATAAGCACGCTGCGGCGATTCTGTCCGAAGCTTATTTCTCCGAAGACCGGATGGTTGAAGCCTATGCCTGGAACATAGTGGCGGAAAAGCTGGGAGACCAGCTCAGCGTTGACTGGTTCCGCAGCACAGACAAATACCAGACCCTGTCGGATGAGCAAAAAGCGCAGGCGGATCTGATGGCCAAGCTTTACGAAAAGCAGCTTAAGGATCGCAATCAGGAGTTGGGCGGCGAATCTCTCTTCAACGAGGGGACCGCAGCGGGATGACATCGTTAAAGGCCGGCTCCGTTCTGCGCCTTGGCTTAGGGCCTATGTGGAAAGAGCCGGCCGCCTGTTGATGCGTTGCCGGGTGAAGCTGTCGGAGTACGTCGTTGGCTTGTTAAAGAAGTAGGTGTTTTTTTATGTTTGAATCAGAGCAGGTCGCGGCGCAATTATTATGACTGTATCTTCGCCGTTGAAAGTGTCGCGTCTGGCTGCCGAGGCGGATCAATCCCGCGATCTGCATACCCATTCCGATGGGCAGTTGTATTGGTTGGAGCAGGGCGCGATTCTCTGTCGCAGCGATCGCTATCACTGGCTGACCGCTCCTCGACAACTGAGCTGGATTCCCCCAGGTTGTCAGCATGGCGCCCGGCCTCTATCGATGGTGAGAGGGACGCTGCTGCTTCTGCGGGAGGATCTGGCGTCCGCCTTGCCGCAAGAGCCAGTGACCCTGGAGCCGCATCGATTGCTGGAAGCGACGCTGCTCAGACTGATTGAGTTGTGTACTGAATCAGACTGGCTGGAGCGGCATGAGCACTTATTACAGGTGTTTCTGTATGAGGCGAGAGAGGCGACGCCTTTACGGCAACGACTGCCAATGCCTTATGACACCAGGCTGCTGCGCATGGCGAATACGCTGTGGCGGGCTCCCGAAAGCAATCCTGGTCTGGACGCACTGGCGCTGGAATTTGGTTTCAGCCGGCGTACTTTGACCCGTAAATTCATGCAGGAAACCGGCATGTCGCTTAGTCAATGGACGCAACACGCCAAACTCCTGCGCGCCCTGGAACTACTGGCGGCGAATGAGTCCGTCAGCAGTGCGGCGTTTGCGGTGGGCTATCAAAGCGTCAGCACCTTCTGCGCGGTGTTCAAGCAGGTGTTCGGCATGTCGCCAGGGGACTACAAACGGCGCTTTCTGAGTCGTGAGAAATAATCAGGACATCCTTGTCGCTTTTGATCAGGCGTCTTCCGGCTTGAACCAAAGCTCTTTCCTTTGCAGAGGCGTGTCCGCCGGCAGCATGGGGTTGTCGAGATAGATGATGCGGCGTTGTCTGATATGGGCGCGGGCGATGTCGTCGCCAAAACGACGCTGGAAAATTTTATCGAAGCTGCCGTCGGCGATTAATTTATTGAGGCCGTCTTCCACTCGTTGCGCCAGACGCTCGTTGTCCTTTGACATAAAGAAGTAATAGGGCCAGGGATAATACAGCAGAATGTCTTCTTCTATTTTCAGATTAGGGTAATCTTTTTGATGGGCCGTCAGTTCGTCAAAGGCTTCGTTGATGCCTCTGGGAAATAAGTCGTAACGGTTGCGCGCCAATTTGGTAAATAAATCATTGTATTGAAACACGCCCAGCACTTTTACCTTGTTGTGTTTGTAAACGGCGACATCTCCCCAGTCCTCTCCTTGCCCGACTTTCAGAGCCCGTAGCGCATCCAGTGACTCTACATCGCGCAGTTTCTTCTGCCCTTTATCCGTCACCAGACTGATGCGATAACCGAGAATGCCTTTGCGTAACGGAATACGTATGGCGCGCAGACGAGCTTCCTTTTCGATGCTGGTGGAGCTCCAGGCGATGTTGACCAAACGGTTCTTTTCCGTCTCCGACAGCGTTCTGGATTCGATCAGGTCCGCCTTGGTGGCGCGTAATTCATAAGGGCCATATTCCTCCGTAGTGGCTTCCAGCGCGGACTTTAGCAGTTCCAGCACATCGTGAAACCGTAAGTCGATTTTAGGGTGAACATACACATCCGTGGCGACGGCGTGTGAAGACGGTAAGGTGGTGGCGACGGTTAATATCGCCATAAACAAGACGTAAGCGAGCTTGTGCATAACAGCGCTCCCAATGGACTTTTTATTTTATTGGGCAAGGAAGTGGGTAGTATCTTGCAGGTCAGTTTATTATTTGATCACAAAATTAGAATAAATATTCTCTTTGGTCAATAAAAAAGAAAATTTGTTTTATTTTGATGTGTTGAGATGGGGGCGTTGAGAATAGATAGCGACGCAGCCCGGATAAGCTGCGTCTTGCAGGACAGGATTATTGCTTGTTTTCGATGGTGACCAGCCATTTGCGCAGTAGACCGGCTAGCTGCTCCTGATCGTCCCCTTCCAGCTGCTTGAGAAGCTCCCACTCAGTTTCCACGTGACTTTCCACCGCCTTGTCGATCAGCTCCATTCCCGCGTCAGTGAGCGCGACGATGACGCTGCGACGGTCGCTTTCATCGGGTTGGCGCTGTATCAGTTGTTTGCGTTCCAGCTTGTCCAGACGGTTGGTCATGGCGCCGGAGGAGAGCATCGCCGCGGTATAGAGCTGTGTGGGCGTAAGGCGATAGGGTGCGCCTGAGCGGCGTAATGTGGCGAGCACATCGAACTCATCAATCGAGAGTCCATAGCCAGCCAGCGTTTCCTTGATCGTTTGGTGAGTGAATGCGTGTATCCGGTGTAAGCGTCCAAAAATACCCATAGGCTGGGCCTGCAGGTCGGGTTTTTCGGTTTTCCACTGCCGCAGTATAGCGTCAACATGGTCTTTTTGATCGTTCTGATTATTTTTCTTCATATAAAGATACTTGACGTTAAGCTAGTTAAAGAGGAATATCTCCACATAAAGATATCACGTTAGAAACGAGCGTAAACAGAAAACTTGAAGGAATTGTTGTGTATTGGTTGCTTGGCGTACTCGCCCCTGCCGTATGGGGCACCACTTATGTCGTCACTCAGGCTTGGTTGCAGGATCTCGGCCCCTTGTGGGTCTCCGTATTGAGAGCATTGCCCGCCGGGTTATTGTTGATGTGTCTGGATCTGAAATCCCTGCGTCATATGGACCTGCGTCGCAGCGCCATTTTAGGCGCGTTGAACATCAGCGTATTTTTCTTTTTCCTGTTCACTGCGGCGCTTCGGTTACCCAGCGGCGTGGCGGGCACGTTGATGGCGCTGACGCCGCTGACCACGCTGCTGTTTCTATGGTGGTGGCAACGACAGGCGCCGAATCCCATTCAGCTGTTGTGCGCTTTCGGCGGCTTGATCGGCGTGGGAGTGGTGATATTCCAGCCTTCTTCTCAAGTTGATCCCGTTGGCGTCGCCGCTTCTTTTGGCGCGGTTGTCAGCCTGACGGTGGGCACGTTCCTGGCCAAGAAATGGTCTCCGCCCAAAGGTATTCTGGCGTTTACCGGATTACAGTTGTTTCTCGGCGGGATGGTGTTATTGCCTTTGGCCTTTTTACTGGAGGGACCCATGCCGACGCTGAACCGTGAAGCGATGCTGGGACTGCTGTGGGTGGATCTGGTGAATACCGCGTTGGGCTATCTCGCCTGGTTTATCGCGATGCGTCGTCTGCCTGTAAGCGCTCTAAGCTTCCTGGCGCTGCTGAGTCCGGTCAGTGCGGTAATCAGCGGACGTCTGGTGCTGGAGGAATGGTTTACGCCTGCGCAGTATGCGGGGATCGCGATGGTGCTGCTCAGCGTGACGCTGGCGCAGTTCGCCAAGGCCAAACCTCAGCCGAAGATGGCGCAACAAACTTCCTAAGGAGGCGTCAGGCTCCCGGTCGCAGCCAGAAAATCATCGGTTTAGAGCTGGCTGCGCTGTCTCCAATATCTTTCCAGGAATACTGGGTGACCATATTGGGATACTTGATGTAGCCCCGTTTCACCCAGAATAAATCCATCGGGCGATAGCCCGGTGGACGCATAGGGTGGTCGAGAGGACGATCCACGGTGCAAAACGCAGTGACGGTATAGCCCAGCTCCTTGGCGAAAGACTCCCGCTCATCGAAAAAGCAGTGCCCCAATCCCTGTCCGCGAAACTCCGGCTCCAGCACGGATTCTCCAAAATAAAACACATTACCGGCAGAAATATGGCGATCCCGGAAGGGTTGCTGGAACTCTTCATCCGCATCGCTTAGGGGCAATCCGGTGGATACGCCGATTACCCTGTTTCCTTCCTGCGCCAGCACAAACAGGCTGTTGGCGGAGTCGGCGTAGTTGGCCAGATAGCTCCTCTCGTACTCCATATCTCCATCGTAAAGATAAGGAAACTCCCGGAATATCCTGATGCGCAGTTTGGCGAGTTCGTCCAGCCAGGGATGAATGGCGGCTCCGGCGACACGGGTAATTTTTGACATAGCTATGCCTCTTATGGTGGTTGAACGCCTGCTGTTATTCCAATTGGTTGCAAGCGCCGCAAGTATATTGCCAGTTAATCTAATCCTAGGCTGGTTAAACGGCGTACACTAATACTGAGTGTAAATTTTTTCAGCGAAGGAGGTCTTCGATGAAAAGGCTTTATTATCTGACGCCCACGTTGCAAAGCGCAGAAAGAGTGTCTGAAAGTCTGCATGAGCATGGCGTTACTGACTGGCATTTTCATATCCTCAGCAAGGACGAGGCGGGTTTGACCCGTAGACGTCTGCATTCCGCGAACGTGCTGCACAAGCTTGATCTGATTCATTCCATGGAGAGAGGCTTGCTATGCGGCGGTCTGTTGGGCGGAAGTTTTGTCATTACCGCAATGATATTCAGTGAGTTGGGGGACTTGGCCCCGCCTGCCGTATGGATTGCGCTGTTGGTGTTTTGCGTGCTGGCTGGCACCTGGATTGGCGGCATGGCGGGCGTCAACATGGAAAATTATAAAATTCGTCGTTTCCATGACGCCATTGATAAAGGCATGCATCTGTTGATGATTGACGTGCCGAAAGAAGACGAGGCTGTCGTAAAAACGTTATTGGCTCAGCAGCATCCTGACGCTGTCGAGCAAGGCGAAGATTCAACGATTATCAATCCTTTTACGTCGGAAGACGGCAAAGTTCATATCGTTTGACGCCCATCACCGGCGGTGAGTACAGCGCCGCCATCCTACACAGGCGGGAAGCAGGTTTTCCCGCCTTCGTATCATTGAGCCCGGTTTAGACATTGAGGGTGGAATGAAAGGATTGGCTTCCAGCGTCATTCGCGGACTGATGTTCATCGCGTTATTGACGTCGCAAAGCGCTGATGGCGCAGATAAGTTCAAGGTCGAGACAGTGTTGCAGTATCTGGATCAGCCATGGAGCATGGCGTTCCTTCCCGATGGCGGCCTGCTTGTCACCCAGAAAACCGGCGATTTGTTACACATAAACCTCAAGCAGCAAAACTTCACCGTAGTGAAGGGAACGCCTGAGTCCGTGGTTCATGGGCAGGGCGGTTTGCTGGACGTCATGCTGCACCCTGACTTTGATACGAACCAATGGGTCTACCTGACGTTCACGCAGAAAAAGTCGGACGGATATACCACTGCGCTGGCGCGAGGGCGGCTGCAGGGCGATAAGCTGACGGGAACAAAAGTCCTGCTCAGCGCTCGCGCAGTGAGCGGCGAGGGCAGACATTTTGGATCGCGGTTGGCGTTTGATGACCAGGGCTTTTTATACATGACCATCGGCGACCGGGGAGATCGTCGTAATGCGCAGAACCTGCAATCCCATGCTGGCAAAGTCCTGCGTTTGACGGAGGACGGGGCGGCGGCTCTGGGGAATCCTTTTTTGAATCGTGCTGACGCATTGCCGGAAATATTCTCTTATGGCCATCGTAATCCCCAGGGTCTGACATACGACTCGGTCAGTCAGCGTTTATGGCTGCATGAACATGGCCCCAAAGGTGGAGATGAAGTCAATCTGATACAAGCTGGAAAAAATTACGGTTGGCCTTTGGTCACCTATGGGAAGGAATACTGGGGAGGAACCATTTCTGCGCAGACGGAAGCGTCTGGCGTGGAAAAACCTGTCTGGTATTGGGACCCGTCTATAGCGCCGTCGGGCATGGCGGTTTACCGGGGAGATCTGTTTCCTGATTGGCGTGGGGATCTATTGGTCGGCGCGCTCAAGTTTCAACTGCTGGCCCGGGTGGAAATGAAGGAGACGCGGGCGCAAAAGGAAGAACGCTCTTTGCAGGAGCGTAAGTCGCGTATCCGGGACGTCAGAGTCGGGCCGGATGGCGCCGTCTATGTGTTGACTGACGGGAGCAACGCGGAGTTGCTAAGGCTATCACCCGCCGATTAGACCGCTTCTGCAAGCAGGCTTTGTCGCTGATAGCAGACATGTAACTATTTGATATTTATATATTTATTTTTACCTGTGAATCACCCTGTCGCCGATCAGAGACAGAAATCCCTTGTCTTGCGCACCCAAAATCCGGCCTTAGGTCATCCTTTGTTTGTATCCTTTTGATAATAAATAACTTTTCTGAGTTGGCGCCGATATTGTTATTTATCTCTTCGAGGGGAAGCTGAAGTGGCCGACGCCGGATCGCTGGACGCGAAAGATCGCGGCAAACAGGCCGAAGGCTTCAATTCACCGCCAATGAAAAGCGCACTCCGGAGAGAGCGCGCGATATACCACATAAAGTGAAAGAGGAAAGTTTACCATGAAGAAGATTGTTGCCTTTGCATTAGCATCTGTTCTGGCTGGCCCTGTTCTGGCTGAAGATACCCAGACTACAGACATGATGGAATCTGAAGCCGAGTTTGTCGCATTAGATGCTGACAAAAATGGTTCAATCTCCCAAGAAGAAGCTGCAGCAGACGCTGGTCTGGCGCAAAGCTTCGCTAAAGCAGACGCTGACCAAGACGGCGCTGTAAGCAAGGACGAGTTCGTCCTGTACACTGGCGAAGCTACTGCAGCTGGTCAGTAATTGACCCACCCGGCGCTTTATGCGCCGGTGACACGTTCTTTACTACCTAAAGAACTGTCTTCCTAGCCCTGTTGATGTCGTTTTGAACTCTAGATGAGTTGCCGGCCCCTTCGCAGCGTTCCAGTTCGGCGGAATTAGCTGTTCTTGAAGGCGGCCGGATCTATTTCATACTTAGCCAATAGTTTGTAGAAATCCGTTCTGTTCCTCTGGGCCAGTCTGGCCGCCTGACTAACGCTTCCTTCCGTAATTGACAGCACTTTGGTGAGATAGCCCCGCTCAAAGGTCGCCCGCGCTTCGTTGAAAGAGGGCAGCTCCGGCGCACGATTAGCCAACGCCTGTTTAACCAGCGCTGCGCTGATAATGGGGTTGGTGGTCAGCGCAATCGTCTGCTCTACAACATTCACCAGCTGGCGGATATTGCCGGGCCATTTGGCTTCGCATAGTAACGCCATGGCTTCCGGGGCTATGCCTTTCACAAATCCATTACGCTGATCTTTGCGCGTTGACAGGATATGTTTCACCAGGGCGGGAATGTCTTCCGCGCGCTCTTCCAGAGGAGGGAGCGCGAAGTTGACCACATTCAGGCGGTAGTACAAGTCCTCGCGGAACTCGTTCTCCTCCATGGCCTTTTCCAGATCGCGGTGCGTCGCCGACAAGATTCGCACATCCACCGCTTCGTTTTCCACGGAGCCCAGAGAACGAATCTGTTTTTCCTGAATGGCGCGCAACAGCTTCACCTGAAGAGACAGCGGCATGTCGCCTATCTCATCCAGAAACAGTGTGCCGCCGGAGGCGGACCGGAACAGTCCGGGATAGTCTTTGACGGCGCCGGTAAACGCCCCTTTGGTGTGGCCGAATAACTCTGATTCCAGCAACTGTTCCGGCAGGGCGCCGCAGTTGATGGTGACAAAGGGTTTGTTGGCGCGGGGGCTGGCCTTGTGAACCGCTCTGGCCAGCAACTCTTTTCCGGTGCCGCTGGGACCGGTAATAAGAATGTTGACGTTGGTTTGCGCCGCCATTTTGGCCTGGTCAAGCAACTGCTGCATGCGACTGCTGGTGCTGATGATTTCTTCGCACCAGGATTCGGACATGTGATGCTGAGTCTGGGACAGCGCCGCTTCAATGGTGTTGAGCAGCTGTTCCTTTTCAATTGGCTTGGGCAGGAAGCCGAACACCCCTTTTTGCGTGGCGGCTACCGCCTCGGGGATAGTGCCGTGCGCAGTGATGATAATCACCGGCAGACTGGCGTTGATCGTCTGCACGCGTTCGAACAGGCCGATGCCATCGATCTCGTCCATGCGCAGATCAGTGATCAGCAGATTGAATTTGTTTTGCTGCAGTTGCTTCAGCGCTTCCGTGGCGGATTCAACCGCATACACGTCATAGCCCGCAGACTCCAGTCGGATCGATAGTAAACGCAGCAGGCTGCTATCGTCGTCAACTAACAGGATTCTCGGTTTGGCGGGATTTTTCATAGGCTCGACTGATTCTTGTCTGATTTAATACTGGTCCTGCGTCTCTTTCTTCTCCGTGAGATTCTGCTCGATGTTGGTCAGCGCCTCAATCTTCTTGCGCAATTGATCGACCTGACGTTCGAGACGTGCGTTTTCCCTTCTTAACTGGCTGGTGGATGAAACGCCTTCGAGACGGAACTTCAACTCGGACCTCAGCCAACGCACATAATCGTTGGGAACAGCGTCTTCCGACTCCGGCATGGTGTCGATAAGCAGCATGGCTTTACGCCAATTATCGGGACCGCCAGGCAAGGCGGCGAGTAAGGTGGCGCGTTGCAGGTGTACTTTCCAGACGGGAATACTGTCCTGAGGAATCACCAGCAGGCTTTCCAGGGCCAACAGTCTGGCTGAACGCTCTTCCTGGCTTAAATGCTCTCCGGTGAGGTAGTAATCCAGCCAGTTATACTCGGGGCTTGCTTCCTGTGACTCCGCCACTGCCGCATCCGTCTCTTGAACCGGCGCATCGACAATCTCTAACTGCTGGATTCCGGGTTGGCTGGCGGGGCGATTATCAACTTTGCCCCCACGCTCCCAGTCCATCGGCCACTGGACACAGGCCGACAGCGATAAGCTCAATGGTAAGAGGTAGAAGTAGCGTTTCATAAGTAGTGAATGTTCCTATATTGCGCTGACGACTGTCCGCGGCAGATAAATGGCGAAACTGACCAACTGTCCAGTCGTGGTCAGCAGCTTGAGCTCGCCTCCCTGAGTCTGTATGCAGTCACGCGCCACAGACAAACCGATACCCGACCCTTTCACTGCGCCGCTGCGTTTGACCGAACCCTGGTAAAAAGGTTCGAAAATGCGGCTGCGTTCTGCTTCCGGGATCGGCGCGCCCGTGTTGGTGACGCGCAATATAAAGTGATCGTCTTCTATATTCCACTCCAGCCAGATGCGACCCTCGCTGGCGCCGTAGGCGATAGCGTTGGAAATCAGGTTGTCCAGGGCGGAGTGCAACCGCGGACGCTCTGCGGTCAGCGTAAGTTGCGGACCGCCGACGCAGATAATCTGGCGCTTGTGCGTCAGCGACAGCCAATGCAGGTGCAGAAGCTCTTCGACCAGGGCGGACATATCAAAGGTCATTTTTTGCGCTTGACCGGAAAAATTCAAGCGATTGAAACTTAACAGGTTCTCAATTAACTGCTGCAACGCGCGGCCGTTTTCATTCACGAGATGGAGCACTTCACGCTGACCGTGGGATATCTGTCCCACCACCTCTTCCTGTAACAAGGCCACCCCTTCACGAATACTCGCCAGAGGAGTCTTTAATTCATGAGATACATGTCGCAGGAACTGCTGCTTCTGATCTTCGACTTGAGATAAGCGTTCCTGCAATGAATTCAGTTCTTCAGCCAGTTGCACCAGCTCTTGTGGACCAAATAACTCGATGGGCTTTTGGCGTCCGATGCTGAGTGTGCGAATTGCTGTTTTGAGTTGTCTGACGGGCCGCACGATGAGATAGGTGAACAAGACAATCAGGGCGAGAGTCACCGGCGCCAGCACCAGCGAGGATTGAATCACGTTTTCTCGCGCCTGGGCGGCGGCTCGACCCAGCTCATGCAGCTTATCCTCGGAAAAGGTGCGGGCCTGCAGGATCAAGCGGTCGGCGGAGCGTTGCAAAGAAGAGAACTCCGCCATTTCCTTGGTCAAAGCCGGGCTGTTGGGCTTCTCTTTCTCCAGTTTGGTTTGCAGATCCCGTTGCTGCTCTTTGACTTCCGCCAGCAAGGCCTGGGCTTCGGGAGTGCCCAGCAATTGCGCTATTTCAGTCAGCGGCGCCAGGAATTGTTCCGAGGCGGACTTGAACAGGTCCACCAGCGCTTTATCACCAATGACCATGTACTGACGCGCGACCCTCTCCATATCGATCAAAGAGGCTTTGGCGTTGCGGCCATTCTGCGCCATGGCGACGGAATCTTCGGTCACTGCGCGACTATCCAGCGCCAATGTCTGTAACGAGACGGTAGTGTGGTACAGCAACAGCCCCAATGGCGCGACCACTGTCATCAGGGAAATAAGCACCAATTGCCAGACTGCTTGGGGTTGAAGACGCTTGAACATGATTTTCCGGAAAATGCGCGGCGGGGCCGACAGATGTAGACGTGCAATCGGCAGCCTACCGTTAAGCCGCTGTACTGTCTAGCGTTGCTACCGCGGTTTAATCTTGCGTTTAGAATCAGAGCGCAATCGTTTTCAGGCTGGACAGGGTAATGCTGACGCCGATAAGCAGGAGCCCGATAAACACCATGCGGCGCAACTGCGCATCCGCCAGAGGCAGGTGATAACGTTTCGCCGCCAGCGTGCTCAGCCATACAACCGGCAATCCCGCCAACCACAGCCACCAGGACTCCGGCGAAATACTTTGTAGCGTCAGAGCCAGGGTGACCCGAAGAATGGAAGAGGTAAAGAACATCGCCTGTAGCGTGCTGCGGATAGCATCCAGGGACAGAGGCTGGCGAAACATCAGGAAAGCCGCTGGCGGGCCGAAAGTGGAGAAAAGCCCGCCCATCACGCCAGCCAGTGCGCCAGTGGCGGCGAAGGTTGCGTTATGACTGGGCTGAGGCGACGCATGGGGCTTGAAGGCGATAAACAGGCTGCTGACCGCTAGCGCAATACCGAGCGTCAATTGAATATAGGCGCTATAGGCCTGCGCATGCTCCAGCAGCCAGACGCCGGCGGCGATACCGGGGACAGCGGCGCTCAGGCACCAGAATAACGCGCGCCATTGCACATGATGAGTCATACCCTTCAGGGCGGTGCTGGTATTGGTCAGACTGAGTAAACTGATCGCCAGCGTGAGTGTTTTAAGGTCAGACAAGCCTAATAAGGTGCACCCGCCAAGAAACACCAGGCCAAACCCGAAACCCACCCAGGTTTGAATGGCGGCGGCGCCAGCGAGAATCACAAATATCAGCGACCAGTCAATGAAAGCCATAACCTCAACAACCTGCGTAAGGAAGAGGGGGATGACCGGCCAGGTCTGAAACAAGTGCGTGGAGCCACCCTTCGTGTGTGATGAAGAGCTGCGACTGGGCCGGTGACGACCTTTGCGGGGAGCCCGCAAGAATGCCGCAGAATAGCGCAAAATCTGGCGAAGGGTCTAAGTAAATGCGCAATCGGGGTGCACATTATAAGTGTTAGTACTTATAATGCTTTCCGGCAATAAGGCGACAGTCTGTCTTGTTGGGTCTGTCGAGCGAGATGAGGCGTGTCCTCAGCATCCTCGGGCCAGGATTGGCTTGTCGCTTGCTTAATATTGCCGTCGAAAGATGTAGGAAGTACCAACGCTATCAGGAGGAAGCATGGTCTATACAAAGGAAGCGATCGACTTACTTCAACTACTCAGACGCAGGTTTCGTGACGAGGACATCGGTCTTTTGCATCTGAATGATCCAGAAGCATTGGAGCATGTGATCGTCTGGGCGCAGCGATCAACCAGCGGAGAAACCAAAGATCTGGCCTTTAAACTGGCGCAGATCGCTGATATGCCGCTCAGCCGTCGCGACCTCGAACGGGCTCCGGGCGAATTGAGCCGGCGTCTGTACCGGGGTCAGGAAATTCTGGTGGAGCGCAAATCCAAAGAAGATGGAAATGAGCGCCCGGTGCGGATGTATCGGGGGCAGGTGGTCGCCTGACCCTTTATGGCTTAATCGGCGTTGTCAGTGGCGATAGCCTGACGACGCCGCAGATTTTTCCTGCGTTTCAGATTTAACATTTCCACCGTCACTGAGAACGCCATGGCGAAATAGACATAACCCCTGGGAATATGGAAATCCAGCCCTTCGCCAAGCAAGGCGACGCCAACCAGTATCAGAAAGCTTAACGCCAGCATCTTGAGGGTGGGGTGTGTGTCGACAAACTCTCCCACTGGCTTGGCCGCCACCATCATGATCAACACAGATAAAATAATCGCTGCGACCATCACAGGGATGTGATCCACCATACCGACGGCGGTGATCACGGAATCCAGGCTGAACACCATATCGAGAATGGCTATTTGCGCTAGGGTGGCGACAAAACCGGCTGACTTGGCTGGCTTGTCCGGTTCATCGGCGTCGCTCTCCAGATCATGGTGAATCTCATGGGTGCTCTTTGTCAGCAGAAATAGCCCGCCGCCGATAAGGATGAGGTCGCGGCCGGATATTTCCTGACCCAGCAAGGTGAAAAGCGGAGCGGTCAGCGTCATGATCCAGGTGAGGGACAGCAGCAAAAGCAGACGGGTGATCATCGCCAGACCCAGCCCAGCAATGCGGGCTTTGTCTCGCTGGTGCGCCGGCAATCGCCCTACCAATATGGAAATAAACACGATGTTATCGACGCCCAGCACAATTTCCAGTGCTGTAAGCGTCGCCAGGGCGATCCAGGCTTGCGGGTCCAACATCCATTCAAACACCAGTCTGCTCCTTGTCGATAAGGTTAGTCAGGAGGAAAAGCGGCCTCCCGCAGCGCGTTCATGGGACCCGCCTCTTTTATTATGACGAGTTGTTCTTCCTTTCCGCACAACAAAGCGCCGACAAATCCGAGAGCGTTTATGGATATTCCCTGAAAGCGCTCGTTACGGCGAGGAACCAGCATCATCCAGCGGCGGGTGGCCAGTAGATTATAAGGCGCGGGCGGTATATCGGGCGTGGCGGCCAGGCCCAGTTCCCGCAGCCATTGGCGGTAAGTTGCGTGCAATGCGGTCGGCTCAGGAAGCGCATCAGAGAAGCGCATGAACCTGTGGCGAAATGGCAGCGAGACTTCAGCCTTGGGCGACGACGCCAGAAAAGCATCCAACGGCGTTTTGTTATCTTCTAAGGAGGAGGACAGCGGCAACGGAATCGTCTGCAAGTGTTTGTGTCTTTGGCTTGCCCCCGCCAGTTTGCCGCCGTTGAAGAACACCAGACCATCCACCTCCTGCAACGACCAATGCAGCGCTTGCATGTCAGACAGGCTGAGCGCTTCGCTTTGTTCTTCGAATTGGGTGGTCACCATCAAAAAGTGATTAGGCAATACGTTGAACTTGTTGAGGAGACAGACGTAACCATCGTTAATGTGTCCTACGTATAGTGCTTCGTCGTAAGGCAGAAACGGATTGACGGCGGTTTTGGGTGCGGAACCGCCGTCCTGCAGGGTGGCGTTGGCGTTTTTACGTTCTAGGTTTGTCAGCAGCCGCAGAACGAAAGGGACGCCTTCATTTGGATAGATTTCCTCTCGCGTGGGAAGGGAAACCAGTGCGCCGCTGGCATGGGCGCTTTCTGAAACCTTCCGCAGCCGTTCGGGCAGTGCTCCGGGCGTTAGCGTGATCTTGCTCGACATGGTCGGCGATGACTCCGTTGCTATTAATCTGGCGGACAACGAGAGCCCTTCTAATCGTCTGTAATGAAGCGGCTCGCGTATGTCAGGCACTGTCTTCAGCGGATTGTCGCCGCGCAGTGGTGTTCGGGGATACTGCAATTATTGAAAGGCAGCCCATAGCAAATAGCAACTGCTAAGGCGCTGATTAACAAGATGGTCATCCAACAAACTGACTTGTCCAGAGCGATAGGCCTTGGCTATCAGGCGTGTTTCCCCTAATCTTTCCGGGTTTTCCCTCAAAGCAGTCCAGAATAATGAGCGATAAGACGTTTATAGAATTTTTCGCAGGCATTGGTTTGATGCACGCCGGATTAGTGGGAACTGGTTGGCGATGCGAGTACGCCAACGATATCGATCCCAAGAAATACCATATGTATCGCGATCGCTTTGGCGACGCCCGCTACTATCACATCGGCGATGTCTGGGAGACCGACGAGGTTGTGGAGCGGATCGAGCAGACTCCCTTGTTGGCGACGGCCTCTTTCCCCTGCGTAGACCTGTCATTGGCAGGCAAGCGCAGTGGTTTGTCCGGAGACGAATCCGGCACGTTTTATGGTTTTGCTGCGGCGTTAAGGGGGCTGAAGGAAAAAGGCCGTCAGCCCAAGATGGTGCTGATCGAGAATGTCATGGGGTTCCTGACCGCCAACAAAGGGCGGGATTTTCAGGCGGCCTGTCAGGAATTGGCGGATCTGGGCTACTGGATCGACGCCTTCTCTGTGGACGCCAAGCATTTCGTACCGCAAAGCCGTCCACGGATATTCATTCTTGGCTGTCTGCAGGAAGCGCTGCCGGATGGCCACAGCCTGAAACCTGACGATGTGGTCGGCGTCGCCGATTCGGAATGGCGTCGCCGTATCGACGCTCAGGATGGGATACGTCCCAAGAGTGTCAGAGCGGCTTTATTGGGCATGAACTTACCCACCGGTCTGTTCTGCCAGGACGTTAAAGACCTGCCGCCGGTCAAGACGAATCTGAGGGATGTAATCGATGTTGACGCGGGCGAATGGTGGGAGCCGGAGCAGGTCAAGAAACACTGGAATGAGATGAGCGCAGGGCACCAGAATGTGCTGAGTGAGCTGAAACGTCAGGATGAATTCAGTGTCGGAGGCATGTATCGCCGGGTGCGTAATGGCGAATCAAGAACGGAAATCCGCACGGATGGTATTGCAGGTTGTTTGCGTACGCCGAGAGGGGGCAGCAGTCGGCAAATGGTGTTTGTCGCGGGCAAGGGAAAATTGAAGATGCGTTGGATGTCTCCAGTCGAATATGCGCGACTGCAAGGCGCGTCGGACTTTCCCATCAGCGTGGGCGTCAATCAGGCGTTGTTCGGTTTTGGCGATGCGGTATGCGTGCCGGCTATTGAGTGGATCGCCCGTCATTGCCTGGAACCGATATATCACACGTTGGCGTTGCGGGAGAGCCGTAAGGAGAGTATTCAGGCGGACTTGTTCGCCTCCAGTACTGCCTGACGCAGGACCCGGATTCAGCTGAGGGAGCGGGGTGGCGAGCGATATGAAGCGAAGCGAAATCATGGCGGCGGTGAAGTCGAAAGACACTACTCCCGAGCTGAAAGTGCGCAAACTGCTCCACTCCCTGGGTTACCGCTACCGGCTGCATGCGGGTGATCTGCCCTGTAAGCCGGATATTGTCTTTCGATCCCGCAAAAAAGTGATCTTCATCCATGGCTGCTTCTGGCACGGGCACCCCTGTAAGCGCGGCGCCCGCATGCCAAAGACCAATGCGGAGTACTGGGTCAAGAAAATCGGTCGCAACATCGAGCGCGATCGACGCGGCTATGAAGCGCTACATAATCTGGGATGGCGTTGCCTTGTATTGTGGGAGTGTGAATTGAAGGATGAGGAAGCGTTGCAAGCCACTTTACAGGCGTTTCTGAAAGAAGATTAGCGGCATTTGTATATAACTCTCTAATTTACAACTTCCCTAGGGTATACCCCATCAGCCCAAAGACCTCGGGCGCTTAGACGATGGTTATTTACTGTCCACTAACTAGAATTATTGCCTTTCTGGTTATTACAAGGACAGTATCATGCAGGAACGGACTCTGCCTCCCTCTCATCAACTTATCCCGTTGGAATATCCTCAGACTGGCTGGAGCCTGCGCAGAAAGCGTCATGGCAAGCAGGTGTTCATCACTCGTGAAGCAAACCAGTTTCTACTCAATTTGAACGACTATCAGAAAAATGAAGTCTATCGCGCCCTATCCAAAATCGTCGCCGAAGGCGGTTATGGACTCTCCAGCGGCGGCCTGAAAACCCGGCCCATGGCCATGCGCTCAAAGACCGACGCCATCGCAGCGGCGGGGATCCTTAATCTGGTCTACTCCGTGAACTCAGAGAAGATAGTGGTTAATGCGATTGGGTTGAATAAGAGTGTGCTGGGATCAATGCCCGTGGCTTCTAAGGAGCGTGCGGCTTTATATGAAATCAATAGAAAGACGAGTGTTCGATACAGTGAGACGTCTTCCACTTCTGACATTGAGAAGCTGGAGGGAGCCTGGGGAAGGCCCAAAGTTGTGGTGGAGGTAAATACAGATCATGCTGCGGTAAATGGAATGCAGAATGACCTCGAGAAAGCGCGCTGGTTAATGGGAGTACATGTAGATACGGCGTATTGGGGAGATAACTTGAATCGGTACACATTATTCCATAACCCGACAGTTGGTTTTGTTCAGGATGTATTCGAATGTATTCAGGACAAAGTTGGAGCATCTAAAATAGCCAGACAACTCGCCTCTATTCTCGTGGACTGTCAAAGGAAAGGGCGTAAGGTGAAGTGGGTTTGCCATAGCCAGGGTGGAATAATATTTACTCGCGCGGTGGAGCTAGTGAATGGTATGGGAGTTACGTTAGAAGGACAAAAAGTTGCGATACACGCTGGCGGGAACAAAAAGCAAAGAGCGAAAGACGCATTTGTAATGGCCGGACTGGAGATTGTCGATATTGATCGGGATAGCCCTTTTGATTTTGTTCCTAATTTAGCTGGTGGTAACAACTGGTCATGGTCTTCTCTTCGCCGCTGTTATAAGTTCGCGAGAATGATAATAAGCAGCAATAATCCAATGGAAACCAGTCCGCATACACTTCCTTTTCTTAGTTTGGAGTGCAGCATTAGGCTCCTCCAAATGAATGGATATGAGAAGAAGGCGAAAATGGTCATTCAGGAGCAGAGCAGGTTAGGGCAATGTTAAGTAAAAGGCTTGCATCATTTTTTTCCGGCGGCGGGCCAGATTTTTCTAAACTCACGGAAAATGACTGTGGGGTTGGAAAATACAGGATAGGTTACAAACTGCCAGGGAGTGCTATTGATTTAAATCGCAGGAAGGAGCCATTTCTCTCTTGTGTGAATTTGCAACTGGATTTGTTTAATTCCTATCTTCAAGAAGATTACAATCGGCAATGTGTGAGAGTGGGCTTTGAATGGTGGGCGTATAGAGGCCCCTTTTTTCAGGGCTACTTTGGTCTTCTTGGGAAGCTCAGCATGTATATTGATGTGAATCGAACGAATTTCGAATCTCAAGTTAAGCAAGATGATTTACAAAGCTTGGCGGACTATTTGAAGAAGGATTACTGGGACTACTACGAAGGAGATAAAGGAGTTAACTGGGAAAGTCGCCAGGAGTTTAAAGATGATATTTTTACCAATGGAGACACTCCTTCTCAATATTTAGTAAAACTTCCTGATGAATATCGAGTCGAGCGAATAAATGACATAGATTGGCTGACTTATTCATTAGTTGGAGAAGGAACAACAGGGTCTCACGCCAGTTTTTATTGGGGATATCCAATAAGCCCTAACTACTATATTACTGTTGGTTTCAGAGCTAGACCCGAGCTTGGAAAAAAAACTATACGGCTGGCACGCATGCTAGCCGACGCCAAAAAAATCATGTCGATGGTGGAGTTGCGTAAGGAGTGAGTTTTTTCGTTGCCGCCAGTTAAATCCTGAATGACCTGAGAGTTCAGGTCATTCAGGCTATCCGCTGCACTTACGTTTCTGATTTTATGTCGTGATACCGGGTCTACGCCGGCTTATGGAGATCGTTAACCTCAGGCTGCGCCTAAAGCGGCGTGTTGAGATCGGCATTGCTCTGAGCCGCTGGACCAGTGATAAGTCATCTGCAGAATACGCGCGTCGCCGCTGGCGCGGTGACGAGGCAGTCCCAGCATTTGTTCGACTCTGGCGCGGGTCGCGCCCCAAACTGATTTCTGCGTTTCCGACATCAGCATGCTGAGCGGCTCTACTTTAAATTCCATCGGTACGCCAGCTTCTGCGAACAGCAGAGACAACCAGGCGAAATCCTGTCCCCAGGCGTCGCTATAGATGGTTTGCCCAGCTAATTGGGCGTTAAGATCCCGGGCCACGTCCCGTACATCTTTACCCCGGGCGGCCAAGGTCTGTCGGCTGACGCCGTGAGCCTGTTGGGCGCTTTCATCCCAATCCGTCCAGGTAGGTTGTGGTTTGATCAAACTGCAATAAGAAAATCCATCCGCGCGAATAAAACCTACTTCAATGGGGTAGCTGCCCCGGCCGGAGCCAGAGGCTTCCACATCAATAATCGCAGGCAAGCTAGCTTTTGGTTGGTTTTGAGCCATGTCAACCTCGCGTTGAGTTAATGGTGAGGCTTGATGTACTTCTTCTTATTTTGCTCGGGCCCTTAGGTCCAACGTTTGATACGTGGATCTACGTACCCGCTGTTGAGTGTGCAAGCATGTGTCAAAACCGGACTTTACGCAAGCTATTCTTTATCTATCTGATTTTATTAAGATTTCTTTGTCGTAATTTCTCCGGCGCGAGGCTTGCTCATTGCCGTCCGCATTTCGTCACTGCTTAGGCCCAGGGCGCACAAATGATGCAGTTTGGCGAAGGCCGCTTCCACGGTCATATCTCCGCCTCCCAACAGGCCGGTCTTCGCCAGCTCCGAGCCGGCGGCGTAACTACCCAGATTGACACTGCCGGAAGTGCACTGGGTCAGGCTCGTTAGGACCACGCCGCGTTTATGGGCTTGCTCCAGCGCTTGCAGGAAGGGCTTATCGAGACTGGGTCCGTTGCCGACGCCGTAGGTGCGTAATATCAGCGCGCGGCAGGGCGTCTGCGTCATCGCCTCGATGACTTCCGCTTCAATCCCTGGATACAACGACAATACGCGTACCTGGGCGAAGTTATAATCCGGCAGCTCGAAACGGATCTTATCGGGAACAGGCAGTAGCGCGTGTTGATTCAGCTCAATATAGATGCCGACATCGGCGAGATGGGGATAATTAGGGCTGGCGAATGCTTCAAAACCCGTGGCGAGCAATTTGCTGCTCCGGTTACCTCGCAACAAGACTCCGTTAAAGTACAGGCAAACCTCAGGAATACTGTAGGAGCTGGCGAGTTCAATTGCGGTCACCAGATTGGTCTGGGCGTCGTTGCGCAGTTCGCTGAGGGGAATTTGAGAGCCGGTGACGATGACGGGTTTGGTCAGATCCCGTAACAGGAAGGACAACGCCGAGGCGGTGTAAGCCATAGTATCGGTGCCGTGTAAAACGACGAAGCCGTCGTAATCGTCATAGCGGTCGCTGATGTCTTTGGCGATGCGGGCCCATTCCGGCGGTCTGATGTTGCTGCTGTCAATGGGGTCTGGATATTCGAAGAGGTCGTAATCCGGCATGTCCATGGACAGGCGCGGAGGAATCTTTTCATCGATCAGCTTTTGCAGGCCGCTGACGGCCACATAGCCTTGCGGGGAGCGCACCATGCCAATGGTGCCGCCGGTGTAGATGATGAATATGCGTTTGCTCATTCGGAATCCTCGTTCATCAGGAAGCGTTCAGCCACGCGAGCGAAGAGTTCCGGCTTCTCCGCGTGCAGCCAGTGTCCCGTATGCGGAATGACCCGCAAGCCTGCTGCGGGAAACAAACGCGCTATATGCTCACGATGCTTAGGCTGGATGTAGTCGGAGTTTCCACCCTTGACAAACAAGACGGGTCCGGTGAAAGGCTGCTGTGCATCCTGGCCCGCCATGATATTCATGTAATTCTGCTGAATAGCCGGTAAATTCATGCGCCAGGAAAAGCGTCCGTCTACGCCTTTCTGCAGGTTTTTCAGCAAAAACTGACGCACCGGCAATTCCGGCACGTAGGGTTTGACCAGCTCGTCGGCCTCCTGTCGGGAGGATAACGACGCAGGGTCCAGAGCCGTGAGTCCGGCGAGGATTTCTTTGTGATGAGGTGGATAGGCGACTGGCGCAATGTCCGCCACGATCAGTTTCTCAACGCGCTGAGGGTATTCCAGCGCAATCTGCATGGCGGTCTTGCCGCCCATGGAGTGTCCCAGCAGGTGGGCTTTGGCGATGCCTGCATTGTCCATGTAGCGGATGACGTCCGCCGCCATGAGGGAGTAGTCCATCATCTGCGCATGAGGCGAGCGGCCGTGATTGCGCATGTCCAGGGAGTGAATGACAAAGTTATCGGCAAGCAATCGGGCGATGCCGCCCAGATTTTCCATAGAGCCGAACAGGCCGTGGATCAAAACAAGGGGCGTTTTGTCTCCAGCAGGTTCCTGAGTGTTTCCCTGAACGCGATGATGCAACTGCAGCATTAATGTTTACCTTCAAATAACCAACACCAATAGGCGAGTTCGCCCAAAGCCGTGGAGTTTAGCAGATAGGCGGACTGATGTTTGCCCGCCAGCAGCTGAATCTCCCGGAATACGGTTGGAAGAGGGGTATTGTCCGGCTTGAGCTGGGAAAACTGGGAAATATAGCCCCACATATGCCAGACCGCGTTGCGTAAACCTCCGAGAGGAGGCGGCACGCGCAGGGCGGCGACCAGTTCTTCCGCCAGATCGCCCAAGGCGATTTCCCGGGCGGCGACGGCGCGGCCAAGGGACTGATACATGCCTTGATTACGCGCCATGACCGAGTATTTATGCTGCGCCCACAGGGCCTGATCGTTGCGAGGACTGGGAAGACGCGCGCCGGCTTCCGCTTGCGGCCATTGCTCCTCCACTGGCATGCCGGGGCGAGCGGGCCAGATCAAGGATTCACCTGAGGCGTGAATATAGGGAAGGGTGCTGTTCTGCCGCAGATTAATCTCGCTGACCACCAGGTTATACATGGTCATCAATGCGTCCACGTGTCCCCGCCACGACTTCAGATGGGGATCCTGCTGGATTTTTTCCGGTTTCCTGATGGCTCCCTGCAGCATATTTAGCTGGTGCTGCAGCTGAGGTAGGCTGAGGTAGCCTGGATCGATGTCAAAAAGAAATTGTGGCATAGGGTTCGCCAGATGGCCTCTTGTTCGGTTGGTTGTCTCGTTCTCAATAGTCGTTTTTCTTATGAGTCCGTCATTTACAGCGCCAGACGCCCAAAATAACGTTTTGCAAAGGCAAAATGTAGACGCATGTGCAGCAAAGAACGACATTAATTTCCGCACTATGTGAAAAAAGTATTGCTGTTGCGATGTGAAAGCGCTGTGGTCTCGCGGTTCGGCCTAAAAAATGTCTTATTCGGCCATTGGTCTGTTGCGTGGCGGACTTTTATGATGGTTTTTACGCCGTGTTGCGGCGCATACTCTGAAGCATCGGGACCTGAGCGGTAAATATGAAAAAAAGGTTAGACAAAAAGTAACAGCTTGACGCTGCTGGCGTCAGCCAAAAAGCTTTGGTACCCGATCTGGATATAACAATACCAAGAAGAGCGAGGTCTGCGCATGACTGTGAATACTGGCGCCGAACAAGAATCCCGGCGACTCCATTTTAGAAATTGCACGCTGTGCGAAGCCATGTGCGGCCTGCGCATCGAAACCCATGGCGACGAAGTGGTCAGCATCAAAGGCGACGCCGAGGACCCCTTCAGCGAGGGGTTTATCTGCCCCAAAGCCGTGGCGCTGCAGGATCTTCAGAATGATCCAGACCGCTTGCGCCAACCATTACGTCGCACTGCTGATGGTTGGGAGGAAATTTCCTGGAGCGAAGCCCTGGATTATACCGCGCAGCGTCTGATCCAAGTGCGTGAGGAGCATGGACGCAATGCGTTGGGGGTCTACTTGGGGAACCCCAACGTGCATGACCATGGCAATACTCTTTTCATTCTGCCATTCCTGCGCGCATTAGCCACCAGGAAGCGTTTTTCCGCCACGTCCCTCGACCAGCTTCCGCATATGCTGGCCAATCTCACTATGTTTGGAAATCAGGGGCTGTTTCCAGTTCCTGACATAGATCGTTGCGACCTTTTCGTCTGCATTGGCGGCAATCCTCTGGCGTCCAATGGCAGCCTGATGAGCGCAGGCGGCGTTGAGCGCAGACTCAAGGCCATTCGCGAGCGTGGAGGCAAAGTCGTCACCATTGATCCGCGTAAGGCGGAAACAGCGAAAGTGGCGGATGAACATATCTTTATCAGACCTGGGACGGATGTGTTGCTGTTGCTGGCTATTATCAACGTCCTGTTTGATGAGGATCTGGTCAATCTGGGCCATCTCGCCGACATCACTGAGGATGTAGAGCTACTCAGGTTGGCGGGAGAAGCTTATCCCGCCGAACGCGTCGCGCAAGCGACAGGCGTTGCGGCGGACGACATTAGGAAGCTGGCCAGAGAGCTTGCGCAGACCCGTCAGGCGGTTTTATACGGGCGGATGGGCGTCAGCGTGCAACGCTATGGCGGCTTATGCGTCTGGTTGATTTACTGCATCAATATATTGACTGGCCACCTGGATCGTCGCGGCGGCCTGATGTTTACCCAGCCCGCCATTGACCTTCCCGCCATCGGCGCGATGTCCGGACATAAAGGGCATTTTGATCGCTACCGCAGCAGTGTGCGCGGTTTGCCTGAATTTGGCGGCGAACTACCGGCGGCGACACTGGCGGAAGAGATCCTGACCGAGGGGCCTGAGCAGATTAAAGCCATGGTGGTGGTGGCGGGTAATCCAGTGTTGTCTTCACCCAATGGCGGACGGCTGGACGCAGCGTTCGAGTCCCTGGAGTTTATGGTGAGTATTGATATGTACATCACCGAAACCTCCCGTCATGCGGATATTATTCTCCCGCCCGCTGGCCCCTTGCAACGTAGCCATATCGATATCGTGTTCGCCACGCTGGCGGTGCGCAACACCGTGAAATACTCGCCGCCGCTGTTTCCCAAAGAGGACAACGAGCTGCACGACTGGGAGATATTTCTGGAGTTGTCGCGGCGTTTGAGCAGTCGCGATTTGCGTTCGTCTATCGAAGCGGAAATCAAGTACAAGCTGCTTAAACGCCTGGGACCAGATGGTCTGGCGGATATCTATCTGCAGCTGGGTCCCTATGGCCGCGACCTGCCGGCGTCGGTGCGCTGGTCCGGTTATCTGGAGAGAGCTTTGCAGGCGCTGCATCCCGGACATCCGCTGCGACAGCTCTGGAAACAGGGCCCCTTGAGCGATGAAAATCGCGATCTGCCGAAAGGGCTCTCGATCAAGACATTGCTACAACATCCGCATGGTGTGGACCTGGGACCGCTGCGTCCTTGCTTGCCGCAGCGACTGTTCACCAAGGACAAACGCATTAACCTGGCTCCGAAGATATATCTCAGTGACTTGTCCCGGGTGAAAGCGTTACTGAATGAAAGCGGGGACGACGCGTTGCTGTTGATCGGGCGTCGCCATGTCCGCTCTAACAATTCCTGGCTGCACAATAGTCATCGTCTGGTGAAGGGAAAAAATCGATGCACGCTGCTGATGCATCCTCGCGACGCCAGTCGCTACGGAGTGCGTGATGGCGAAGATGCGGAAGTGCGCTCTCGGGTGGGCGTTGTAGTTCTTCCTGTAGAGGTGACGGAAGATATTATGCCCGGCGTGGTCAGCATTCCCCATGGGTGGGGACATAAGCGCAGCGGCGTTAACTGGAGCACAGCCAGTGCTCATGGGGGCGTCAGTGTAAACGACCTGACTGACGAACTATGGATTGATCCGCTATCCGGCAATGCGGCGCTGAATGGCGTTCCCGTAACAGTGAAGTCCGCAACTGGTCGCAAAGGCAAAAGCCGAAGCGCTGGCGCGCAGAAGCAGGGCGGCTCGGTGGCGGTTTAGCTCAACCCCATCACAGCAGCGCCGCAGTCAGCAGGGATAGCGCCAGCGGCATGGTGACCATGGCCATCAGCGTTTGCGCGCTGATGATGCCCGCCATGAGTGGCGCATCGCCGCCTAGCTGGCGCGCCAGGATGTAGGAGGCTGTCGCAGTCGGCAGGCAGCCAAGTACGGCGAACACCGCGACATTGAGCGGTGGCAGCTGCAACGCCAACGCGCTGCCGACGAATATGAGCGGGAACAAACCCAGCTTGAAGGCGCTGCTGATCATGAGCGAGCTACCGGCGCCCTTCAGGTTGCGCAAGTCCAGAGCCGCGCCAACGCACAGCAAACCCAACGGCAGCGCCATATTGCCCACCAGTTTTAATACTTGGTTGACGGCGTCTGGAAAACCAATCCCCAGACTGTTGAAGGTCAGACCCGCCAGGCTCCCCAGTATCAGTGGGTTGGTGACGATCGCTTTACCCACGCCGCGCCAGCCGGGCGCTGATTGCTCCACATAAAGCGCGAAGGCTCCAATGCACAGCACATTGATCAGGGGGATCATAATGGACATGGACAACGCCGCCAGCGCCAGCCCCTGATCGCCCTGCAACGCCTGCACGGCGGCCAATCCCACATAGGAGTTGAAGCGTACGGCGCCTTGATAAACGGACGTGAAACGAGAGCCTGACCACCGCCGCCAGTGCTGTATCGCCAACATCAAGGCGGATGCAATAACAAACGCCAATAGAATCGCCAGGAATAAACGATCCAGCATCAGTCCGTCCCGTTTGGCGTAGGTGAGCTTATCCACCAGCATCATCGGAAACAGGAAGTAATAAAGAAACTTTTCCGCCGGCGGCCAGAAGCTGTCGCCGGGAAAGTTAAGGCGGCGCATGCCGTACCCGATAAGGATAAGTATAAAAACAGGAATGAGGGCGGCGCTGACCTGCATAGTTAGGCGTCCGTTAGCGTGTCGAAAATGAATATTGTCGGAACTGTCCGCCCTGTTGATCTATACGCAGTAATGGCTAATCGGCGGAATCAGTCGATACCTAATATTTTGTGGAGCTGCACGCTCAAGCGCCATTTTGGGTAGCGCATGCAAAAATCCATCGCCAGCTTGGTATTGTGAATCTTGCGCTCATCTTCGCCTTCTAACGCCAACGGGTTGGCCATGGGAGACAAATAATAGCGTCCGGCGCGAATATCATCGAAGCGTTCCGGCGGCGCTTCTGGTTGCGGATAGACCAGCTTAAGCTCGTCGCACTCTTTTATCACCACTTCTGCGCGGCCTTTGGGACTGACGCATAACCAATCGATGCCGGCGGGAGCGGGCAGGGTGCCGTTGGTTTCCACAGCGACTTCGAAGCCCCTGGCGTGGAATGCTTCGACCAACGGCTCATCCAGTTGCAACAGGGGTTCACCGCCAGTGCAGACGACAAAGCGCTCGGCTTCTTCCTGCGGCCAGAATGACAGAATACGTTCCGCCAGTTCCTCCGCCGTCGCGAACTTGCCGCCATTCTGGCCGTCCACGCCAACGAAGTCTGTATCACAAAAATTGCAGACAGCGCCGGCGCGGTCCTTTTCACGTCCCGTCCACAAGTTGCATTTGCTGAAGCGGCAGAACACGGCGGGGCGTCCTTGGTGCGCCCCTTCCCCTTGCAGGGTGTAGAAAATTTCTTTTACCCGGTACATACAGACTCATACGCCACAGGATCAACCGCATCATTCTTTTCAAAGGCTTCCAGACGCTCGACGCAGGAACCGCACTTGCCGCAGGCTTTTTCGCGGCCGTTGTAGCAAGTCCAGGTTTGTCCGTAATCCAGACCCAACGCCAGACCTCGGCGCAGAATTTCGATTTTCGTTTCGTACAGGTACGGGGCGCGAACTTCAACCGGCTCATAGTTGGCCAGTTTGGAAGCTTCACTCATGATTTCCACGAACGCCGGACGGCAGTCCGGGTAGATGGCGTGGTCGCCGCCATGGGCGCCGTAATAGACAGCTTCGGCTTTGAGTGACACGGCATAGCCAATCGCCAGAGACAGCAGAATCATATTGCGATTGGGTACAACGGTGGACTTCATGTTCTCTTCTTCATAATGCCCTTCCGGCACCTGAATATCGTCAGTCAGAGAAGAACCGGCCAGTAGAGAATTGATGGCGGTAATGTCGATGATCTTATGGGCGACGTTCAGGCTTTCACATACTTGTCTGGCGCAGACCAGCTCCTTGCTGTGTCGTTGCCCATAGTTGAAGGAGAGGGCGAAAACTTCTTTACCTTCCGCCACTAACTCGTTGAGAAGAGTGAATGAGTCCATACCGCCGGAGAAAATGGCGACGGCGCGATTTGGAATAAGGGACGTATCAGACTGATTCATTGCCTACCGCTTGTGAGAGAACAAAAGCGCATTATACCGCGGGCTATAGTGGCTGTCGTCCGTTCATGCCCTGATCCGGACATTGGAAAAGCGGCAATTTGGAGAAAATCTGCTATACAGAAAAGAAGGGCCGGCGTCCCGTGATGCGCCGCGTCCTGGCGTCGTGTCATCGCGATCTCCGCTCCCGGGCGAGAGAAGTACCAAGGGGGAACGCCTATGAGTCCGGTTCAGCTAGCCCTATTGGGTCAGATCTTCGCAGTCGTACTCTGCCTGATCGCCGCTCTGGCGATGCTTGGATTGGGCGCAGAAAGAATGCGCCGTCAGCCGATCAAAATCAAAACGGAAGAAAAGCGGCGTCGCCGTCAGGGCGGCATGTTTATCATCGGCGCGTTAGTCTGGGGCGGACTGGCTTATTTGCAGACGCCAGAGCGCAGCAACTGGGAGATGGCGGCGCAAGCAGAGGATTGGCCCAGTCTGCTCAATATGATGCCCGCCGCTGCGGCAGGCATACCTCCCGAGTTCAGCAATCCCTCCACCGAAGACAATGCGTTAATCACCGCGCGGGTCGCCAGCCTGGCGGAGGAGATGCTGTTGTTCCCGGATAATCCTGATTTCGTCAGCCTGCGCAACTATCTCGCCAGTGAGTTGGTGCAGTCTGAGAAATTTGACCGTTATCCCGATCCGGTGCTGATCGATCTCTCCAGCCGTGCAGACAAGGCCGCCATCAAGTACATCGCGGATGAGCGCCCTGGAATACTTACGGTCATTTACTATACCTCCGGCGCTAAAGATCAGAGTATGCTTGTCTACTGGCCTGAAGTAGCCGGCGACCAAATAATATACACGCCCATATCGGGAGCGTCGGCTAAAGCCGCAGTCATTCTGCTGGAAAAGGAACTTGCTGACGCGGGAGCGGGATAGGCGCTCCGCCGTGTTTAAGATCGACGTCCTCCACATCGGTCCGTTCGCCACAAGGCGCGTTGTTGAAGTGGCCGGTATTTGCGCCCCGTCTTGCGACAGGGGATCGTGGCGGATACGACGCCGCACAGAGGATGCCGTGAGGAGTATGTGAAAAACGAACCGAATATGTCTTTTGAGACAATGGCTTCGCAGATAGAAGCATTACAACAACAACCCTGCTTTATCGATTTTGAAGCATCGAGTTTGGATCTGATTTGCAGTTATCCGATTGAAGTAGGCGTTTGTCTGCCGGATGGCGCCATTCATAGTTGGCTGCTGCGTCCCGCCCCGTTGTGGACGGATTGGTCTGAAGACGCCTGCGCCATTCATGGCATCTCTCGCCAGCAACTGCAGCAGGAAGGCGTCAATGTCGTCGATGTGGCGCATGCGCTCAACGAATTGCTTCCCGAACATGTCTATTGCGACGCCTGGACCTTTGACAGCTTTTGGCTGCATCGTCTGTTCCGGGCCGCCAAGTTACAACCCGCCTTTAAACTGGAATCCATCGCCGCACTTCTGGCTCCGCAACAGGTAAACAACTGGGCGGAGACGCGTCGTCGCGCTATTGAGACATTAGGCGTGGAAACTCACCGCGCCGCCAACGACGCGCAGATTCTCTACACAACCTGGAAAATGGTCATCGAACAAGGCTTGTGATCTGAGTGCAGGCGCAAAAAAAGCGGGAGACTGCTTGCGCCTGCAGTAACCCGCTCAGGAGAGCACTTTTGTGCCTACATTAAGGAAATGCAAGAGGGTATGGAGTGCGTTGGGAGTCCAACGTTCCCGTGTCTTCTAAACCCTACAATTGACACGCTAAAAAGTATGGTTCAGCCCCCCTGCTTTTACTGTAGGTGAATACCGAGGCCCTTATTTCCCTAGGCCTGACGTTAGATTTAGCCTGCCTCAACCGCTTGTAATCCT
Source organism: Hahella sp. KA22 (assembly GCF_004135205.1). Taxonomy (NCBI): domain Bacteria; kingdom Pseudomonadati; phylum Pseudomonadota; class Gammaproteobacteria; order Oceanospirillales; family Hahellaceae; genus Hahella; species Hahella sp. KA22. Next base: position 163,685 of record NZ_CP035490.1, on the reverse strand, counting down.
TGCGCCAAAGCCTTTTGTGTTTGCTCTCGCAACCAGATGTGCGCGGGCTCGCGATCCGTGGATCTGTGCCAGTAGAGATAAGTCTCCAACGGGTTCAGCGTCAGTGGAAAAGGCATGACCTGCAAAGGGATCTTTTGCGTTAGGCGCCGCGCAACCTGCTCCGGCGCGCAGAGGATCAAATCGCTGTTGGCCGCCGTCAACGCCGCGCCGTAAAAGTTAGGGGTTCGCAGTCCCAATTTGCGCTGCAGGCCGTGCCGGGATAACTGGATGTCTTCATATCCGGGTCCATGTTCGCGGGAGGAAACCTGCACGTGGGGCCAACGCAACATTTCCGCCAGATTCCATTCTCCAGCCAAGGCGGGATGGTCTTTGCGCAACAGACAGGCCAAACGATCTTCAAACAGTTTTTCATGACAAATGCTGTCGTCGTGACTGATAAGCACGTCCGCCGCCAGATCAATGCGGCCGCTGGCCAGATCATGCAGGATTTGCTCGCGGGGCGAACGTAGACAGTTAAATACCACTTTCGGGGCGATCACCCGGCAATTCTTGATCAGCGCCGGCAACAGCAGCACATCGAACAAGTCCCTCACGCACAGTCTGAAACTGGTTTCCAATTGCGCAGGGGCGAACTCCTGACTTTGTTGCAGGCCGCGTTGTAACTGATTCAGCGCCTGCCTCACCGTACCGATTAATTGATGGGCGTAAGGGGTTGGCGTCATGCCGCGGGATGAGCGGATGAACAGCTCGTCGCCAAGCGCTTCCCGCAGACGATTGAGAGCATGACTCACGGCTGGCTGGGTCAAATGCAACACTTCCGATGCGCGAGTGATGCCGCCTTCACTATAGATAGCGTCGAACACCACAAACAGATTCAGGTCGATGCGGCTAATATGCATGATTTTTATATTTATATATTTCTATTATTCATTTGTTTAATTATATGGTGGTGACTATGGTTTAGCCATTAACCCAAGCGCTTCCAGCGCGACTGGCGATATGCACTACTGAAACATTCGTCTTTACTGGCCAAACTCTGATTTTGAGGTGAGCAATGGAATTCGATCATTCACCGCGCGCCGCGGACTACATTCAGCGAGTTCGCGACTTTATCCGCGACCGGGTCTTGCCTGCAGAGAGAGAGTATTACGCTCATCTGGCGGAGCCAGGACAGACCTGGACCCAACCGCCGATTATGGAAACCTTAAAAGCGGAAGCGAAACGGGAAGGCTTGTGGAACCTGTTTCTACCGGAAGAGGAATACGGCCCTGGACTCAGCACGCTGGAGTATGCGCCGTTGGCCGAGGAAATGGGGTGGTCGTTTATTGCGCCTGAAGTCTTCAACTGCAACGCGCCGGATACCGGCAACATGGAGGTATTGGCGCGCTATGGTTCCCGCGAGCAGCAGGACGCCTGGCTGAAGCCTCTGCTGGCGGGAGAGATTCGCTCCGCGTTCGCCATGACGGAAAAGGATATCGCTTCTTCCGATGCCACCAATATGCAGGCGACTATTGTTGTTGAAGGGGATGAGGTGGTGGTGAATGGCCGCAAATGGTGGACTTCCAACGCCGGCCATCCCCGTTGTGAGTTTTTTATCTTTATGGGCGTTACTGACCCCGAGGCCGACCGTCACCAACGTCACTCGATGGTCATCGTGCCTCGCAATACGCCGGGTGTGAAGGTGAAGCGCATGCTGCCGGTATTTGGTCAGTTAGATGAACCATACGGTCATGGCGAAGTCCATTTCGAAAATGCGCGCGTCCCCTTAGGCAATGTCATCGCTGGTCCCGGACGAGGGTTTGAAATCGCCCAGGGTCGGTTGGGGCCGGGTCGCATTCACCACTGCATGCGGGCTATTGGCGCAGCGGAGAGGGCGTTACAACTTATGTGTGAGCGGTCATTGAGCCGCGTCGCTTTCGGTAAGCCTCTGGCGAAGCTGGGAGGGAACGCAGACATTATCGCCAACGCGCGTATGGATATTGAAATGGCCCGCCTGCTGACGCTGCAGGCTGCGTATAAAATTGATAAATACGGGGTGTTTGCGGCGATGAGCGAGATCTCGCAAATCAAGGTTGTCGCGCCGAGTTTGTGTCAGCGTATTGTCGATCAGGCGATTCAGATGCACGGCGGCGCCGGCGTCTCAGACGACTTTCCACTGACGGCGCTGTTTGGGTATGCGCGAGTGCTGCGTTTGGCGGACGGGCCTGACGAAGTGCATCGGGCTTTGATTGCCAAATACGAACTTAAGAAATACCAACGATAGACCAGAGGAGGGGATATGCATCGATTTCCAGAAAAGCGCGTTGCGATAACCGGCGCCGCCAGTGGATTGGGACTGGCCACTGCACGGCATTTTCTCAGCCGGGGTTGGCGGGTGGCGTTTGCGGACGTGCAGGACGACACCGGAAACGCCATCGTTGCGTCGCTGGGTTTGCCAGAAAACCGCGCCTTTTATCAACATGTAGACGTCACCAAGGTGCGGGATATTCAAGCGTGGCGACGCAAAATTGTAGAGCTGTGGGGCGGCCTGGATATTCTGGTCAATAACGCCGGCGTAGCCGCCCATGGCGGAATTGACGAAGCGCCGCTGGAAGACTGGGAATGGGTGATCGATATTGACCTCATGGGCGTGGTGCGTGGCTGCAAAGAATTCGCGCCGTTGTTCAAACGGCAGCGCTCCGGCCAAATCGTTAATATCGCCTCCATGGCGGGGCTGGTGCATGCCCCGGAAATGGGCTCGTATAACGCCGCCAAAGCTGGCGTCGTGGCGCTTTGTGAAACCCTGGTTGGCGAGTTGTCGCCCTTTGGCGTTGGCGTCAATGTCGTCTGTCCTGGCTTTTTCTCGACCGGACTGGCGAGTACGGCGCGCTCTCCGAATCCGAAACTCAAAGAGACCATGGAAAAGCTGTTCGCAGGCTCCAAGCTGAGCGCGGCGGATGTGGCGGAACGTTTGTATGACGGTGTGGAGAAGCAGCATTTCTACATCTTGCCTCACGCCAATTACCGGCTGTTGTGGTGGTTAAAAAGATACGCGCCCGCAGTCTACCTGCGCAGCATGAAGACCCTGGGACGTCGCCTTTTGGCGAAGCGACAGGACAATGATGAGAGCGTGGAAACGACGGAAAAGGGGCGAGCAGTAGGATGAGTGCGATGACATTTGCTGACAGCGCGGGTGCGGTTCGCGCAGGTGAAGAACTCAACGCAGCGGCGATAGACGCTTTTCTCAAGCAGCATCTGTCGGGACTGTCTGGCGAACTGCGGATTCAGCAGTTTCCCGGCGGCGCCTCCAATCTGACTTATTTGCTGCAATATCCCGGTCAGGAATTTGTTTTGCGCCGCCCGCCCTTTGGGCGCAAGGCGAAATCCGCTCATGATATGGGACGCGAATACAAAGTGATGCAGGGTTTGCGGGGGATATACCCCTATGTGCCTGCGATGGTGGCGTTTTGTGAGGATGAGAATGTTATCGGCGGCGAATTCTACGTCATGGAGCGTCTCAAGGGTGTCATCCTGCGTGGCGATCCGCCAGCGGGAATGCCGTTCAGTGAAGCGGATCAGCGCGCACTGTGCCATAACATGGTGGATCGACTGGCTGAGCTGCATCAGGCGGACTGGGAGAGCACGCCCCTGAAAGCGTTATTGAAGGAAGGCGACTACGTCGAGAGGCAGATTGATGGCTGGTGTGATCGCTATCGACGCGCCAGGACGGAGGACGCGCCGGACTTCGAAGAAGTGATGGCCTGGTTGCAGCAGCAAAAGCCGAAGCAGATACGACAATGCCTGGTGCATAACGACTATCGCTTTGACAATCTGGTTTTGGACGCCGATAACCTGATGAACATTATCGGCGTGCTGGACTGGGAAATGGCCACCATTGGCGATCCGTTGATGGACTTGGGCAATAGTCTGGCGTACTGGGTGCAACGGGATGACCCGGCCCCCTTGCATATGCTGCGGCGTCAACCCACGCACTTGCCGGGGATGATGAGTCGTGCGGAAATTGTCGACTATTACCTGCAGCGAGCCAATCTGAGTATTCCCAGCTTTGATTTTTATGAGGTGTACGGCATGTTCCGATTGGTCGTCATCATTCAGCAGATCTATTACCGCTTCCACCATGGCCAGACGCAGGACAAACGTTTCGCCAGCTTTATTCAGGCAGTGAAATATCTGGACGGCTATCTAAGGGACAAAATCCATGCGTCCTCTTTGTCCTGATTGGGGTTACATAGTCGTGCTCGGGCTTGTACTCGATATTACAAGTGAGCGCGGTTAATGGGCGCGGTCTATTTAATTCGCCATGGGCAAGCCAGTTTTGGCGATAACGATTACGACAGGTTGTCTGAACTCGGGCGCCTTCAGGCGCAGAGGCTGGGAACATTCCTGGTTGAAAAAGGTCTGCGTCTGGATGCGTGGCGAAGCGGTTTGCTGATGCGTCAGATAGACACCGCATCCATAGCGCTCAACGCGATGGGCGCAGAGGCGGAAGTCCTTCGCAGCCATGGCTTCAATGAGTTCGACCATGTGGCTGTATTAGCCAAAGTGTTGCCTGAACTGGCGCAGCGGGATGCGGATGCTGCGGCCTTTGTGAGCGGAAAGATCGACCGTCGGCGCAGCTTTCAGAAAGTGTTTGAAAAGGTGATTGCCGCCTGGCTGGAAAAAGACTCATGGGAGGACATGGATTCCTGGTCGACATTCAGCGATAGAGCTGCTCAGACATTTGAAGCCACACTGGAGGAAGTCGGCGGCGGCCGCAATATCGCCATCGTGACTTCTGGCGGCGTCATTACCGCGATACTGCAGAAAGTGCTTGGCCTGTCTTCAGCTGCGGCGTTCAGCATGAACTGGTCTATTGTGAACGCCTCCATCACCAAAATCATGTATAGCGGCGGCGGGCGTCGCTCGCTGGCTTATTTCAATAATTACAGTTATTTGCAGTGCGGCAGGGATCGCAGTTATGTCACCTGGCGCTGAACTGATGCGAACATAAAGGGCCTGATTATGCATAAAGACTTATTTCAACTGACGGGACAGATTGCGCTGGTCACTGGCGCCAGCCGCGGGATCGGTGAATCCATCGCCAGGACATTGGCGCAATATGGGGCGCACGTAATTGTGTCCAGTCGCAAAATAGAAGGCTGTGAATCTGTGGCTCAGTCGATTCGCGACCAGGGCGGTTCTGCTGAGGCGATTGCCTGTCATATTGGCGAGATGGAGCAAATATCCTCACTCTTCGAGCAGATAAAAGAAAAGCACGGCAAGCTGGATATCCTGATTAACAACGCGGCCACCAACCCGTATTTCGGACATGTGCTGGAAACGGATCTGGGCGTATTTCAAAAGACCGTTGATGTGAACATCCGTGGTTACTTCTTTATGTCAGTGGAAGCCGGCAAACTCATGCGCGCGCAGAAGAGCGGCAAGATTGTGAATGTGGCGTCGGTCAACGGCGTCATTCCTGGTCACTTTCAAGGCATCTATTCCATCACCAAAGCTGCGGTCATCAGCATGACTAAAACTTTCGCCAAGGAGTGCGCAGGCCTGGGGATTCGAGTGAATGCGTTGCTGCCTGGGGGCACAGACACCAAATTTGCATCTGCGCTTACGCAGAATGAAGCAATACGTAAACAGTTGCTGCAGCATGTGCCGATGAATCGCATCGCAGAACCCACGGAAATGGCTGGCGCCGTGCTGTATCTGGTGAGCGACGCAGCGTCCTATACGACAGGGTCTGTGCTGGCGGTGGACGGCGGTTACCTGATTTCGTAAACCGCATGGGACGTAACGCCAAGTCGCTGCGTCCCATGGATTGCTGATTCAGGACTCTGGTGGTTGTGTCTGAATGAAGGAGTCGCGCTTGAACAAACGGTCCACATAGTCCGCAAGGTGCGGGTGGTTATTGCGCCATCCAGAATCGCCGAAGCGGAAATCATACCAGCCCACTACACTGCCAATGGCGATGTCCGCCAGTGTGAGGTGGTCTTCATATACCCAATGCTTACCGACAGTGGCCTTTTCCAAGGCGGCCAGGCCGCGCTCTACTTTCTGCTCCTGACGGGTGATCCATTCCGGGCCTTGTCGCTCAGTTGGGCGCTTTTTCTCCAGAAAGATGGCGATGGCCGCTTCGCAAACGCCGTCCGCCAGCGCTTCCAACTGGCGTACTCTGACTGCGTCGATAGACTTGATTGGAATCAGGCGATGGCGGGTTTCCAGAGTCTCGATATATTCGGCGATAACCGGCGAATCAAACCAGATCTCGCCATGTTCGTCGATTAATACGGGGACTTTGCCCAATGGGTTGAATTTCGGTACGGATGTATCCGCATTCCAGGGAATCTCTTCCAGCAGGGAAAACGGAAGCCCCTTTTCCAATAATTGTATGCGGATCTTCCTGACAAAAGGACTGGTAAGTGAACCGATGAGCTGCATGTGCTGTCTCCGTTAACAACTCCCTATCGTTGAGGTCTTCTATAGTCAATAACTTAGACGGCTGACGTCAACTGTTTTTGTTCACTGTAAAAAATGCTGACGCTGAAACGAAAAACGCCGGCGGATGCCGGCGTTTGCATGTCATTAGTCTTCGCGCTATCAGGCTGAACGGCGACGGAAAACCAGTAATCCGGCTATTGCGATGCCGAATAACGCCAAGCTCGCAGGCTCAGGGACTTCCCGGCGGTTGTAGCTGCCGTCATGAGAGAACGGCGCGAATGCTACTATCGGTTTTTTCAAGTCGAAGTCCAGCGCGTACAGGTCAAAGTGCAGCCCGGTCCCGGTAAAGCCGGAAACATCGAAGTCAAAGGCGTTGTAATACAGGTAGTCGCCGGAGCCGCCGTACAGAGCGAAACCATCGGGATCGTCCTGCACGTTGTAAGGCGTGGCTTTATTACCTGTGTCGAAGGAGAAGTCGACTTCGTAGTAATAAGTGTCGTAAATACCGTGTCCTGGCAGATCAGTGCTGCTGGAGACAGCTTCGACCGGCGGGGTGCCGTAAGTCATATCGTCGGTAATATCAATGGTGATGCCATTGACGACAATGCTGCCTAAGTCAGTCGGCGTCGACAGTTTTGGCGTGACGGCGATGCTAAGGCGGAAATCAAATAAACCAGCGTCAACGATACCTGTATCGGCTAAGGCATAAAGTGTAAAGGCGGTGGCGCTGGTTACCGAATCCTCGGAGGCCATGTCATAGGTTCCATCTTCAATTCCAATTTGCAACGCCGGAAGAGCGAATGCTCCAGCTGAGGCGAGCATGGCAGATGAAAAGACAAACGCTTTGAGTGAGGTTGTTGTTTGTTTCATGACTCTTGAGCCTGTACTGCGAGTGTGGTTAATGACAGGGTGGACTACACCAGATAACAGGCAATTACCTCGCCATACTAAAAGTTAATGAATATGGTCAGGTACTTGGTGAGTTACGTGATGTTACAAAGACATTGTTAATGTAAATTTTTGTGACACATGTCGAAAATTGAATGGCGTTAATTTGACAGGTTCGATCCATAAGGCTCTGGGATACAAGGGCGTGAGGGATGAACTTATCGCAAGGTTCACTGTAAATTGCTTGTTTTTGCTATGCTGAGCCCCCATCAAGCGGGAAGTTATTCCATTACGACACTTTTTCTCAATCTTGTACGACTTAGGCGGAGATCATGGAGCGTTTTATTGAAAATTTGATGTATTCAGCGCGCTGGATACTGGCCCCGATTTATCTGGGCTTAAGCCTGGCCTTGTTAGCGTTGGGCGTGAAGTTCTTCCAGGAGATCTTCCATGTAATGCCGGTGATCTTCTCCATGAAAGAAGCGGATCTGGTGCTCGTGGTGCTGTCGCTGATTGATTTGGCTCTGGTTGGCGGCTTGCTCGTAATGGTGATGTTCAGCGGCTATGAAAACTTTGTCTCACAGTTGGATATCGCCGAAGGGCAGGAAAAACTGAGCTGGCTGGGTAAAGTGGATTCCGGCACGCTGAAAAACAAAGTGGCGGCGTCTATTGTCGCTATTTCTTCCATTCATCTGCTGAAAATATTCATGAATGCGGAGAATGTGGAGGAAACCTATTTGCTTTGGTACGTGATCATCCACATGACTTTTGTTGTGTCCGCGTTCTGCATGGGATATCTGGACAAGATCACCCGCAAGGAACACTAACGTTCATAGTGGCTGGGCGTAGATGCCTGCAAGCTAAGCGAAATACGGTTATGGCGGATAAAACCGGGGCCTTTGAGCCCCGGTTTTTCGTTGGCGTCTTAGTGTAGCTTGAGACGTGGCCGAATGATCTTGTTGATGCGCGCGGAAAACATGATCAACGCGGTTTTGATATAGCCATGCAAAGCGATTTGATGCAGGCGATACAGGGAAATGTAAACGAAGCGCGCGATGCGTCCCTCGATCATCATGGACTTGCCTGTCAGATTCCCCATCAAATTACCGACAGTGGAGTAGCGGCTTAGCGACACCAAAGAACCGTGATCCTTATAGATATAGGATTTTACCGGCTTGTTGGCCAACAGGTGGCGCAGGTTAACATAAACATGGCTGGCCATCTGATGGGCGGACTGCGCCCGCGGCGGTACTTTGGAGCCGTCCGGCTGGGGACAGCTGGCGCAGTCGCCGATAGCGAAGATGCGGTCGTCTTTGGTTGACTGCAGGCTGGGTAACACCTCGACCTGATTGTTGCGGGTGGTTTCCAGTCCGTCGATGCCCTGGAGAAAATCCGGGGCTTTGACGCCCGCCGCCCAAACGCGCATGTCGGCGGTGATGAACTCGCCGTCGCCGGTTTCGAAGCCTTTATCCGTGACCTTGGTGACTTTGGTGTTGGTCTTGATGGCTATGTTCAGCTTGCCCAGTTCTTCGACCACCGCGTTGGAGATGCGCGTCGGCAGGACGGGCAAGACTCTGGGACCGGCTTCGATGATGGTCACTTTCAGATTCTGGGGGCCTAACTTCAGACCGTAAGCGCCGAGCAGCGCAGTGGTGTTGTGCAGCTCTGCGGCCAGTTCCACGCCTGTGGCGCCGGCGCCGACAATACCTATTTCCAATACAACCGGCTTACCTTCCGACGCCTGACTGCTGAGGCGCAGGTAAGTGTTGATGAGATTCTTGTGGAACAGGTCGGCTTGTTTGCGGCTGTCGAGGAACGCGCAGTACTCGGCGGCGCCTGGCGTGCCGAAGTCATTGGTCTGGCTGCCGAGGGCCAGCACCAGATAGTCATAAGCGAGCGTGCGTTCAGGACTGATTTCATCGCCCCTCGCGTCATGCATGGGCGCCAGGCTTATCGTGCGCGCCTGGCGATCCAGACTGTGCATTTTGCCGAGGTGGAAGGTGAAGCCGTGGAAGAAAGCGTGGGAACGATAGCTGATTTCGTCGATGCCGGAATCCATGGAGCCAGTGGCGACTTCATGTAGTAACGGCTTCCATAAGTGGGTGGGGTTGCAATCCACAAGGTGGACCTCCGCCCGCTTCTTCTTCCCGAGCGCATTGCCCAGGCGGGTGACCAGCTCCAGCCCCCCTGCGCCGCCGCCGACGACGACTATTTTAGGTATGCTCATAAAACAACTCCCCGAAATAGCTAGGGATTATAAGACGAAATACCCAGGAAATCCCGGCTACGGTAAAGAAAATCCGCTGACTTGCATATGGGGGAGTTGAGATGGAGTCTGTCTTGGGCTTCCGCCCTGAATGGCCAAAAAAGGGAGGGCCTTTTGTCCGCCTGGATCCAGCGGGCGCGCCCTCCAAAAAGCAGGCCTGTAAAACGTACGTCTCGGCGTCGGGTGAATCAGGGTCGGTCCATCACCTTCAGGAATCATGCTGAGACGTCCATTGGCGGCCGGCTTGCGTTGAATCAGCGTTGCAACCGAGAGCGGCTCTTTTGGAGCCTGTCGCCCTGAATGCGCCGGCGAAATCGGTCCGCCGCCTTGATCAGGACGCCTTAACGCTGCGTTTTCCCTCGAGTGCGGCAGTCTAGGGAGAAATGCGCCCCCCTGCATCCGTATAGGATACGGACCTGGGAGGGGCGCCCTGACGGGAGCTTATTCTTGTTTTGTCCCTTGGCGGGGCGTACCGGTGGGGTTATCCGGTAGCCTGCAACGGCTGATCCTGATGGTTCGACTGATACTCTGTGATGTAACTGCCTCCCATCAATACGAGCGGAATGTGCAGTTTGTTACGTATCAGCAAGTCAAAGAACTTGATTTTGTTAGTGATGGAAAACTTGTTTTTGATGTTTTCCCGGTAAGTCTCCACCGTTCGTGGCGACAAACCCAGCACCTGGCTGCTTTCTTTCGCGGATAAACCGCATAGCCAGAGTCCGATGGTCTGCGCTTCTCGGATGGAAATTGGAACGCCGCTCAGCCGCGCTAGCGACGGCAGCAGATCGTCTTCCGCAGGCGCGCTGCGGTACACAGTGGGGAGGTCATTTCCTTTTGTAACCATGGTAAGCACTTTTACGTCCTATCCTTACATCCATTACTGTTTAACATGTCCCTTTTTGGCGCGGTCCTTGATCGGGAATCATTCCCTATCTGCGCCCAGCGAGTGCTCTATTGTTATCTTATGACGCTAACTGATTAAAAAATAATGATTAATTTTCATTTTGTGTTGCCGTAAAGTAATCATGTTGTATTAAAGGGAAATTTTACATGACTAGGGAACAGCTACGCATATTCGCCGCAGTGGTGAGCGAAGGCGGGTTCAGGGCGGCGGCCAAAAAATTCTACCGCAGCCAATCCGCGATAAGCAAAACCATACGTGCGCTGGAGGAGGAAATTGGCTTCCTGTTGTTTCAGCGCGACCGATACCGCCCGAAACTGACCGAGAAAGGGGAAGCCTTCTCCGGAAAAGTGAACGAACTTCTGGTGAAATTCTCCGATCTTGACTCCTACACTCGCGAACTGGCCATGGGATACGAGCCCGTCATCCGCGTCGCCGTCAATCACATATGTCCATTGGAGAAAGTGTTGCCGTCTCTGCGCGAGTGCGCCGCGCGCTACGCCAATACTCAGGTGGATTTCTACATTGAAACCCTGGAAGGCGCCATGCAGCGTTTGCAGGAGAACCACGCTGACATCGCCATCACGTATCAGGAGCGCGTGCACGCCTCGCTGGAAGCCGCACCGTTCAGCCAGATTGTCTTGAAAGTCGTGGCCACGCCGGATTATCTCGACAACCTGCTGCGCTGCGACAATGGCGAACCAGATCTCTGCCGAAGCACCCAGATAGTGGTGGAGGACAGCGCCATCAAGCGCCTGGATGAGCGCTATCTGCTGGTGGATAACGGCGGTAAGTGGGCGGTTAACGACCACAATCTGAAAAAGCGCATGATCCTGGCCGGTCTGGGCTGGGGGCGTCTGCCTTTGCATGAAATCAAAGATGAGCTGGCCCAGGGCAAGCTGCTGCCGGTGCCCCATATTCCCTGTGACGCCACTGAAAAAGTCGATCTTTATGTGCTGCGCAAATTGGAGAAGCCTCACGGTCCCGCTGTGCGCTTCTTATGGGAAAGTCTCACCCGGGCGACGCAAAGAGTTGGCGCGGCTGAGCCGGTCGCGGCTATTTGAGGGAAATATGCCGGCAATGTCGGGGAAAGTATAAGCATCTTCCCTGATAACCGTAATAATCGCGGATACTGACCTATTGGGCCTGCTGCTAAGTTCTGCTGCGCACTCCGGCCCGCCGTCCATGATCAGGGCCGCTCATCAAGTCGGCAGGACGGCGCGCAACAGATTGTTGCCGCGCATCTATGGTCATGACCGCGTCCGGGACCATATTCCAGGGAAACGTAAGTAAAGGAAGATGTTATGGACGCTGAAAGAGCTGTCGCCAGCGCGCTCTTACGGTTATCGCCGCCATTCGACTCAGCGCGCGCAAGCGCTGGGTATGGCGCCACTGTGGAGGAACGCTGCTTATGAGCACTCTGCAGTATTTGGAAAATATCCAGGGCGATGCGTTGATCACCGCTCGCGAACGTATGAGTTTCGCGAAACTCCGTCAGGAGGCGGATGCGCTTGTCGTCCGTCTGAAAAGCTACTCGATTCGTCGTGTGGGCATCCTGGGCGCCAATGACGTCGCCTGGATTGTCGCCGACCTGGCCGCCGCCCGCGCGGGCGCTCTGTGCGCACCGCTACCCCCGACGCTCAGCGATGAGCAGTTACGTCATGCTATCCGCCAGGCGGGTCTCGAAGCGGTTATCTGCTTTGACGCCGGCGGCGTGCGTCTCCGCAAATTATGGCCGGAAAGCCGTCTATTGCAGGTCGGCGGTCATCAGCTGGCTTTGACCGGTTTATACAGCGATCCCATGGCGGACGTGGACCGGGTCGCTTTTCATGTGGATGACGAGGACATGCTGCGTGGCGTATGCCTGAACCGTCAGACGCTGGACGCCGTGTCCGCGTCGGTGTGCGCCAGCGCCAAGCTCACCGCGCAAGATCGCCATTTTTGTCTATTGCCGCTGACCTCGCTGGCGGAGCGGGTGGCCGGAACCGGCGCCGCCCTGGCGATGGGCGCGGCGACGATCATGCTTCCCGCCGAACAGTGTGGATTCGGCTCCACTGTCTTTAATCCGGCGGAACTCTATCGCAGCCTGGTGGATTATCGCGCCTCCACCCTGCTGATCACCCCGGAACTATTAAAACCCCTGCTCAGTTATATGCAGTCCCGTTCCCTGACTCTGGACGCCATGCGTCATGTGACCCTGATCGGCGCTCCCGCATCCAGGCGTCTGATTAATGCGGCGCGGCGCCAGGGCGCGCCGGTATATGCGGGGTACTGCTTGAACGAAGCTGGCTCGATGGTGTGTTTGAGTACGCCCAGGGCGTATAAGCCAGGCTCTGTGGGAAAACCTTTACCGCACTCGCGGGTGCGTATCAGTGAAGAGGGAGAAGTCATGGTGGGCGGGGCGCTGAGCCTCGGTTACCTGGGCGGCGAGCCGCGTCGCCCCAATGCACAATGGAACAGCGGAGACCTGGGATATATGGACAACGAAGGATTTTTATTTATACGCGGGCGCAAAAAAGATGTGCTGGTGACCGCTGAGGGACGCAGAATCTCCCCGGACTGGATCGAAGCGGAGCTGACCGGAGATCCACAGATCCGGCAGGCGGCGGTATTCGGCGCGGGAAAGTCCAATCTGGTGGCGGTGATCGTAGCGGAAGATGCGGATGAGCTGACCGCCATTGTGGAAAGGGTAAATCGTCGTTTGCCGGAGTTTGCGCAGATCAAGGCGGTGGTTGGCGCAACTCAGGCGTTCAATGTAGCCAATGGATTGCTGCATTCGTCGGGACGTAAAAATCGCGAGGCCATCCAGCAAACCTATCAAGAAGATATCGACGCGGTGTATGAGTTGCTCGAAGCCACTAAACGCATGGCCTCGCCGAAGGAGGACAGCAAGGCAGGGGAGGCGCTGTCTTGATCCCGTTTCCCGAATATGAAAAGTATGACGCCATCGGTTTGGCGGAGCTGGCGCGCTCTGGAGAAATGAGCCCCGACGAACTGCTGGAGGCGGCGATCACCCGCATTGAGTCCCGCAACCCGTTGGTGAACGCGGTGATCAATAAACTCTATGATCAGGCCAGAGCGCAACTTAACCAGTTGCAGCCGCAACAGCCTTTGTATGGCGCGCCGTTTTTGCTGCAGGACCTGAATGCGGAAGTGCGCAAGACGCCGACCTCCGCCGGCTCGCGCCTGTTTTGCTCACGTCCGGTATTTCATGACTGTGAACTGGTGCAGCGTTATCGACGCGCAGGACTGGTGATCGCCGGCAAGACCAATACAGCGGAATTGGGGCTGGCGGTGACTACGGAGCCGCAACTCTTTGGCGCCTCTCGCAATCCCTGGGATTTGAGCCGGTCGCCGGGGGGCTCCAGCGGCGGCGCTGCAGCGGCGGTGGCGGTGGGCATGACTCCGGTTGCGCATGCGGTGGATATTGGCGGCTCTCTGCGTGCGCCGGCGGTGTCCTGCGGTCTGTTTGGCTTCAAACCCTCCAGAGGACGGGAACCGGAAGGGCTCACTTGGGGGCGGAGGCTGCAGGGTATGGCGGTGGACCATGTGATCTCCCGCAGCGTACGCGACAGCGCCATGCTGTTAAGTGTGAGCGCGGGACTGGAGAATACCGAGCAATGCTATCGCCGGGCGCTGACGGGACCGCGTCGTCCCTTGCGCATCGCCATTTGCGAAAAGCCGTTCTTCAGCGCCACGCTGAATAATGACAGCCTGCTGGCGCTGGATCGCGCCGCCATGGTCTGCGAGGACATGGGCCATGAGGTGATCCAGCATACGCTGAGCCTGGATGAAGAAGAGCTTACGCAGGCCTACCTGACTATCGTGGCGGGAGAAACCGCGCAGATGGTGCGGCAGGTCAGCCCCAGCGGTCGACCGCGTCGAGGCGACCTGGAGTTGGCGACGCATCTGTTGTTCAACTTGGGACTGAGCAAGACCGCTGCGGAATTCGCCTGGGCGACCCAGGTGATGAATCAGGCGGGGCGCAGGCTGGAAGCCTTGTTCCAGCAGTTTGACGTATTGCTCACCCCAGCCATGGCCGGACCGCCGATGCGTCTTGGCGAGCTAGCCCATTCCCAGCAGGAGAAACTGCTACTGGAGCTGGCGCGCAGTTTTCCGATGACGCCACTGTTGAATCTGTTGGCGCAGAATATTCGCGCCAGAAGCTTTTCTCTGACTCCATTCTCTCCTTTGTTCAATATGGGCGGCCAGCCCGCCATGATGTTGCCGGTATGGTGGAATCAGGATGACCTGCCCATTGGCGTGCAGTTTGCCGCGGGCATTGGTCAGGAGCGCCTTCTGTTCAGTCTGGCGGCGCAGATGGAACGCGCCTTGCCCTGGTTCCAGCGACGGCCGCCGCTGGCGGAGCCGCCTAACATGACGTCAGCCGCGCATCTGGCGTGGCGCAAAACGGCGGGTTATGACTGGGGAGGACGGATAGCGGCGGAGGGGTGATCCCTCGCCGCCGCATGAGTGTCGGTTAACTGGCGGGCGCGTTCAGATCCGGCATGAACAGCCGTCTAAAGCGTTCGATCCAGCGACCGATGGGGCCGGCCAGACACACCGGCGCGTCCAGATAAGCAAGGCAGATGCAGTCCTCGTTTTCCAGAGCGCGGGGGCGATGGCGTTGATCCCCGCTGCGAATGACGAAGTCGCCTTCTTCATACACGCCCAATTCGTCGGAAAACCCTCCCTGCAGCACGACGGTCACCTCCTGGCCATAGTGCGCGTGCAGAGGCGCGCGGCCGCCAGCGGAGATCTTTTGCAGACTAAGGCGTTGCCGGCCTTTGCGTGAAACTTCCAGCACGTACTCGTACACTTTGAACCACTGTTTGCGCCAGCTTACGGCGTTCAGGCCATCTGGCAGCCAGCGCTGTAGCAGGTCTTCCACGGGCTTTTGCGGCGCTGCTGGCGCGCTTTCTTCCAGATCAATACGCAGCATGATGCGTTCGAATAACGCTTCGCTGAGGTCTTCCTGGGGCAATTGCTGCAGCATTTCCCCGCCCAGTGCACTGAGGCGCTGGATGTTGGCGCGACAGCGAGGGCAGTACTGCAGATGAACGGCGACGCACAAAGCCAGATGCGTCGAGGCGCAACCTGCGGCGTATTCCATCATAATGTCATCACTGGGGTGATGTTGACTCATACTGCTTTTTCCCGTTCCTGCAAAATCACCTTCAGTTTCTGCAGAGCCAGACGGACCCTGCTTTTCACGGTGCCCAGCGGCAGACTGAGCTCTTCAGCCACCCGCTGATGAGACTTGTCTTCCAGATAGACTTTGGCGATGACGTCTCGTTGTTCTTGCGGCAGATCCCCCAGCGACTGACGAATATTGCGCACAATGACGGCCTGCTGAAACGCGCCGGTGGGCTCATCGGAGCCTGGCAGGCTCCACAGATAGTCTGTTTCCACCTGGGTTTCCTGGCTGGAGCGTCCCAGTTTACGCAGCAGGTCGATACGCGCATTACGGGCGATGGCGAACAGCCAAGTGGAAGCCGCGGCCTTTTCGCGGTCGAACTGGGCGGCGCGCCGCCATACGTTGACCATGACTTCCTGCACCAGTTCCTCTGCGTGCTCCAGCATGCCCTGTTTGATGGCGTATGCCTTCACTTTGGGGGCGAACGCCTGGAACAGTTGACGGAACGCATCCCGGTCCCGCTGTGCGGCTACCGCTTCTATCAGGGGCGCCAGGACATCTCTAGAGGATGCGGAGTCCTCGCCCGCATCCGGGTCCTGTTGGTTAGGGTCCATCTTTCGATTAATCGGTAGCACTATGACGTTGTTACTTACCTGCATAGCGTAGCAGCTCCAAAATAAACCGGGCAAATAATGTTCTAATTACGCTGCTACTGAGGTTTTGGATCAGTTCAATTGGGGGGCGCTCAAATTCAGTCGAACAGAGGAAGTAGCGCGTCCTTTATTTCCGTGCGAAGCAGAGGAGACCAAGCGAGCCCCAGTTCCCGTTTGATGTCCGGGAATCCTTCAATCTGCGACAGAGGGATGGCGATGACCCCGTCAGGCGTGCTGGCGTCGATCCCCTGAGGCGCCAGACAGGCGCCGACGCCGGCGGCGACCAGAGCCAGGGCCCACTCTTCATTGTCGGTGCGTGCGGTGATGGCGAAATCCAGTTGATGCCGCTCTGCGAAGGCGCGCCATTGTCCGGACAGGTCACAGAAGGAGCGCTCCACCAATCCAATGCCGTTCAGGTCGCTGACGCCAAGCTGGTTCCGCAGGGACAATGGATGATTGGCGGGCAGCAACAGACAGTACTCATCCCGCCAGAGGGGACTGAAGTGGTAGTTTTCCGGGCAGTGGTCGCGGCTCACGATGCGAATATCGGTATTTTCCTCGCCGCGCAGCAGTTCCAGCTGCATCCGGGATTGCAGCGGCGCCAGACGCGCCAGCAACGCTTTGACGCGCTCCAGGCTGACCACCAGGTCCAGACCGATACGCAGCGGCGGTAACGGCGCACTTTGCTGAAAATGTTTCACCAGGGCGTCGCTTTGCGCCAATAAACGGCGGGCCATATGGTGCAATTCACGACCGGCGCGGGTAGTGCGCACGCCCTTTTTGCCCCGTTCCAGCAACAGCGTATCCAATTCACTTTCCAGCTTACTGACCGCCAGGGAAATGGACGGTTGCGCCACATGACACTGTTCCGCCGCCGCCGTGATGCTGCCAGTCTCCACCGCGGCGACGTAATAACGCAAGGCTCTCAAATCCATGCTGGCTCCGTTGATAGAAAGTTAACCCGTTGATCTCTTTACTGTTGCACAGAGAACTCAGGGTAATGGGGCAGGCCGGCGGCGATCCATTCATCATGCGCCGGCACAATGGTCAGATCTGGCTCCTGCTCTTGCAAGGCGTGTAGCTGCGCCACCATGCGCTCCGTCAGGCTGTCGTCATCATTGAGACTGGCCAGCCAGCGCACAAATCCGGGACGAGGGCTGTTATCCTGAACCCCTTTCAGGGTCCAGGTGGCGTCGCCGATAAAGAAATACCGGGTCTGCGCGTTCAGAGTCAAATACAACCCTAACTGACCGCGGGTATGACCGGGAATCTCCACCAAGACGACAGAACCGTCGCCGTAAACATCCAGACTGCGCTCGAAACCTTTGAACTCAGTGTCCTCCAGCATCAGGAAACGCAAGTCGGTATTCGCTCCCTCCAGTTGTGAATGCAGAAAGGCCGGCGGCTTGCCTTGCAAGGCGGCATCGTACTCCTTTTGCTGCACCCAGATGGGAACGCCGGGGAAATCCACCACGCCGCTGGCGTGATCCCAGTGCAAATGGGACAGTACGATCGCTTTCAGGTTATTGGCGTCATAAGCGTTCGCCGCCAACTGGTCGGCGACAGGGACGCCTTTCTCGTAAGCGAATAATGAGCGCGCCCACCAGGGATTTACCTCAAACTGAGCATCCACCTGGCGTCCCAGACCGGTGTCGTAAAGCAAGTCGCCGTCCGGGTGGTGAATAAACACCGCGCCATGGGATAGCTTGCGTCGGGTGAACCAGCTGCCGCTGGCCACCACCATGGCTTCCTGGGCGCCGCTGGAGGCTCCGGTTTCGATGTAAGAAAAACTAATCCCCTCGGCGCGCCCGGATGGCGCAATCAGGATTTGTAATACCATGGCCGCCGCGATCGCTTGCAGGCGGCTGACGAAAACTTTGCGTGAGTGAGGACTCCAGAGCGTCATGTCTTATTCCTGTGGGTGGGTGTCCCTGCAGAATAAGACAGACGTTTTTATAGTTAAAATATAGTGTTTCTATACAAAAACAATAAAAACTATATGGATAAAGCGCGCGAGATCGTGATCAGGGGAACGAAACCTGTACGCGCAGTCCGGGTTGCTGGTCCTGCCGGCCGTCCAAGGAAATGCGCGCCTGGTGCAGATCTGCAATGCGTTGGCAGATGGAGAGGCCCAGTCCGCTGCCGATCTCATTTTGCTGCTTGCCGCGGTGAAATCGCTCCATCGCCTGCTGACGCTGCTCTGGGGGAATGCCGGGCCCCTGATCTTCTATCACCAGGGTTTTATCCTTCACTTGCAGGGTGATCTGCGAGTCTTTGGGCGAATAGCGCAAGGCGTTGTCCACCAGATTACGCAGCAAGATGCTCAGTGCGGCGGGATTGCCCTGAATCGGCGCGCAGGCGTCCACATTGAATTCAGCGCGGATATTCTTTTCTTCTATCAAGGGCTGTGATTCCCGCAGGATATCCTGGCACAGCATATCTATCTGCACAGGCTGGGCGTCGCTGAGGGCGCGCTCGTGGTCGAGACGGCTAAGCTGCAACAACTGCTCCACCATGTGAATCAGACGATCCAGTCCGCGCAGGGCTTTGCGCAGGCAGTCGGAAACCGGCTCGGATTGCGCCATTTCCTGGGCGTTCTGCAAATGCACTTTCACCCCGGCGAGGGGAGTGCGTAGTTCATGGGCTGCATCGGCGGTGAACTGGCGTTCACGGTCCGACGTGGCCTGCAGACGCTGGAACAGATCGTTGATGGCGTCCACCAGGATGGCGAGTTCCGAGGGATAATTGGCGTCATCCAGGACTTGCAGGTTGGCGTAGTCCCGCTGCTTCAGCTCCTTGGAGATGGTGGAGAGAGGCTTCAAAGCCCGCGTGACCGCCCAGCTGACGCCTAGCAGAATAATGGGAATCAGCAGTAGCGACGGCCAGATCACGTGCTCGGCGATTTCCTCCGTCAGCTCGCTGCGCACGTCTTCCTGCTGCGCTACCTGAATCCAGATGCGCAGATTTTCATCGAATAAAGTAAAGGTGCGCCATGACTCGCCATCGACTTTGTCGGAGTTGAAGCCCGCCTGATGCCGGGTGAAGCCCTGTGAGGCGGATTTGGTCTGAATCAGCAGCTTGCCGCTCTCGCTCCAGACCTGAAACGCCAGCTTCTTCTCATATTTATGGCCCAGCGGCGTGTATTCCTCGCCATCGCTCAAGCCCGCTTCTTCCCTCTCGTCGATGGCGTAGTCTTCATACACCAGAGCGTCTTGCAGGTGATCCAGGTTGGTCCGCTTCATCTGGCTGGCCAGCAGGCTTTGCAGCATGCGGGCCATTTGCGCCAGCTCGGCGTCGAACAGCTCTTCCACCTGTTCCTGGGAATCGTGGTAATTGGCCAGGGCGGTGAACAGACCGCCCAGACAGATAATGGCGATCAGTGAAATCAGCAGAAAACGTTTGATGGAGCGCATTATTCCTTCTCGATCATGTAACCCATGCCGCGAACGGTTTTAATCAGGTCGGCGTTGAGTTTTTTGCGCAGGTTGTGAATATGGACTTCCATGGTGTTGCTGGACACATCGTCGGACCAGCCGTAGACAAGCTCTTCCAACTGGTCTTTGGACAGCACCCTGCCGCGATGGGAGGCCAGCTCATACAGGAGCGCATATTCCCGGCGCGACAAACGCACTTCCTCGTTGTTTTTATACACTTGATAGGAAGAGGGCAGAATGCGGATATTGGCGATCTGGATTTCCGGATGCGCATTACCTGAGCCGCGTCGACTCAGCGCGCGCAAACGGGCCTTGAGTTCGCTCACATCAAAAGGCTTCAAGAGGTAATCGTCGGCCCCGGCGTCGAGGCCTTTGACGCGATCTTGCACCTGGTCACGGGCGCTGAGAATCAGAACCGGTATCTCATCGCCGCGATCACGCAGGCGCTTCAGGACAGTGAGTCCGTCGATATCAGGCAATCCCAGGTCCAGGATGACGAGATTGAATTGCTCCAGCTTCAGAGCGTGAAGAGCGGCCTCGCCAGAGGCCACCCAGTCCACCGTATTGGCCTGTTGGGTCAAACTGGTTTGGATGCCGTCGGCCAGTAACTCGTCATCCTCCACCAATAAAATGCGCATTGCGCTACATCATGCTCCGTGTTTATTTCATTTTTTTCAGCAGCGCCTGGATTTCACCGCGACGTCCGGCGTCGGCGACTTGGCGGTCAGGGCGCGGCGTCGCCTGCAATGCCTTTTCAAGGTATAGCTTAGCTTGTTTAAGATCGCCTTGCTCTCGCAGATAGTCTCCGTAGAAGAAGTTGGCGTCAATACCATCTGGGTTGATTTCCAGGCCTTTGCGCAACAGTTTGCCGGCTTCCTTGTCGTCGCCGAAGCTGAGCGGCCAGCCTGGGACCTGGTAATACAGTGCGCCAAGACTGGTGTAAGCGGAGCCGCCGAAGGCGTTGGCGTTGAGGGCCATGGCCTTTTCGAAGCAGTCCCGGGCCTCTTTCACCAGGGATAGCGCCTTGAGTCCGCCTTTGGCGCCGGCATAGGTGCTGGTGATGACGCCTTTCCAGATCCACACATTAGGATCTTCGGGATGTGCGTCCACCGCCTGATCCGCCTGACCTTTCAGGTTCTGATAACCTTTCTCCTGCTCTTTGGCGTCAACTTCATAGCGAACGTGCGCCCAGCCGTGATAAAGGTCTTTGACGTAGCCCGCGACCTCTTCCGCATGCGCGGAGGCGGCTCCCAGGGACATGGCTCCGGCTACGATCAGTGCGCGGGCGAAAAGTGTGTATGACATAAAAATTCTCCTCTATTGTTCGGACGCTATGACGTTGTGAGCCATTGGTTCAGGCGTTCTGACGCGCCAGATATTTGCGAATAATGGGAAGCTGCTTGCTGATGGAAGCCGCTACCAGGGCTGGAAATAAGGCGTTGAGACGCACGAACAGTTTTTCCGGCCAGCCCAGGTAAACCCGTGGAGAGCGTCGAATGATGGCGGCGCAGATTTGCTCCGCGACCCAGTCCGGCTCGTCCATGTGGTTGCCCAGCTCCGCATTCATGGACTCGACGGCGGAGCTGTTGATGGCGGTGCGGGTGGCGCGGGGCGCGACGTACAGCACCTGCATTGGCGAGTCCGCCAGCTCACGCTGCAGGGCCTCGCTGAAACCGCGCATGGCGAATTTGCTCGCGCAATAGGCGGCGAAACCGGGATAGCCTATGGAGCCGAACGTAGAGCCGATATTGACGATCGTGCCCTGCTGAATGCGCAACAGCGGCAGCAGACGTTGGGTCAGCAGCATGGGGCCGGTGACGTTGGCTTCCATCAGGGTGCGGATGCGTTCCGGGCTTTGGTCTTCAAACTCATTGAAATCGCTCACGCCAGCGTTGTTGATGAGCATATTCACTTTGGGCTCCCGCGCCGCCTCTTGAGCGACGATGGAAATTCCCGCCTCCAGACTGATATCCGCCACGATGCTGCGGCAGCGGCCGCCGTTGGCCAGAATGCGCGCCTGCAGCTTTTGCAGTTTGTCTGCGTTTCTACCTGTGATGACAAGCGCGGCGCCCTGATTGGCGAGCCGCAACGCCAGAGCTTCGCCAATGCCGCCAGTGGCGCCGGTGAGCAGAATGGTTTTATCTTTAAGCTGCATGGTGACTCTCCTGATTAAGCGCCTCGCGCTCATGGTTTCGAGGCAAAGCGCGGAAGACGGCGCCGTACAGTTCATAAAAGACCTTGCTGGCGTGGATGATGGCCTGCTGGTCTTCATGGCGCTCGATTTTGTTCATCAGGTTTTCGAAAAAGCAGATGTGGTCCTGATCCAAACTGCCGTGGGAGAACAGGTAACTAAACGCCTGATTAGGCAGTCCCAGCGTTTTCTGAATGATTTCGCCAGCCTGTGTGGCGGTCGTGACGCTGGTGCCTTCCAGCACGTGCACCATGCCGAAGAAGCCCAGCGGGTTAACCCGCATGACGGTGTCATAAGCGTACGCCACCATCAGTTCCGTGGTCAGATGCGGACGACTGCGTCGCACCTCTTCCTTGTCACCGCCGCAAACGGCGATGTCGTTCAGAATCCACTCTTGATGACCGCACTCTTCCTCAATGTATTCCGCCACCGCTTCCCGCAGCCATTCGTAGTGCTCCGGCAGACGCCCGCCGCAACTCATCAACAGGGGCACGGTGTGTTTGACGTGGTGGTAGGCCTGAGTCAGGAACGCGACGTACTGACTCAGTGTAATTTCACCGCGCAGCGCATCCTGGATAATCGGGCTGGATAGCAGTCGGTTACGTTCCTGTTGGGTTTCCGCCTGCAGACGTTGGTAAAAGCTCATGGCATGCTCCTGGTGAAAGGCTGGGAAGATTGAAATAAATCGTTGAGACGGTCCTTGTGCCTGGCGGCGATGGCGCATCTGCGCACCCGGCCGTTGGCGGTAAGTTGACCATTGGCGACGCTGAAGGGGGCGTCGCTGATAATGATGCTGCGCACCTGGGCGTAATCCGGCAGGCGCTGGTTAACCTGCGCCACCGCCTGCATCAACAGGTCATGGCCGATGTCAGGTCTGGCGGGCGTTACTACTGCGACATTGAAAGGTTCGCCATCGCCGAATACAGCGGCCTGGGCGATACAGGGGGCGGACAATAGCTCGCTTTCCACCCATTCCGGCGACAGGTTGCGGCCAAATGCGGTGACGATCAGGTTCTTCTTTCTGCCTTCGAGATAAAGGTAACCCTCCGCGTCCAGTCTTCCGATATCCCCTGTGTGAACCGCTTCCGAGGACTGGAGCGGCTCTCCCAGATAGCCGCAGTAAGCGGCGCCGGCGACGATAATTTCTCCGTCGTCGGCGAAGGACAGACTGACGTGGGACAAGGGCTTGCCAACGCTGCCGGGGCGTGACGCCGAAGGGCGGTTGAGGCTGACCACGGAGGCGCATTCGGACAAACCGTAACCCTCGTACACAGGGACGCCCAGTTGCGTCGCCTGGGCGTGCAGGACTGGCGATACTTTGGCGCCGCCGACGGCGACGAATTGCAGTTTCTCCAGACGCAGTTGGCCGCCTGCGATGAGAAACAACATCGCCTTCAGCAACTCCGGCGTGAGGATCAGCGTTTGCGGATTCCAGCGTTGCAGCGTCTGCGCCCACTGCGTCAGATCCAGGCCGCTGGAGCCGCTCAGCCCCAGGTTGGCCAGACTGGGAGAGATAACTCTGCCGCCTTTATATAGCGCGACATACACCCCCGCGATATTTTCCAGCAGGGTGGCTAACGGCAGCGTACACAAGTGACCGATGGGCTCATCGATTTCAACCGCTTCCGCCAGACTCAGCATTACTGACTCCAGTGCGGCGGCGCTTAAACGGGCGCCTTTGGGCTGACCAGTGGAGCCGGAGGTGTAAGTGACTTTGATGATATCTTCGGCGGTCTCTTGAGCAGGCGATTTAGTGTGGGTCGCTATGGCGTAAAGGCCCAGGTCCGCATCCAGGACTGCCGCGTCCACAGCTGGCGGTTGAGCTGACTGTGCGATCACCATTTCAATGGCGGCGTCGTTGAGCAAGTGCTCCCGCTGAGTAGCCGAGAAAAACAGAGGCACGGGGATCAGCGTGACGCCAGCGTGTAAACAGGCCAGATCGGCGCAGATCCAGGCAGGTCCATTGTCCGCCTCCAACGCCAGACGGCGAACGTCCATCTCTCGCAGTTTGCGGGACAGATTTTCTACCGTGCGCCATAGCGTCTCATAAGTCAGCGTCCCCTGTTCATTCTCCACTGCGATCTGGGCGGGCGTGATCCGCGCGTGTTCGCGCAGGCGTTGTATTAAGGCGTTTGCAGTCATGCAAGCTCTCCCTGCGTTAGTTAGTCTTCATGTTCCGGTTGTGGACAGCGCTCCAATACCTTCGCCATCACCGGGTTGCTGATCAGGTGGTGGATGCCGTGTGGAATGGATATGGCCATCACGGTGGGGGATTTGTCGTAGTAGCTGCCCCAACCGGCGGCGTCCTGGCTTAAGGCTTCCGGCTTCGCTTTGGCGAGTTCGATCATGGGCAGGTCAAAGCGGCGGAAACTGTTCAACAGTTCTGGAATAACGGTCAGGGTCAGCCACTGATATTTGCGTTCGGAAAAGTAGCGGCCCAGCACCAGAATCAGGCGGCGCAACGCCCCTTGGGTCGTGGACGCCAGATTGCCGACTTCGATAATCCCGTTGCGCGAACAGGGTGCGCCCTGAATCCGCGCCAGAACCTGTTCGATGGGCGCATCCAGATATTGCTCCAGAAACAGCGGGCGGGATTGGGCGCTTTGATAACCCAGGACGGAGATCAGCGTGTCCCGCTCATAGCAGAGAACAAAATTTTCCATGAAGTAACGGATGTTGGCGCCGTACTCCTGATCGAAACGTTGACGGATGAATGATTCGGCGACAGCGCGCGAACGATGTCCCGGTCCGACATGGATATAACGATTGTCGATAGCCGTTGTCGCCTCAGGGGCGGGAAGTGTGTCCGGTTGCTGCATAAAGCCTCCTCGTGGATGTCTCTATGCAGGTTAATTTGGCAAGCTTAAGGAACCCTTAAGTAAAAAATATTTTTCTCGGAGTTTGAGAACCCGTGAACTTTTCATAAACGGCCCGGTCAAATCAATCGTTGTCGCAAAACTGGGACGACAAAAAATTCTCAATCACTATTTTCTGCTTAAGGATACTCTTATGAACCAATCACAAAAGAAACTGACTGGCGCTGCTCTGGCTATCGCTGCTGCGGGATTTTTCGGTACTGCCGCACTGACTTCCACCACTGCAGTCGCTGCCGAAGCACAGGTTCACTGCTGGGGCGTCAACAGCTGCGCCGGTCACAATGACTGTAAAACCGCTAACAACGATTGCAAAGGCATGGGCAGCTGTCAGGGCCAAGGCTTCCTGAGCATGACTGCGGACGAGTGCTCAGCAAAAGGCGGCACAGTTAAGTAATCACGGGCGCCTGTTGACCGTTGATATGCGCTGGTCCGGCGGTGACGCCGGACGCGCCTTTTCAGGAAAACGGTCTATATTGTTTTCGACTTTTCATTTCATCACGACGCATTGAATCTCTATGAATACCCGTCCCGCTTTTTCCGGTTTTGGTCTAGGGCTCAGGCCCGATTACTACACCCATATTCTGGAAACCAGACCGCAGGTGGACTGGTTTGAGATCATCAGCGAGAACTACATGGTTGAGGGCGGCAAACCGCTGTATTTCCTTGACCGTATTCGTGAAAACTATCCTCTGGCGATGCATGGCGTGTCCCTGTCCATCGGCTCAACCGCCGCGTTGGATATGGGTTATTTAACTCGCCTGAAAACCTTAATCGAGCGGGTGAATCCGCTGTGGGTGTCCGACCATCTATGTTGGACCGGCCTCAGCGCCCATAATTCCCATGATCTGCTGCCATTGCCTTATAACGCCGAGAGCGTGCGTCATGTGGCGGAGCGGGTAAAGCAGGTGCAATCGTTTTTAGGGCGTCGTATCGTCCTGGAAAACTTATCCAGCTATGTGAATTTCAGTGAGTCCGACATGACGGAGTGGGAGTTTGTCGCCGCCGTCGCCGAGGAAGCGGACTGCTGGCTGTTGCTGGACATCAATAACATTTACGTGAGCGCGCGCAATCATCAGTTTGACGCGCTGACCTATATGAACGGCATTCCCCAGGATCGGGTGATTCAGTTTCATATCGCCGGGCACTCTGATTATGGCGACTACATCGTTGATACTCATGACGCTCCGGTGGCGGACCCGGTATGGGAGCTCTATCGGCTGGCAGTGCGCCGTTTCGGTAAGGTTTCGGCGATGATCGAGCGGGATGACAAAATGCCCGAGTTTTCAGAGCTTATGGGCGAGTTAGCGACCCTACGCCGTATTGCGGAAGCGGAGTTCCCTCAACTGGACGCAGTACGGAGCGAGGCGGCCTATGTCTGATTTGTCTCGCCTGCAACACGACTTCCTGACGGCGATTAGCGCGCAGGAGGGCGGCTCAGTGGATTCTGCCCTGTGCGCAGGGCCATTAAGCGCGGCGCAACGTATCGAGATTTATCGCAACGCGTATTTCACCCGGCTGATTGGCGTGTTGTCGGAAGACTACCCGGCTGTACGCGGATTATTGGGCGATGAGGCATTCAAACAAATGAGTCGCGATTATATTATTCAGCATCCATCCTCAAATACTTCGGTGCGCTGGTTCGGTGAGGCGGCGCCGGATTATCTTGCCCGTACGGAACCTTATAGCCGCCACGGCGTGCTGGCTGAACTGGCGGAATGGGAGCGCTTGTTGCGTCTTATGTTTGACGCCGGCGACGCGCAGCCCATAGACATGACGGCGTTTCAGTCGATTGCGCCAGACGCCTGGCCGACCTTGCGCTTTGATTTTATCCCGGCGCTGACGCTGCATCGCCATCTCTTCAATACAGCGTCGATCTGGAAAGCGTTGAAAGAAGAGCTTACGCCGCCGGAACCCCGGGCTTTGGAGCAAGAGGAAACCTGGCTGGTGTGGCGCTCGGAATGGGTGACCTTGTTTCGTTCCCTGGCGGTGGATGAAGCCGCCGCCATTACAGCCGTTAGTGAAGGCGCTAACTTCGCTGACTTGTGTGAACTGTTGTGGGAGTGGCATGGCGACGGGGCGGCGCAAAGAGCGGCGCAGTTGTTACAGACCTGGACGCAGGCTGGGTTGCTGCAGGGACTTGCGCAAGAGGCGTGAGACGTCCCAGAAATAAGAAAGGCGACCGAGGTCGCCTTTCTTATTTCTGGGAAGGGATTAACCACTTAGTGGTGGTGTCCGCCCTCGCCGTGAACGTGGCCGTGAGACATTTCTTCTTCAGTCGGCTCACGCATTTCCATAACTTCCACGTCAAAATGCAGAGTTTGGCCCGCCAGAGGGTGGTTGGCGTCGATGGTGGCGGTGTCGTCGGACACTTCCATTACCACGATGACGCGCGCGCCGCCGGCAGTCTGTGCATGGAACTGCATGCCAGGCTCAACTTTCTCTACGCCTTCGAAAGCTTCCAACGGAACGACCTGAACCAGTTCAGCCGAGTATTCGCCGTAAGCGTCGGCAGGGTCGACCGATACTTTTTTCTTGTCGCCAGCGGACAGTTCACGCAGGGCGTTTTCCAGTCCCGGGATAATGTTCTGCGCGCCTTCCAGATAGGCCAATGGCTCGCCGCCGACGGAGCTGTCGATCACTTCGCCGTCGTCGTTAGTCAAAGTGTAGTGAATGCTCACAACCCGGGGTTTGATATCAGACATAAAAGCACCTTTAAGGTTTGGTGAGGTGGTTGAGCACGCCGCCGTGGGCGTTCCCTCGTGTGTTTCCGCCTCGTTATCGTAAAACTCAATCGGACCGGGTTTAAAAGCGCAGATAGGCAACTGGCGTTAAAACAAGGGAACGATATTCAGAGTTAAGTTGGAGCGGTCCCATTGTCAAAAGGGGACCGCCTGCCGTACCCGCCAGTCTAGTGAGGTTATGCCCAGTTCTCAAGGGCCGCCGGACAATCCGCGGAGGATAGATTGCGACAGGCGCTGAGGCGTTTGCAGCAGCGCCGCTTACATAGATGATTCCAACTGATATTTATCCAGAACCTTCTGGGCTTCGCCATCTTTATATAGCTGCCGCAGAGTCTTATTGAACTTGTTGATCACTTTGCGCGACGTATGGCCCTTCACAAAGCCGACATAATAGTTAATCGACTTATGGTTCCAGGCGAAGCGAATATTCTTGAGGCCCAACTGACGCAAAATCTCAAAGCCGACATCGCGGTTGGAGTAAACCGAGTCCACTTTTTTATCGCTCAGCATTCGGAAAGACACCAGATCGTCTTTCGCCAGAACGATTTTCATCGTGGGCATGGCGGTGCCAATAGTCTCTAGTGTTTTGGAGGTGTTGGAGGGGCCGAAGACGCCAACCTGATGCTCAGAAAAGTTATATAGCGTCGAGTACTGCCGGGTGTCGCTTTCGCTAACAAAGAAACCGTAACTGGTTTTCAGGATGGGCAGGGAATAATGCAGCCATTCGCTGCGCTGCTCGTTCCATCCAATAACATAGAGGCCGTCCACCTGCTTTTCCTTGGCCTGTTGCTGGGCGATCGTCCAGTCCAGCAAGTTGAACTCGCATTGGATCTCGGAGGATTTACAGATGAGTTTTACCAGCTCTGTGCCTGGACCGGCGACTTCGCCTTTTTCGAGATAAGTGAAAGGTCTGAAATCCTGCGTGTTGAAGATCAGCTTGTCTTCAGCGGACGCCAGCGTCGCCGCTCCCATGCACAGAGCGGTTAGGGCTGCAGTTAGGATTTTCATTATTGCCTCCGGGTGTGTGAATATTGCTTGTTATTATTTCATGTTATTCCCGATGGTTGTATTTCCTTGTTTTATATAATTATTTGTTATGTTTTTCTGTCTCGTCAGTCAGCAAAAAAGGGGGTAGTGGGACCTACCCCTGAATATCCGCGAGAGTCTGCGGATGTTTGCGAATCTCGTTACGCGTTCTCTAACGCCTCCGTTATCGATGCGCCGTTTAGTTGTATCCCTGCAGCTTGTCGATATATTCCGGCAGGAACAGAGAGATCTGCGGCACGTACGTAATCAAAATCAGGAAGCCCAGGAGGAGGCCCAGCCAGGGCAGGGCGGCGCGAATAACCCAACCGATGGAGCGATTGGTGATGCCCGCCGTCACAAATAAGTTTAGTCCTACTGGCGGCGTTAGCATGCCTATTTCCATATTCACCACCATAATAATGCCAAGGTGTATCGGGTCGATGCCCAGTTGGGTGGCGATAGGGAACAGAATCGGCGCCATGATCAGCAGAATGGCGGAAGGCTCCATGAAGTTGCCCGCCATCAGCAGCAGAATATTCACCACGATCAAGAAGCCCCAGGCCGGCAAGCCCCACTCTACGATGGTCGCGGCGATGGCTTGTGGAATGCCTTCGGAAGTCAACACATGGGCGAACAGCATGGCGTTGGCGATGATGAACAACAGCATCAGACTGACCTTGGCTGCATCCAGCACCACATGACGCACTTCTTGATTTACTACTGACTTAGGCAGCGCCAAAGCGCACTGCAGGGTGTTGCGAATTACTGCGCTGGGAATGGCTTCCCCCTGGTTACGCCAGGCGACGTTTTTCAGGGGGCCGATATCGCGATAGCCGATCACGGCGATCAGGTAAGCGTATACCGCCGCCACCGCCGCCGCTTCCGTCGGACTGGCGACGCCGCCGTAAATAGAGCCCAGCACGATCACGATCAGCATGAGTCCGCCCATAGCGACAACGCCTGTTTTCACCAGCGTTTTAACGCCCGGGAACGGCTGCGAGGGCAGTTTCTTGATACGGGCGGCGATATAGATGGCGATCATCAGAATGCCGCCCATCATCAGGCCGGGAATCAAACCCGCCATGAACATGCGCGCTGCGGAGACTTCCGTCGCCGCAGCGTAGACCAGCATGACGATGGAAGGCGGGATCAGAATTCCCAGTGTGCCGGCGTTAGCGATAAGACCGGCGCCGAAACTTTGCGGATAGCCCGCACGCACCATGCCGGCGATGACGATGGAGCCGATCGCCGCCACCGTGGCCGGTGAGGAACCGGACACTGCTGCGAACAGCATGCAGGCCATGACCGACGCCATACCCAGGCCGCCGCGAATATGGCCCACGCTGCTGACGGCGAAATCAATCAGACGGCGCGCCACGCCGCCGGTGGAGAGAAACGCCGAAGACAGAATAAAAAACGGAATCGCCAACAACGTATAGTGGCTGGAGGTCGCCTCAAACATCTTCAATGCAATGGAGGCGAGCGACGTGTCCGGGGCGAAAAATAAAATCGTGACGATACTGGACAGGCCCAACGCCACGGCGATCGGCATGCCCATCAGCATGCAAGTGAACAGCAGGATGAATAATACGGCGGCGGTCATGAGCGGTTACCTTGCGCTGGAGAGGAGGAGTCCGCCGTCTCATCGGCGAGATGCATGCTTTCCTTGGCTTCATCCACGAACTCAAAGCCGTTGGATTTACCAGTGATGATTCCCCACAGCAACTGCAGAAAACGAATAGCCAGCAGGATGAATCCAATAAACAGAATGCTTTGCGCGACCCAGCGAGGCACAGGAATATCGCTCAGCTCAATGCCGATCTTGTACATCTTGGCGAGATAGATCCAGCCGCCGTACAGGAACAGTCCGCAATAGACCAGACACATCACCACCGTGAGGGCGGCCACCGCGCGGCGCGG
Organism: Hahella sp. KA22; assembly: GCF_004135205.1. NCBI lineage: Bacteria > Pseudomonadati > Pseudomonadota > Gammaproteobacteria > Oceanospirillales > Hahellaceae > Hahella > Hahella sp. KA22. Next base: position 133,223 of record NZ_CP035490.1, on the reverse strand, counting down.
ACCGCTGGGCAGCAGTTTTACGAAAGCATCCACGCCAATGTGCGCGTTCACCCTGACGCCGTAGGAAGCGCCGAACAACACCATCCAGGCGCCCAAATACAGGGTGGCCTCTTCCGCCCACAACAGGCCGGTGTTGAAAAAGAAACGAAGCATGGTTTCCGAGAACACCAGCAGGGTCATGGACACCAACAACAGACACAGAACGCTTTCTTCAAAGCGATGGACGATTCGACCAAACATGATGGGACCTAATTCTGGTTATTGTACGGCTTAAAACGGTTCTACAGCTCGAATAACAAAAGTATAGGAGCAACCTGGCGGTTGCTCCTTTTCTCCGAGAGGGTTATTGATTGGAGGCTTCAGCGGCTTTGATCAGGTCTGCGCCGATTTCCTTCTCGAACTTCTTCCAGACGGGTTTCATGGCGTCAACCCACTGCTTGCGCTCTTCAGGCGTCAGGGACGATACCTTGGTGCGACGGGATGCGATGATGGCTTCTTTATCGCTGTTGTCTTTCTCTGCGGCGATGCTGTTGCCGTAGGCGATGGACTCGTCCAGGCTCTTCTTGATGGTGTCGCGCACGTCGTCAGGCAGATCCATCCAGAACTCTTTAGAGGTTACCACCAGGTAGTCCAGCAGACCGTGGTTGGATTCGGTGATGTGATCCTGAACTTCATAGAACTTCTTGGAGTAAATATTGGACCAAGTGTTTTCCTGGCCATCGATCGCGTTGGTTTGCAGCAACGTGAACACTTCAGAGAACGGCTTTTTCACCGGAACCGCTTTGACGGCTTCGAACTGCGCAGCCAGTACATCGGAAGTCTGAATACGGAATTTCTTGCCGGCGATGTCAGCAGGAACGCGAATAGGGGCGTTAGCGGACAGTTGCTTCATGCCGTTATGCAGGTAACCCAGGCCAACCAGCCCTTTACGCTCCAGCGCGGACAGCAGTTCCTGACCGGCGGGGCCATTCTGGAAGCGTTCTACCGCCGCCATATCCTGAAACAGGAAAGGCAGATCGAACACTTGCAGTTTCTTGGTGTAGTTGTCGAACTTGGACAGGGAAGGCGCGGCCAATTGCACGTCGCCCAGCAGCATAGCTTCCAATACGTTGTCGTCGCCGAACAACTGGGAGTTGGGGAAGACTTTTACTTCAACTTTGCCGGGCAGGCGTTCTTCCACCAATTGCTTGAATTTAATCGCCATCTGTCCTTTGGGCGTGTTTTCCGCCACAACGTGGGAAAACTTGATCTGGATGGGAGCAGCGAAAACAGAGAAAGACAGCGTAGCGCCAACAAGGGCGGTCAGGAGTTTTTTGAAACGCATGTTATACCTCGCATGTTGTTTTTGTTGGGGTTAGGCGAAAGCCATAGTCGATTACATAAGAGCAACCTCCGGGCCAATTTCTGCATTAACGTGAAATTTTAGTAATAACAGTGTGTTACTGAGACTTGTCGGAAAAGCGGGATTTTTAAATGGGTGGAAATCCACCCATTTAGCTGGTCGGCGGTGGGCGGGAATCCGCATATTTTTCTCCGGTGGAATTGTGGATACCCTGTCGGCGAGGAAGTCTGGAGTTTTAAATCCTGGCGAAGTGAGCTCTGGAACGGGAAAAACTGGTGAAGTTCTGCAGTTATTGCTAATCGCGCAAATCACTGCAGAACTTGATGATGGGAACGATTGGATTTATTGATGGAAATATAAATAAGTGGGCGGGGCGGCCCCATTAATCGGCGGCGTTCAGATAACTGAGGTAGGCGGATAAGCCTTTCTGCGCCTGCTCTCGCTTATCGTAAGGACCAAGGGGAATTTGCTCGCGAGTCATGTAATACCACTGACCGTCCTGCTCATAAAAGCGCTCCCTGCGCTGGTGATGTAAAACCTGCTCGTCATTGTTACGTTGGATTCTCGTCATAAACTACTCCGTTAGAATCTTTTGGTACAGATTTACAAAACGGGCTGCAGTTTAATCAATGGGCGGTCAGATAGTAATCAGTCTATCCCCACAGAGACTGTGAGACATCTCTCACAGAATCACATGGGGCAGATAACGGGAAAGGTCCTGCGTCACCAGGGCTTTATCCTCTCTGACTGAGATCCCCGCCGGTTGATCGTTCACCAGCCAGGAGCCGATCAGCGTGTAGTTCTCACCGAACTTGGGGAGAGGATGGTAGGCCTGAAAGATAAAGCCTTCTTCGCCATAAGGGCCGTCTGTATCGAAGAGTATTTCGCCGTCGCGATACAGAGCCACATTGGCGCCTTCGCGGGAGAAAATCGGTTTTTTCACCAAATCCACCCCTGGCGCATGCTTGACGTCATCTTCGAAATAGGCCGGCAGCAAATTAGGGTGATTCGGGAACATTTTCCACAGCATCGGCAGTAGCGCTTTGTTGGACAGCACAGACTTCCACAAAGGCTCAATCCAGCGCGTGGGGTTCTGCAGAATCAACGGCGCGAATTCTTCCCGTTGCATGAACTCCCAGGGATACAGTTTGAACATCAGCTCAATCACCCGGTCATCCAGGTCGGTGAACTCGCCGTGCTCACCCTGTCCTATATCGTCGATATAGATAAAGCGGTTGGGGATGCCGGCTTCTGCGGCGCAATCCTGCAGATACTGAATGGTTCCGCGATCTTCTTCAGTGTCTTTGCAGCAACTGAAGTAGAAATCCGGTCCATCGGTCTGCGCATAGATTTCGGCGAGCCTGCGAACCAGCTTTTCCTGCAGGGAATTGAACTGGTCGCAGGCGCGGGGTAAGCGTCCACTGCGCACGCTCTCCTCCAGCCACAACCATTGCCAGAAACCGGATTCATACAGACTGGTAGGCGTATCGGCGTTGTTTTCATACAACTTGGCGGGGTTGCGGCCGTCGTAGGCGAAGTCCAGGCGCGAATACAGACTGGGCTGTTGGTCGCGCCAGGAAGCGCGCACGGCTTCCCAGAACATTTCAGGGATACTGAACTTCCGCAACAGGCGCTCGTCCTCCACCACACGGTCGACCACTTCCAGACACATTTGGTGGATGTCCGCCGTGGGATCCTCGAGCCCGGTTTCTATCTGTTCCAGAGAGAACTGATAGTAAGCGCTCTCATCCCAATAGGCCTCGCCATGCATGGTATGAAACAGGAAGCCGTATTCATGGGCGAGATCACGCCAATGGGTCCGCTCCTGGATCGGTATGCGCAGCATAGCTTAACCGCCCCAGCTGCTTCTTGAACTGGAGCTGGACTTGGAAGAGCTGCTCCAGGAAGACTTGGCGTTCACTGTCGAGCCGAAGCCGCCGCGGGAAATGGTCCGCGTCACCGCTGGTTTGGGTTGGAACGCTTTGTTGTCCACCGTGACTTTGCGGTTGTAGGTGCTGCCGTAGCGATAGCCGTCGGAGGTCACCCAGCTGCCGTAAAACGGGGAGCCGCGATAGTAGGAGGTGAACACCGGCTGGTAATCGTAACGGCGGTTCGAGTCCAGAATCTTGGCGAACATGAAACCGGCCATGGCGGGCATGAACCAGCTCTGGCCTGAACTGCCCTGATAGCTGGTGCAGGCGTTGGCGCCGAACTCCGCTTCGCAGTCCCGCATGGACATATATTTGGGCGCGGTCTCATTCGCCCGTTTCAGCGCTTGCTGGTAAGCCGCTTCACATTCTGAGGCATAGCTTGGGTTTTCGTTAATGCACTCGCTCATGTCTTTATAAACCTGAGCTTCGCGGGTATCCGAGCAGGCGGTGAGCGTGACGCCGGCGACAGCGACAGTGATGGGCCGCAGCAGAAAGCTCTGGCCGTTCTTCTTCATCCTGTCGAGATTAATTTCTTTCGTACGCTTCATTCCACTGCTCCTTAGTAGGTCATGCAAGCCGCGTTCAGGATGCCGACCGCCACGGAAAATCCGCCCAGTACGATGCCTGCGGACACTTCACCGTCGGTAATGCGCTGCACAATTTTAGGCATGAAGATGAAGCGAATGATGGCGAATGCAATTATCTGGGCAATCAATGCAACCGCCGCCCAGACCCAGAAGTCCAGCAGGGATACGGAGTTAGAGGCGGCTCCGGCGAGTGCGATGGAAAAGCCAATCACGGCGCCGATAAGGCCTGTTGCGGCGGCGACGCTTTTACCTTCTTTGACCAGTTTCCACTCGTCGTGAGGCGTAACCAGGGTATACAGGAATTTGAACACCAACAGCAGGACTAATGAGGAAGAAAAGTAAATCGCAAAATTCGTTAGGCCTAACAGCGAATGTGCGATAGCGTCCATGGACAGCTCCTTCTTTAATAATTATGAGGTATTGTGGGTTGAGGAGGATAAATGCGGGGGCGCCGCATTTATCCGATGATAACGATATCCGCTGGCCGCAGATTAATGCCGGTGGACAGCACCAGACAGCGGTCGGCGCGGTTATCGATGATTTTTTCTTCGCCGCAGACCAAGAGAAACTCGTCCAGGTCCTCATTCACGGATCTTTCATACAGCATGGCGAACTGATCTGTTTCAGTGACTTCGCCGGCTTCGGTCGTGGTTTTTTCCGTCATGGCCACAGGGGGAGATGACTCTCCGACGCTTTCCCAAACACGTTGAAAGCGATGGCCTTCGATACTGTATTCAGGCTGGCTGATCTGGGAGTTGATCAACATATCCCAGTCTGCTTGACTGCCAACGGCGCGGGTCTCGTAATAGTACCAGAGCTTGACGTCTTCAATATGGTTTTCAGTCATGCCGCCGTTCAACACCACCTGAATAAAGCCGTCGTCGTCGGTGTAGAAGCGCAGCAGGGTGCTGCTGGCGTCCAACTGCACTTGACCTACCGCCTGAATTAACTGGGTTTTGGCTGCGCCTTCGAAAATCACGGAAGGCTCTATCAGTCTTAGTCTGAGTTGGTCGAGTTCGAATGCGCCGCCGAGGCGTAAGCCCATGATTTCCGGTGCGGAAGGGGACTTAGGTTCATCTTTTTTGAAAAACTTGCTAAACACAGAGTTTCTCCCAATCAAGTCCATCGATGCGTTCGTCCGCGATGTAGTAAATCGTGGTTCCCGGCGCAACCGTATGGCTCATAGGTGGATTCAAAGTAACGGCCCCTTTGCCGTCGCCGACGGCAATCAGGATCGCATCATAACGTTCTTTTAGCGGCAGAAACAAATCCCGCAGCGGGACGCTATTGGCTTCAGCCGGGTATTTTATGGAGTACTGCGTCATGCCGTCCTGCACGTTCAGCAGGTCCTGATGCAGCGCGCTGGAGCCGGGGTGCATGGCGGACTTCGCCAGCAACTCCACGTCCACTGACGGCGTGCATTCTATGTTGGGGCAATGAACTTTCAACAGGCGGCTCAGATTGTCGTCGTTGAAATAGGCGATCATGTGAGCGTCTTTGTTGCGACTGGAGCAATAAAGGGCTGCAGTCATGGTGACGTCGTCTTCTGGAGCATCGATGATAATAGTGGAGGCGCGCTCCAGGCAGGCCATGCTCATTTGTTCGTCGTTGTTGTAGCTTTCAACTCTGACGAAGCCGATCTCTTCCGGCATCGGGTTTTCGATATCGGCTTTGGCGCACAACACCACCGGACGGGTCTCCTCACTGCCCAATTGTTCGCGCAACAGGAGCCGGATCAAGTGAAGCGTGCGTCTTTCGTTCCAGCCGATGACGAGAATATGATTGTCGCAATCAAGTTGTTTCAAACCTTTCACTCCCTTTTTCCAGTGGTAGGAGGCGAATACGGCGACTCTGCCTACGAATAACGCGAATAAACTCAGACCGAATGGAATGATGAATATGGAGACGGCGAGCTTTCCGCCGGTGGTTTGTGGAGAAAAGTCTCCATATCCGACAGTGGATGCGGTGACGACGAGCCAATAAGCAAAATCCGGCAGAGACAGTAAATCCGTCTCGCCGGACAAATAAAGAAAGAAATAACTCAGTCCCACGTAGGAAAGCAATGCGATGGCGACTCCTTGCCATCGCAGCTCCATAAAGTGTCGGATAAAGATTCTCTTTATCTTATTTATTATTAGCATCAGACGAACTCTTAAACTCAGTTTCCTCCGAGTATACGCGCCAGTTCGTCATCTGCGTTAGCGTTGGAGCCGTTAATGCCAGCCGCCTTCAGTTTTGCGTCCAGGGAATCGCCGCTTTCTTCTGAAGCCAGCTCTTCCGCTGCATCCAGTTCGGCCGAACGTTGGGTCTGGCGGTTTTGAATGCGTTGCAGCGATTCCGCAGCCGTTTTCATTTTGCTGTTGGCGCCCATGTGACGGGAAGACACAGCTACTTGCGCTTTTTGTACGGACTCAGTCGCTTTCACCATGTCGATTTGCTGCTCCATGCGACGCAGGTTGGACTTGGCTTGTGAAATATTGCGACGCAGCGTCTGTTCAGATTGATTGAACTGATCCACGTATTTCTGCTCAGCGTCCATTTGGTCGCGTAGCTCAACCACTTTTTGCGCACATTCCAGCGCCAGGTTGCGGTCGCTGTCCGCTGCTTTGCGGGCATGACTTTCATATTCGGCGATAGACGCTTTCAGGCTCGCCACTTTCTGGTCGGCCAGCTTTCTTTTCGCCATGATCTGGGTCAGTGCGTGATCGGATTTACGCAATTCTTCTTTGGCTTCACGGATTTCCTGGTCCAGAATGCGCAGCGCTTGACTGTCCACAACCGCTTCCGCCGCTTCGTTGGCTCCGCCCTTGATGGCGGTCACTAATTTTTTCCAAACGCTCATAATTCAACTCCGTTAACAAGATGGTTCTGGTACGCGTCCAAAAACGCCTCAACGTTTTGGAACAACATATCAACCTCGATCAGGATGCTTTCTTCTTTGGATTGGGCCGACAGGGCGCCGAAAGCCATGTAGTAGTCCTCGCCTTCCACATTGGTGATGCCAATGGTGGTGAGAGGGAATATTTGATGCGTCTTCAAAATGTCTTCATTAAGAAGGGCGCAATCTTTGACTTGGCCTTTTGCAAACAGCAGAGACTCGACAATAATTTGTTCGCCGCTGATCGCGAGATAGGCGTCGATGCCGTCACTATTAGTAATGCACAGGCAGGTCGCTTCTCTGGTGACTGCGTAGTCATCGCGTTGACTCAAAAGGCTTTCCAGCTTTAAGAGATCCCAGCTCATTTTGTTCTCCTATTAATTTTTACCCCAATTGAAGGCTTGTAGAAAAATGTACACGAAGATTTTTATTTGCACAAACTTTTTTTTGCTCTATAGTAAATTTTAACTCATAAACGTAAAGTATTTTTTACATAAAGAAGAAATGGACGCCATGGAAAATGAAACCAAACCGTCAATGAACTCCTGGAGAGAACTGGCTTCGCGCATCATTAAATTCGAAATGGCCAAACGTGGCGTTAAGTATAGCGACCTTAGCGACAGACTGGCCCGAATCGGCACCCAGCAGAGTGCGGATAATCTCCGCAACAAGATTAATAAAGGGATTCTCGGCGCAGATTTGTTTCTGCAGATCATTCTGGTGCTGAATGTGAGGAAGCTGGCGCGAGAAGAATTAATGGACATCCTTAATGACCTCGGCGTGAACCACTCTGATCTGGAATAGACTCCATGGCCTTGGTCCCACTAAACCGTCTCCTCCGTACGATGATTGGCTCTGACCTGCTTGCGCCAGGCGGCGGGTGTGGAGCCATAGTGCTTTTTAAACTGCCTGATGAAATGGGTGACGTCGCCCCATCCCACACTGACGGCGATTTTCTCTACTGATTCCCCCGTGTGCGCCAGCTTCAGGCTGGCCGCCTGCAACTTGTTGCGGGTAATCCACTCTCCGACGGAAAAGCCCGTAGACTTCTTGACCGCTGCGGCGACATGAGCCGGCGTGCGATGTACCGCTGCGGCGACATCCTGCAAAGATATCTTCTCCAGACAGTGGCTTTGAATATATTCCAGCGCCCGCGTTGTCAGACTGTCCGTAAGTGGCGCCGCGCTTGGCGCATCCGTCCGCATGGCGCGATTAACTTCCGATAAGATCAACAGCAGCAGACAGCGCGTGACAATGCCGGTTTCTGGCGTGTTGCGCTGACATTCCTCGCGCAGATCCGCAAAAAGAAACAGCAAACGCTCCCGCCTTGCGGGTTCTACGGTGATCATGGGCGGCATGCCCGAGCGGACCCGTTTGAAAGGGGACATCAAGGGGTGGGTTTCATCGATATCCAGGCAACCGGCGCAGAAACCCAGCCACCAGGCTTCCAAGTTGTCCGCCGACAGTAAGCGGTGAGGCATGCCGGCAGGAACCAGAGTGACGACTCCCGCGCCCAGAGTAATGTCATCGCCGTGCCTGATGCGGGCGTTGCCATCCAGAATAAGGGATAAAACGTGTTCGGCGTGTGACGCCTCTTCACTGTGTTCGTTAAAGCTCATGACGCCGTGTTCGACAGCGATGGGTTGTGTTGCGTGCATGGGACGAATATAGCCGATTTATGTTTTTCCAGCGTAGTTTATCCAGCAATAAATCTAAATATCAGCCGATTTATTCCCATGTTCCGCTCTGCATCGAGGCGCTTGCGGCGTTTAACATCATTCGAGTGTTCAACCAAGGGATAAGCGAATATGTCGGAGAGCAATCATCATCAACCTGAATGGGATGAGGCGGTCACGCGCTGGTATTGTGAAAACTACAGTGAGTGGCCAAGCAACGAGTTTGTGGTGGAGGCGGCGGACTTAAAGCCGGATAGCTGCGTACTGGATATTGGTTGCGGCGGCGGGCAGGCGTTACGGTTGGCCTCCGCGGTGGTGACGAGGGGGCGTCTGGTGGGCGTAGAACCCACTCCGTTGATGCTGCAATTCGCCAAGGAACATAAGGGTAACGCCGCATCGATTGAGTATCTGGCGGGCGCAGCGGAATCACTCCCGTTGGCGAATGCCTCCATAGATATCGCCTGGGCGGTGAATACCCTGCATCATTGGCGCGATATACCGGCGGGGCTGACTGAGGCTGCGCGCGTAATCCGCCCAGGTGGGCGGTTGATCCTTGCAGAGGATGCAGACGTGACAGACCGTTCCGCTTTGAGTGAGGAAGCGCTGCAAAGCGCCCTGGAGCAAGCGGGATTTACGGACTTTAGAACTGTCCCTACTCAGGGGGGGAAGTGCTTTGTCACCTTTACCAATGTTACAGGCGACAGGGCTGAGCGCCTTTCATACCGGGCTTTCGGGGATAATGGCGACTGTCGGGCGGTTTACACTGTTTCACCATTATCTCCTTTACTAATAGGGATTATGGGCCACAATTATGATAATCGCGTTCAAGCATTTCGCCCGGGGAGGTCGTGTACGTGAATCCGCTCGGAAGCCTGTTGTTTGTGAGGTAAACACCGGTGACACGTTGGTATCTGGAATGTTATTCAGGCCAGGGTAATCAATTAAAGCGTCTACCGGTCAGGGAGTTTCCGTTTGTTGTCGGTCGCAGTGACAACGTCAGTTTCACCATAGACGCCACCGACGTATCCCGGCAGCACGCAGAGTTCCATCAAGAGGAAGGGCAGCTGTTTGTCCGCGATTTGTCCTCCACCAACGGCACTTTCGTTAATCACTGTCGCATCAATCAAGTGACCCCGGTTTGCAGCGGAGACGTCATCCATTTCGCTCACATCGAAGCGCGTGTGGTGGATGAAGAAGACCGTCCGCCCACACCCACGGAGTCCACCTATTCCACCATGGTGATGCAAGGCGACCTGTCGCAGCGCATACCCTTGGGCGCTAGAGACCTGAAGGAACTGATCGCTCAAACGCTGGTGAACGCCGTCTTTCAACCTATCGTCGACATCAAGGGCAAAGCGGTCGCCTACGAGCTGTTGGGAAGAGGCGCGCATCCGAATCTGTTGCCCAGTCCGGGGCCGTTGTTCAACATTGCTGAGAGTGTTGATATGGCGGTGGAACTCAGCGAGCTGTTCCGCGTAATCGGCATTAAAGACGCCGCCGATCATAAACTGAAACTGCCGTTGTTTGTGAACACCCACCCGCAAGAGTTATTGGATGGTCCACGTTTGCTGGCCACACTGGAGCACGTGCGCAAGACCCATCCCAATGTGGAGCTGGTGTTAGAGATTCATGAGCAGGCGGTCACTAATTTTATGGTGATTCAGGCCCTCGCCAAAGAAATCCGTACGATGGGAATTGGTCTGGCTTATGACGATTTCGGCGCTGGTCAGGCGCGTCTGGTTGAATTGGCGGAAGCCCCGCCGGATGTAGTGAAGTTTGATATCGCGCTGATTCGCAATATTCACAAATCGCCTCAGCGTCAGGAGTTGTTGGAGCTGTTGGTGTCCATGGTGCACAAGATGGGAGTGAAGGCGCTGGCGGAAGGCGTCGGCTCCAAAGAAGAGGCGGTGGTTTGCCAGCGCATGAATTTCGATCTTATCCAGGGATTTGCCTTCGGTTACCCCATGCCCATCACTGAGTGGCTGAATAAGTAGTCATTGCTTGCCCATCCCGTTGATTGTCCTGCGTATCGTGCGTGGTTTTGACCTGTCTGCCGGAACCTTCAAACAGGCGATACAGAACTGGCACCACAAATAACGTCAGCAATGTTGAAGTGGTGAGTCCGCCAATAATTGTCCAGCCCATGGGCGCCCACATCGATGATCCGGTGAGAGTCAGGGGAAGAAGCCCTCCAATCGTGGTCAGCGACGTTAATAAGATTGGAATCAAGCGAGTTCGGGCGGATAGCGTCATCGCCTCGCTGACATCCGCGCCTTCCGCGCGAATCTGGTTGGCGTAATCCACCAGAATAATAGAATTGTTGACGACTATGCCTACCAGTGAGGTGAGTCCTACAAAGGCGGTGAACGAGAAGGTATTGCCCGTTAAATAGAGGCCCAGAATCGCCCCGATAATGGCGAAGGGCAAGGCGGCGAAAATGATCAACGGCTGTGAGAAAGAGCGGAACTGCATCACCAGTACGGCGAAGATGCCGATGATCGCTACCAGCAAAGCCTTCGCCATGCCGCCGAATGACTCCTTGCGGTTTTCCTGCTCGCCGCCCACGGTATAGTGCACGCCTTGTGGCCAGGAGTAAGCGTCCAGTTTGTCGACGATCGCGTTGGTAACGGCCTCGGTCTGATACCCGGGTTTGACGTCCGCAGTCACCATCGCCATACGCTCCAGGTTATAGTGCTGGAACTTGGGTACGGCAGTTTCCAGCTCAACATCTGCGACCTGAATGAGCGGCGTCAGCACGCCTTCCGCGTTGGCGACCATCATGCGCTGAAACTGATCCAGCTCAGGCTCTGCGCGCTCTCGGGCGGTGACGATAATCGGATAGTCTTCCCCTTCGTCATCCCGCAACGAACCCACATTCAGCCCCACCAGACCTCCACGTACGGTGCGGTCGATGGCGTCCAGACTGACATGATGAAACGCCGCTTTGTCGCGGTTGATGTTGACGCGAAGATCCACCTTGTGGCGACTGATAGGAGCGTCCACGTTAATGGCCCCGTCTGCATTGGCGATGATGTCGCTGACATCCTGAGCCGCCTGTCGCAGATGTTCTATATTGTCTCCGGTGACGCGAATGGTGATGGGCGCCTGCACGGGCGGACCTTGATGAAACTCCTTAAAGCGCACCTGAGCGTCAGCGAATGTCTTGTAGTGTTCACGCTGCTCGCTCACCCACTGCTCAATCTCTTGGTATGGCCGAGGAGTCAGCTGCACCAGTAACTGTGCGTAATTGGGCTGCTGTTTGCTGTCCATGGTGTTGTAGTAAACCCGTGGATTACTTTTACCGATATTCGTGGCGACGGCGCTGACGCCAGGCTGCTCCATCAGGTTTTGCTCTATTTCCTGGGCGGCTTTGCGAGTGGATTCGAAGGTGGAGCCCTCTGGTGTTTCTACGTTCACCAGAATCATAGATTTCTCCGCTTTGGGAAACAGACTCACTCCCACATGACCGAACAGAGACATGGCTCCCGCCAGAAACAGCACGGAAACAACCAACACCAGCCATGGCCGGCGCAGACTCCACGCCAGACCGCGAGCGTAAGGCCCGTCTGCGAAGTTTGTCAGTGAGAGCAATAACCACCCCGGCGCGGAGGAGGTTGCGCCGCTTTTGAGAAAGCGACTGGCGAGAAGCGGCGTTATGGTCAGGGCGATCAGCAGGGAGGCGGCCAGCGTCAGGATGACAGTAACAGGCATTGAGCGAATAAATGTACCGGAGCCGCTCTGCAGTAACAGGATCGGCAGAAACGCCAGCACGGTGGTGACGGTGCCGCTGACTACCGCCCAACCCACTTGTGAAGTCCCTTTAATGGCGGCGTCCTCCCGGCTGTCGCCCTGGCGCAGATAACGCTCCACGTTTTCCGTGACGACGATGGCGTTGTCCACCAGCAAACCGAGAGCGATCACCAGCCCAACGATGGACATTTGCTGTAAACCAAAGCCGGTCAGGTCCAGCCATCCCAATCCGATGAGGATGGAAAAAGGGATCGCCAGTACGATAACGAAAGCAGCGCGCGCGCCCAGAGACGTCAGTACTACAACGGCGACCAACAACAGGCCCTGCCAAAGGTTTTCGAAGAAGCCGTCGACCCGTTCGTTGACGCTCACGCTCTGATCATGGGCGAGATACGTCTGGAAAGTTTCCGGCAGCTCTTCAGAGAAGGCGGTGAGCGTGCTTTTCACGCCCGCCATGACATCGAAAATATTGCTGCCTTTACGCTGCACTACAGTAATGAAAACGGCGGGCTCGCCTTGATAGCGGGCGCTGTAGGTGGGCGCGCCGTCTTGCAGGCGGATATCCGCCAAGTCTCCAATATAAACTGCATGATCGTCGCGCGTGCGGACGACGGTGCGGGCCAGCGTCGTAATGTCTTTATAATCGCCACTGGTGCGAACGTTGAAACGACGGTCGTCGCCGTTGACGTATCCGCCGGGCAGATTTTGCGCTGCTCTGCGCACCCCTTCCGCCAGTTCGTCCAGTGACACGCCATGACGCCGCAACAATACCCAATCCGCTTTCACCTGCACTTCCAGATTCGCCAGCCCTTTTACGTCAACGCGTTTGACGCCTGGGACTCTTTCCAGACGGGTCTCCAAACGCTCCGCATAGTATTTGAACTCTTTGGTAGACGCAGAGTTGGAAACCAGCGCGATCTGCAGAATATTGACATCCGCTGGCGATAATTTTTCCGTGTTCAGACGGGCAAGATCAGGGGGTAACTCGCTGCGAATGCTTTGGATGGCCCCGACGACATCCTCAAACTTGTCCTCCGGGTCGCTGCCGTACAAAAACTCCGTGCGCACCAGCACCAAGCCGTCTTCGATCTCCGTGTAAACCGACTTCAGATCCTCCAATTCGTTGATGGCGTCTTCAATGGGATCGACCACCAGGCGCTCCATGTCCACGGGCGTCGCGCCAGGATACAGAACGGTGGTGAGAGTGGTGGGGAAGTCGAATTGTGGATCTTCAGAACGCGGCATGGTGAGAAAGGAAACCAGGCCGAGGCCAAGCAAAAGTAACACGGCGACCCAGGCGAAGGCGTGGTTGCGAATCGCTAATTCCGGCAGGCGCATGGCGGGATACTCCGGTTAGATAAGTCAGGGATTGGAAGCAAGCGCGACAGGCGTCGCCAGCATGCCTTCCACCAGCCCGGTGGCGCCGCGAGTGACCAGTGTTTCCCCCGCCTTCAGGCCATGGGCCACAGCGACCTGAGACGCGGAAAAGTCACGCAATACGATACGGCGGCGGTGAGCGCGATTATTGGCGTCCAGTACGAAAACCTCCGCATTTTTACCACCGGCGCTGATGATGGCGCTAAGCGGTATCATCACCAATTGCTCCTCCGCTTTGGGCGTCAGCGTCACGCGCGCAACCATGCCCGATAACAGTCGCGTCTCATGGGGATGCAGACGCACTTCCACTTCGAAAACACCGCTGCCAGGACTGGCTTTCGCTGCGGTTTCGTAAACGTCCCCACTCAGGGCCTGACCGGGATAAGCGTCCAAGCGCACCTCCGCCTTGTCTCCCTCTCTTAGACGCACGATTTCTTTGTCGCTGACGCCAACGCGAATAACCCATCCCGCATTTTCCTGAGCGAAGACAAATGCGGGGCGCTGCGCGCTCACCAGTTCATTGGGCTCAATCAGACGGCGCAGCACGACGCCATCGCTGGGAGCGAGAATTTCAGAATGCTTGAAATTGAATTGGGCGACTTTGAGACGGGCGCTCGCCACGCGCAAGGCGGTTTCGGCGGATTGCACCTGCTCCAGCGGGGCGACCTTGCTGCCGTACAGCTTATTGAATCGCTCCAGATTGCGGCGGGCGTCGTCACGGTAAGCCTCCGCCTGCGCCACTTCCGCGGCGATTTCCTCTCTGTCGAGGATGGCGATTTGCTCCCCTGCACGCACTCTCTGACCCTCTTTCACGGCGATTTTCGCCACGATCCCCGGTGTTTTAAAGGACAGCGTTTGTTCCGATTGATTGGCGAGGACGCCGCTGGTTTCTATGGGGAGGGTATAGGTTTCCAGACGAACGGTTTCCGTATGCACAACAGGCTCGTCTGCGGCGGCCACAGGCGTAACGCCATAGATCAGCGTCGCCAGAGAGAAGGTCACGGCATGGTAAAGAGGGCGCATGGAGGTGATCCTTGTTTATGTTTTATGTGTAAACATTTTAGGTTTGCAAAATATTCAGTGTCAACATTTGGGTGAGTGAAGGTGTGATATCTGGATCAGGAGTGCTGTTTTTTAACGAAGGTATCGAATCGCGATACTTGGAGGCGGTCATTCAGCACCCATTCAGATTTAGATTCAAAAATAGCGGGGGCGTCAGCAGAGTGAGCGGGACATCGGATCACACAGAGAGACAACTCATGACAGTTGAAGAAATACAGAGTAACTCCAAAGGTTGGTTGTTTTACGTGAAGTCTTCTTTCGTCATCGCGCTGGCTGCGGTGGCCGCCGGCATCTTTTTCATGCCAGTGGATTTGCTAATCAAAGGTTATTTCAGCATCAGTACGCTGTTTCTCATCAGCTCGACTATCACGCTGTCTAAAACCATGCGCGATGAACATGAATCCCATCGCCTTATCCACAAGATCAATGAAGCCAGAACCAACCAAATGCTGCGGGACTATGCCGAGTAACCGGATGCAAGCAGGCCGCAACCCGTCCGCCAGAGACGACTTATGAATCACGAGGTGCTTTATATGTTTTACGTACAAAAAATGATGACCGCCGTACGCGGCGCCACGCGTGAGAGCGCGGAGCGGGTGGTGGACGCGAACGCTATCCGCATCTTTGAACAGGAAATCTATGAATGCGAGTGCGCCATGGGGCAGGCCAAACACGATCTGGCCCGGGTCATGGCGGAAAAAATGCGCTTGGAGCGCGGTATCGCCCGTCGCGCCAGATATCTGGCGGAAAAGGAAACGCAAGCCGGTCAGGCGCTGGAAAAGGGATTGGAGGATCTGGCTCATGAACTCGCCACTGTCATTGCGGACCAGGAAAAAACGCTGGCGGATGAGCGCAAGGCGTCGGAAAAGCTGGGAGAGCATGAGAGAAAGTTACGCCTGAGTCTGCAATCCGCAGCCCAGAGTATTCAAAACTATCGACGTGAGCTGCGCATGGTGCAGGCCACGCAGAGCACGCAGCAAGCGACGGCTTCCTTGGCCGTTCGCGCCAATTCCATGGGATCGCGCATCAGCGATATGCAGGATTCCCTGCAGCGCATTCGAGACCGTCAGGAGCGCTTCGATGATATGAAACACGCCATGGAGCAGCTGGATGAAGGGCTGAATGACGACGGTCTGGAGGATAAGTTGCGAAAAGCGGGCATTGGACCCAGAACCGAGGCGGACGCCGTGCTGGATCGCATTCGTAAAAAATCAGCCTGACAGTGGGTGACATCAACAGTAATGAACCGCGCATTTTGCGCGGTTTTTTGCGTTAAAACTTGGAAAGTTAATCAATTACCCTTAATTTCCCGTATATGATTGCCTGACCTTTAATGAAGGCTGAGACAGCGGCTTTACGATTGTACGGACCATG
Source organism: Hahella sp. KA22 (assembly GCF_004135205.1). Classification (NCBI taxonomy): domain Bacteria; kingdom Pseudomonadati; phylum Pseudomonadota; class Gammaproteobacteria; order Oceanospirillales; family Hahellaceae; genus Hahella; species Hahella sp. KA22. Next base: position 117,246 of record NZ_CP035490.1, on the reverse strand, counting down.
ACCCACGCGTATTACCACCCCCGGGAGCAGTACCTCAAGGTAAACTCCATTCAGATTTGTTACGAAGAACTGGGCGATCCTGATGGCGAGCCAATGTTGCTCATCATGGGACTCGCCTGTCAGATGACGGCCTGGCCGCCGGAGTTTCTGGAGCCCCTGGTTGAAGCGGGCTATCGTCTGATCCGGCTTGATAACCGGGATATCGGCCATTCCTCAGAAATCGAGTGCCCCCATCGGGTTCCGGTGCCGGTGGACTTTGTGCGCTCCAAGCTGGGGTTGCCGGTCACAGCTTCCTATACTCTTTACGACATGGCGGATGACGCCATTGCGTTGCTCGATGCATTGAAGATTGAACGCGCCCATCTGGTGGGCGTCTCCATGGGAGGAATGATTTCGCAGATTGTCGCGGCGCGGCAGCCGCAGCGGATCAAGTCTCTGACTTTGATGATGACTTCCAACAATAGCCCCAAACAACCCATGCCTGATCTCGGCACGCTATGGCGCATAAACGGCGGCGGCGTGCGCGGACACCACCAGGAAGCCGCGCTGAGACGAGGCGTCGCGTTCTGGGAAACGGTGCAAAGTCCGTCCTTCCCAACGCCGAAAGAACGTATTCTGCAGCGCATCGCCAGAGATTATCAGCGTAGCTATCGCCCCAAAGGCATTGTTCGGCAGATGCGTGCGATACTCGCCACCGGCAGTCTGGAAAAGCTGGCGCGAAGCATCACCATGCCTACGCTGATTTTGCATGGCTCAGCGGACCCATTGATGAAACCCAGGAATGGGCAGATGCTGAAACAAAGCATCGCCCACGCCAGGTTAGAGATGATCCCCGGTTGGGGGCATGATCTGCCGCTGCCTTTATTGCCGAAACTGGCCCAAAAAGTCATCGAACATGCGCGATCTGTCGGCTAAATCCAGCCTTTCTTGCGTAGATAGACGATCTCCAGTACCAGTAGGAGTCCCAACAGGGCGGAGAATAACCAGAACGCATTGCCGTCATCCACGCCCGGCATGCCGCCGATATTGATGCCGAACAGGCCGGTGAGCAGGCCCAGCGGCAGGGATACTGCGGCGACAATGGAGAGCAGATACAGGTGACGGTTCAGGCGGTCATTCATGGCCGCCGCCAGCTCATCCTTAATGACCTGAGAGCGCTCGCGGATGGCGTCCAGATCCTCCACGTAGCGGGTCAGCCAGTCCATCACTTCCGTCAGTCTGCGCTTGTCGTTGGCGCTGATCCAATACAGTTCCGAAGTTTGCAGCCGGGCGATTACATCCCGCTGCGGCGAGATATAGCGCCGGAACACAATCGCCCGTTTGCGGGTCGAAATAATGGATTCGCGAATGGATTCGTCCTGAGACACCAGCACCCGGTCTTCCAGATCGTCAGTGGTTTCGTTCAGTGTGGTGACGGCGCTTTGCATGTGGTCATAAAGCTCCACGCACATTTCCGTGAGCCATTCGCCGGCGCCGCAAGGCCCCATATTCTGTTCCAGCTTTTCGATAATATCCGCCGTCGCCTTCAGTTGCCGGCGCCCGGCGCTGATGACGCCGTATTCGGTGATCCAGGCGCGCAGCGACACCATGTCTTCCGGCTCCGCCCCCTGGTTCAGGTTGACGCCGCGCAGAATGATCAACACCCCCTCATTCAGCTCCATCATCCGGGGACGGGTTTCGTCGGCCATCAGCGCCTCGGCGATGATCCAGTCCAGGCCGAGCTGGTTTTCCAGTAAATTAAGCGCGCCCGGATTCAACACATTGATGTGTAACCACGTCAGGCGGGATTTGTCCTGCGCCGCCTCGGCGGCTCCTTCCACGGGGATGGGCGTGGCGCTGCCGCCGCCGTCCAGTTGAAATGCGTGAATAATAGGATGGGAGTCAGTCACCGTCTCTTCCTTCCTTTAAGGTTGATCGGGAAAATGTTCATTGGATAAGCATTCGCCGGATTAAACCTTAACTTGAAGCGGGTTGCATAGAGCCGGTAACGCTTTTGCTAAGACTAGATGCCCTCCCCATCAGGCGCAATCGGTCAAGATGCCTGCGTCTTTTCACCGGGCGGCTCACCAAAGACTGAAGTTGAGCGTGTGCGGACGATGGCAAACCTGTTCGTTGCAGGTCTGGAAATGCAGGGCCAGCCGCACCGGCGAGCGTGTGGAGCGACGCAATGTCAGCTCAACGCGACAGTGTTCGTCATAGACTTCCAAGGCATTGTTTTCACCTGTGTCTGTCCAGATGCGTCCCGCAGGATAACGTATATCCAGCAGGTCGTGATCAGTGTGCGACAGCAACTCCACTTGTGTGCGGCGACCATCGGGAGCGGGGCAGCTATGGCTTTGAATGCGCCAGCCCTCGCTCATGTGAATATCCAGTTGTACTTCCAGCAAGTGATCTTCCTTGTACTCCTTCACCGCCGCGGTGGCCCACATCTGGCCGGACGCCGCGTATTGCAGATTAACTGGATTGGGCGTCAGCCATTCGTTGAGGCCTTTCAGAAACACGGGCGCTGACAAAGGATGGCGGTTGATTTGCCCGGTGAAAGCGGCGATCTGATTTTCCGCCATGCGTTGTACGTTAAGGTCGCCAGTGCGCAGGCGCAGCGCCGCCAACACTGACGCTAATTGCGAATTGCCACTGACCGTGGCGTTGTCGCCGCAATGCTTGCTGCGCACCAGCAGTGGACCTTGGGCATTCTTGGGGGTGATGAAAAATCCGCCCTGCTCGGCGTCCAGAAACTGCTCTTCCAATGTGGTCGCCAACGCCTCCATGCGCTCCAGCCAAAGGTGGTCATGGGTGTAGTCGTACAACTGCAGCAGTCCTTCCATGTAATGCACGTAATCCTCCAGCAGCGCGTCGTCGCTGGGCAGATTGTCCAGGCTGATGCGATGGAACAGGCCGTCTTCCCCACGCTGGCTGCGCCATAACTGGTTCGCGGCGATGACAGCGGCGTCTCCGTAAGCGCTGATGCCGGTGACGGCGGCGGTTTCAGCCAGCGCGGCGATCATCATGCCGTTCCACTCCGTGATCACTTTGTCATCGCGCAAAGGCGGAACGCGCTGGCTTCTGGCCTGAAGCAAGGTGGCTTTCAGACCCGCCAGTTGCTGCAGTAATTCCTCGTAAGTCAGATTCAGCATCGCTGCGCTTTCCTGTAGAGAGCAGGGCAGATGCAGAATATTGGCGCCTCCAAAATTGCCTTTGCGGGTGACGCCATAGACCTGTTCCGCGAGCGCCAGAGCGGGTGTGTCGAGAAGCTGGCTCAGGTCCTGGTAGCTCCATACGAAATATCTGCCTTCCTCGCCTTCGCTGTCGGCATCAGTGGCGGAATAAAACACACCTTCTGGAGAGCGCATTTCTCTGAGGACGTAATCCAGGGTTTCCCGGCATACCCTAAAATACTCAGGATCTTGACTCAGGTTGTAGGCGCGGGCGTAGCAGCGCGCCAACTGCGCCTGGTTGTAAAGCATCTTTTCAAAGTGAGGAACCTGCCAGCGTTGATCCACCGCGTAACGGTGAAAGCCGCCGCCTGCCTGATCGTAAATACCGCCGGCGAGCAGCGCGTCCAGGGTGCTTTTTACCACGCTCCAGGCGGGTTGTCGGTCCAGCGGTCGGGAATCGCGCTCAATGATGTCGAGCAGAAACAGAAGGTTGGGTTCCTGGGGAAACTTGGGTTCGCTGCCGAAGCCGCCCCATTCGCGATCGCTATAGCCAATCAGTTTCTCTACCGCAGTATCGACCAGCTTTTCCGCCAGGGTTTCCGAAATCGGCTTTGGTCTGAGGTAAACGCTGACGGCGTCCGCCAGCCGCTGTCCTTGCTCAAGCAAGTTCTCCTGCTGCTCCACCCACAGCTCATGCACCCGTTGCAGGAGGCTGATGAAACGAGGGCGGGGGAAATAAGTGCCGCCGAAGAACGGTTTTCCCTCCGGGGTGAGAAAGGTCGACATGGGCCAGCCGCCATGCCCGGTAATGATTTGCACGGCGGTCATATAAATCTCATCCAGATCGGGCCGCTGTTCCCGGTCCACTTTGATGGGGATGAAGTAGCGGTTGAGAGTTTGCGCTACCTCTTCATTGTCGAAGCTCTCTTCCTCCATGACATGGCACCAGTGGCAGGTGCTGTAGCCGATAGAGAGAAAAATCGGTTTGTTCTCCGCTTTGGCGAGGGCGAAGGTCTCGTCGTTCCAGGCGCGCCAGTTCACGGGGTTATGGGCGTGCTGCAGCAGGTAGGGCGAGCCTTCCAGTATCAGGTGGTTGGTATAGACGGGAATTCCGTCTCGACGCCGGTAACGGGTGCGCACAGCGTAACTGCCTTGTTTGCCGGCCCGGGCGAGTTGCAACGGATCACTGGCTGACATAGGTCTTTCCTTTGTGGCGATGAGTGCTTACGGCCCTGCACTACTGAACATAATGCATATCTTCCGTTTCATGCAAAATAATCCCTGATCTTTCCCCGATTTTTGAGCGTAAAAGCTGGTGCGGAGGGCGACGTTTCGCCTGTCTGGAGGCTACGGGGGGAGGCATGATCGCCGGGGAAAGTGAAAAATACTTGCGCATAAGCGCCATTCTGGGCGCTGCGCCGCTGCTGGTTCTGGGCGTGGCCTGCATTCTCGGCGGCGAGGAGGGCCCGCTACTGCGGTCTATGTTCGACTACTACAGTATGGCGTTGCTGGCGTTCATGGCTGGCGGCGTCTGGTTGATCGGATTGCGGGGAGAAGGGCCGGCTACGCCATCGCGATTGTTGTGGGCCAGTATCGTTTGTCTGATTTTGGCCTGGACGGCGCCAGGGCTGCCGCCCGGCCTGCGCTCATTGACGCTCGCCGCGGCGTTCCTGTTCTTTTACGGATTGGATCGATTCGTTCTGGAGGATTACTGGCGCGCGGATTATCAGCAGATGCGCTGTCATCTGACCCTGTGCGCCGCAGTCATGCAGGCGCTGGTCATGATCGCCTGATCAGTGATTCAGAATATCGATGATTTCCCGGGTGGACTTAATAATCTTGATGATCTTGTCTTCTACGTAGACGGTTTCGACGCCATCGTCATCGGGGTAAATCACGCCGTGGTCGTAAACAGTCTGATCCAGAATGTCGCCCTTATGCAGCTTCTTTTGCCAGCCCGGAGGCAGCTGGCCGCCCCGGTCCACTTTTTTCTGTAATCCCGGCGGCAGATCGTGCTTTTTGTCATCCTTGGCGTATGCGTTGAAGTTGAAAGAAAGTGTGAAAATGGAAATCAACAAAAGAATTTTGCGCATGGAGCTTACCTCGGGTCGGCGCCGTGAAAAAGAGTTGTGTCCGGGCGACGCTTCAGTATAGCGGGCCCTGGCGGAATTAGGCCAGGGCGCTGCGCAGGATGGGATTATTGCAGAGCGGAAATTTGCAGCATCGGCCAGATGCGGTGCCAGCGTTTGCCGTACACGCGGGAGACGAAGATATCTTCTGCGTAACGCACGTCGGGATTCGGCCGCACCTGCATGGACCAGTTCTCCAACAGGCCGAACTTGGCGGTGAACTTGAACTTGTCCAGATGCTCCAGTCTTACGCCGACGCAGGTCGGCACTTCCACCCAGTGAGAGATGGCGTCGGCGGTGTCGCGGTAGGGCTCATGCTGGTTGCGTACATGCATCCTGGCCTGGTTTTTCACTTCCCATTTCACGCCGGGAACCATTTTCCTCAGTTTGGCTTCGATTTCCTTATCGCGTTCTTCTGAGGTGTCGTCGGAGTCGAAATACACCAGGTCAACATCATTCAGCGGGGTGGCCTGGGGAAGCTTGTGCAGGTGATCCCAGATGGCGTTGCGCAGAAATCCTGCTGCAAGATACCAGTCCTTCAGACCCAGCGATCTGGCGGCGGCCAGACAACGCATGCGCAGTAAATCTTTTTTCAGCAGTACAATAGTGTCTTGTTCCATATGACAAACTCCATTCCTGTTTATTGTTTGATATCGGGGCGTTCGCGAGAACGCGTTCTGCGAATTGTCTCTCCAGATGGCCCCCGGCGTCCGTGAAAGTTTTGCACAGCAGCGTGAGAAATTGTCCATTGGGAACCATTGCAATCTCCGCAACTGCGTTAAAGCGCCCGTCGAGCGTCCGCCAGCACCCGATTGATCTCCTCCACCACAAAGTCCGGGTGGGATAACGGAAGATAACGGCGGGCGTTGGCGATCACCCTGAATCGCGCCTGCGGCATATGCCGCAGCCACTCGCGATGGCTTTCAATCCATTGCCTGCGGTCGCTGTGACTCGGTTCCGGCGTCTGCGCCGAAGTCTCTGGCGGATTGTCGCCCACAAGGATACTGGTTGGCGCGTTATTGAGAAAGGGGATGGATTGCCCCCTTTCCGTTGCGCCCTGAACGTCATGGTTTTCTGTATCGTCTGCTGCTTTCCCGTCGTCGTAACCGTCCACAAACACCTGGCCGACGACTTCATTGGGATACTTATGCGCGAAGTAACGGATATGGGCGGCGCCGGCGCAATGACCGACCAGGATGTAGGGAGGCTTGATATCGGCGACCTGGAGCAGTTTGCGCAGATCGGCGACCATGTTTTCGGCGCTTCTTGAGGAGGGGCTGGCGTTGGCGTTCTGCAGGTCGGCGCGGTCGTAGGAAAGCGTGCGGGTAAAGAGACTGATCAGGGGCTGAACTCGCTCCCAATCATCGATGCCTCCGCCCAGGTCAGACTCGAAAATGACTGTGGCGTTGCCTGAACCCTCCGCCAGATAACGCAGGCTGACGTCACCAATATCCGCATAGTCATAGGATCGTTCCATCTAAGTTCCCTTTATCCTATTGAGTAGTCTTTTTTCATTTTTTTGACGTGACGCACTATCCTGACTTCGCGTCATCCAGGCCGTTGAGGGCGATTGCGCCGGTGATCTCCAGCGTACGCCTAGGCATAACGGCCATAACGATCCGACTTGTCCTGGCCGGTCGCGAAAAGCAAATATAATCAACGGGATGCACTAACACAAGAGCGCCCGCTCAAGCGCTGTCTTTACGGTGGCGAAGGGCGTTTATGCGCGATTTTCAGCGAGTGGATTATCCAAGTGTTAAGCCTTTTCCCTCCCTCGCTAGGCGCATTGCTCTACACCCTTTAACCGAGTGTTTTCCCTAAAGACAATCGCTATGGTAGCTCCGTGGATCAACGCCACGTAGAAACTATCTCATAGCCAGTCGCGTTCCTGGTGGCGAAGGGGGTGAGATAGTTTTTTCATCTCTCTCTTTTTCATCCCGCGTAGGGGGCGAACACAGTGAAGTGCTCTAGAATTCTAAAAAGACGTGCGCTTGTAAAGAAAACATCCGCTCATATTCCGGCGTTTTTGGCGTCGGTATTCGCCGCCGGCTTGTCCCTCACCGCCTATTCCATTGCGCCTTCGGATTCAGCGCGTAGTTCCGCTTTTGTATCCAGTTCCAGCGCCGGTGTGGTGGGAACGGCTTGGAGTCAGTCTGATCCTTTCGCCGGCTCCGGTGATTTTGTTGGTTTTCAGCAGTTGTCCGATTGGCGCGGCGCTTTATCCGCGCTGGCCGATAAATCCTGTATTTCCAGTCTGTGGTATGGTCCCGTGCGCGCCAGCGATGCGGACTGTGCGACGGAGCTGAACTGGCTGGGTCGTAACGCCGGTTCCGAGAGCAGTAACTCCCCGCATATATTTGATTGGGAAAACTTGTAAGTCAGGGTATTCACCGCCAACCCTTTTAATCGTGTTTGTACGACAGAAATAATAACTACAACCTCAACCAAGACGCCCCGCGGAGCGGATAGCTCCCCGGGGCGTCGCTTTTTGGTTCAGAAGGGCGTGAAGCGGTAGTAGTCCACTTTCATCTCCGCATTGGCGGCTGGATAGTCCGCTGGACCGTAGTCAAACCAGTGCCAGGGCGAATGCCACAGATTCAGCATGAAGATGGCCGGACGCTGTGGAACCATCGCCGCGTCGCGCATATCCCACAATGCCACTTCTTTGCCGTCCAGCTTGATGTACCAGCGGATACGGTCGGCATGCCAGTCGAAACCGACAGTGTAATAGGTGTCGGCGCGAGGAAAGTCCGGCAGTCCGATATTGGGCAGAGCGCCTGCCGGAACGGTTTCGTAAGTGCCTTCCATGCCAGCCGGCGTTTCGCGATATGCGCCAGTGGCCATGTCGATGGCGCGGCTCTTCTTGCGGAACTGGTTTTCACTATCGCCGCCGTAGTCGGTCCAGGTGGTCAGCCACAGTACGTTTGGCTCGCCGCACAACAGCTCGATGTCGATTTCCGTATTGTCCGCCAGTCCGTTGCCGTTCTTATCCGTGCCGTCATTGTCGTAGATGAAGATGCCGTTGACGGCCTCTTCGCCAGGGCTGCAGGAGGCGAATTTCACTCGGGTCTCGTAGCGGCCGTAATGGGTTTTCTGGTTATAGCCTACTTCGGATGCGTAGTACGGCGATGCATTGTCGCCGCTGTTCAGATCAGGATTGCCCGGGAACAGCAATGACAGCGCGGCGTTATCCCCCGCCGCGGCGTCGACGGCGCCAAAATCCACCGCGCCGTTGGGTTGCCGGCGTGAATACCATTGGCCCTGATTGGTAGTGAACTCATCGTTGATCTGCGGCGCGCCCGGATCGGGGTCGCCATTGTCGTCGCCGTCGCCATCATCGCTATCGTCACGGGATACCAGACTGATATCCGCAATACCGTATTCCACTCCGCTTTGCAGGTGATCCGCCACCAGCGCATGGACTTTGCTGAGATCGGCGAGCTGGAAGTCCTGTAGAGGAATCAACACCTCTTGAGCGCCGGGCTCCACTGTCACGTTAACAGCCTGTGAGGCTCCCTGACGGGTGGAGCAGCTATCGTCGCGGGTGTGCAGGGTAAGGGACAGATCGGCGCGCTGGGAGGCGCTCAGGGCGAGCTTCAGGTGTGTATAGGGCGATGCGTCGAAGCAGGTATCTGTGGCGAGCACGCTGTACCAGTAGCCGCCCCCTCCGGATATCAACCTGAGTGCGCCGTTGCTGACCTGATCGCTTTGCAGACTGCCGTCGTCGTCGGTCCAGCCGCCGAGCAGATTCTGGTGTAAGCCTTCGTAGCGGGACGCGTCGCCGAAGGCGTCGATGATCAGGTCATCCACTGGGGCCTCAGGTTCCGCCAGCGTCAACGTCGCTGAATCTTGCTGACCGGGATAGCGGCTATTGCCGTTGAAGTAATCTCCGGCATGAATGCTGCCCGCTCTGGCGCGAACGAAATAGGCGCCCGGCTCATCCGCCTGAAAATCGCCGTCGCAACGGAACTGGGCGCGGGCGGAGAGCTCCGGCGTACGGCATTGAAAGCTGTGTGCGGGGCTTTCCTGTCCCTGTTTCATGACGTCCACATACAGCGTGAAAATTCCAGTATCGCGCAAGTTGCGCAGCTCTGCGTAAGGATGCAGATTCACGCTGGTTTGCGCCTGTTCCGCATCGAATCCTGCGGCGGCGACGCCGGCGTTGTAGGCCGCGGCGAATGTGGTGGGCGCAAGCAGGGCGCTCGCGCCCAGGGCCAGCGCCCCGATAGTCAGTGTGCGTGTCTTCAAGGCCATCCTCCTGAATTGCTTTGCGGCGGAGCCAGTGCGCCTTAATGTGCGATCGATCCGGCGTCCTTCCGATAATTTTTTGAAAGCGCTTTCATTGTAACCACGTCTGTCCGGGAGTGGGATTGGCGGATTGAGTTAGGCCATGTGGAATAAGGCGGAGAGTTAGAAGACAGTTAGAAGTCAGGTGGAGAATAGCAACAAGGCGCTTCTGTGCGCCTTGTTATTACCGATCGCTATTGTCAGACGCCGAGCGTTGCGCCGCCGTCGATGCAGAGGTTATGCATGGTGATATGGCGAGCTTTGTCCGAAGCGAGGAAGGTCACCGCTTCAGCAATGTCTTCCGGGGTGGCGATGCGCTTGAGAGGAATGCCGGTGCGATAGGAGTCCAGAGAACCGTTCAATACCGCCTCCAGCGCCTGGTCGTCAGTCCAGAACTGACGTTGCATGGCGGTGTCGGTGGAGCCGGGCGAGACAATGTTGCAGCGCACGCCGTACTCCGCCAGTTCCAGACCCAGACACTTGGTGAAATGGGTCGACGCCGCTTTGGATGCGGCATAGGCCGCCATTTTAGTGCGTGGTATGGCGGCGGCGTTGGAGCCAACCGTGACGATGGCGCCGCGCCGACGCTCCTTCATCAGGCGGCCGACAGCCCGGCTCAGGAAAAAAACGCCATGGGTGTTGACGGCGAAGGTGTCCAGCCAGTCGTCGGACGTCAGTTCCGTGGCGGACGCCAGACGCAGAATACCGGCCACATTCACCAACACTTCCACTTCGCCCAGGCCAGCTTCGATATCGCCGACCACCGCTTCGATGGCCGCCGCGTCGCTGATGTCCACGACGAAAGGACGCACCTGTAACCCCCTCGCGGTGAGAGTGGAAGTAGTGTCGCGCAGGGCCTTTTCCTGCACGTCGAGAGCGGCGACCTTGGCGCCGCTTTCCGCCAGAGCCGCCACAACCGCGGCGCCAATACCTTGCGCGGCGCCGGTGACGATGGCGACTTTGCCGGCGAAATCCGCGCCGGCGCTCTGTGTAGTGGAATCAGACATAAGATTGCTCCTTGCTGTTGGAGGGGGACAGAGAAGAAAACGCGCCGCCCACCGCCGGAGTAACCACTGGATTGCCGTCAGGGTCGCTCAGAATGTGCGCGTCGACGTTATAGAGTTCGCGCACCATATCCCGGGTCAGAATCTCGCGGGGCGGACCGCTCGCCACCACCTGGCCTTCGCGCATGGCGGTGAGGGTGTCGGCGTAGCGCGCGGCGGCGATCAGGTCATGTAGCACCATCATGATGGTGATGCCTTTGGCGGAAAGGTCTCGCACCAGATTCAGCACCTCAACCTGATGCCCCAGATCGAGCATGCTGATGGGCTCGTCCAGCAATAAAAGATTGGTTTCCTGAGCCAGCGCCATAGCCAGCCAGCAACGCTGGCGTTGACCGCCGGAGAGGTGATCCAGCGGCGCATCCATCAGATCGGCGGTGTCGGTGGCGAGAAGCGCGCGGCGCACGGCGTCTTCGTCGGCGCTGGTCCATTGGCGGAACAGCCCCTGATGGGGATGGCGGCCATGCCGCACCAGATCCGCCACGCGGATGCCTTCAGGCGCGGTGGGTGTTTGCGGCAACAGGGCCAACCGGGTGGCCGCCTGTTTTCTGCTGAGCGACCAGACGTCTTCGCCTTCCAGCAAAATGCGGCCGGAATCCGGTCTGTGCAGACGCGCCACGGCGCGCAGCAAGGTGGATTTGCCGCATCCGTTGGGGCCGACGATGATCATCAATTCTCCCGGCCGGGCTTGCAGGCTGACCTCTTTCACCGTTGGCGCGGCGTCGGCTTTACCGCCGCGCCCGTTCGCGTAACTGAGGGAAACGTTCTGAATAGCGAGTCTTGGCTCGGACATCAATCAATTACCTTGCCTGGATTGGGGTTGAAACAGGATAACCGCCAGCAGGAACGGCCCGCCCATCATGGTGGCGATGACGCCCATGGGCGTCTCCACGTCGCTGTAAATGCGCCCAATGGTGTCCGCCACGATCACGAACAGGGCGCCCAGCAAGGTGGAGCGCAACACGGGTGTTTGATCCGGACGCGCCAGAAAGCTGGCGGTCACCGGCGCCATCAGCGCAATGAAGTTGATAGGGCCGGATACAGTCACCGACAACGCGGTCAGCACCGCCACGGTCAATACGACGGCGATTTTTAGACGCTCGGGATTCAAACCCAGGGAGGCCGCGGTGTCTTCACCGAACTGCAATAAAGTCAGCTGTCGCGCCAGCGCCACGGATACGGGCAGCAACAGGCAGAGGCCGAAAAACGCGGGAGCGGCGATGGCGTAATCTCTGCCCAGCAGCGTGCCGATGCTCCAGGTGTACATGGCGCTGGCTTCATGCAAAGGCAGGTAGGTCACCAACACTTCCGTCATGGCGCGCAGCAAATAGGTCAGCCCTAGACCGATCACCAGAATGCGATAACCGTTGGAGCCGAAGCGTCCGCTGAACGCCAGTACGCCCAACAAGGTGGCGGAGGCGCCGATAATCGCCGCCCACCATGAATCCAGTACGCCGCCGGCCCCGGCCAGCATGGCGATGACCACCGCCAACGTGGCGCCTTGGTGTACGCCAAGGATATCCGGCGTGGCCAGACGGTTGCGGGCGAGTCCCTGCAACAGACAGCCCGCGGCGCCCAGACAGCCGCCCACCACCAGCCCGGCGGCGATGCGGGGCAGACGGATCTGCATGGTCAACAACTGGTGCGCGGGACTGCCTTCTCCCAGCATGGCCTGCCATACCTGCGCCAGGGACAAACGGGTAGAGCCCAGCATCAGCGAGGCGCAGACCGCCAACAGTATCACCAGCAGGATAAGCAGAGCGGTCGCCAGATCATGCAGGTTGAAGGTCATGGATACAGGGCCGATGCGAACCACCCGGCTACCGGCCGGAAGGAAAGATGCGGCGTCAGGAAGCCCGAGGGATGGGGCGGCCTGCTCGACAGAGGGCGACATACGGCTCATCGCGGATACCTCCAGGCCTAACTGAACATGCGATTGGAATGGACGATGCGAATAATGATCGGGACGCCGATAAAGGCGACCACGGCGCTGACCGGCGCTTCGAAAGGACGATTGATCACCCGCGCCAGAATGTCTGCGGACAACAGCAGAAATGCGCCGGCGACGGCGGAATACAGCAACTGGTTGCGCAGATGATGTCCGGCCAGCGCCCGGGCGATGTAGGCGGCGATCAGTCCCAGCAGAACGATGGGGCCGGCCAGGGCCACCGCCGCGGCGCTCAGCAGCGTGATGCTCAGGGACAACAGGGCGCGAATCAGATTCGGGTTGTGACCCAGGGCTTTGGCGGAGTCATCCCCCAAAGTCAGTGCGGAAAGCGGTCGCGTCAGCGCCGCCGCCAGAACCAGCGCGGCCAGCACTGCCGGAGCGATCTGGCTGACTGCTTCCATGGTGATGCCGGACAATGAGCCCAGAATCCAGTAACGGTATTGATCGAAGGCGGCGATGTGATCATGCAGCAGCAGGGAAGTGACCCCCTGGAACGCAGCGTTGATCGCTACACCCGCCAGCACCAGGCGTAATGGCGTCATGCTGGCCGCGCCCACTTGAGCCGCCAGCATGACCGCGCCATTGCCGACCATCGCGCCGGAAATAGCCCAGATCAGCATGGAATAGGAGCTGCTGGCGTGAAAAAAGCTAATGCCGATCACCACGCCCAGCGCGGCGCCGGCGTTGATGCCCAGCAGGCCGGGTTCGGCCAGAGGATTGCGGGTGACGTTCTGCAGCAGGCTGCCGGCGACGCCCAGCGCCACGCCGATAATGACGCCGGCGAGGGTGCGGGGCAGGCGCAGTTCCGTCATCACCATACTGACGTAGGCGTCGGCGTTGTCCCCCGGAGACAGCAGATAGGCGAGACTATGGACGGCGTCCAGTTGCCCGGACCCCACCAGCATGGAAGTTAACACGACGCCGGACAGCGCCAGCATCAACATGGCGACGGACGCCCAGTTACGACGGCTGACAGCCGGGCGAAACGCCTGCGACATCAATGCTCCTTTAACTTTGACTATCCTTGTTTGCTCAGCATGGCCTGTTCAATGTCATCCAGCGCCGCCATAGCGGCCAGAGGCCCGCCGACGCTGGTCCACAAGGAGCCGTCGACTAACACCAGATGCCCATTATTGACGCCGGACAGCTGTTTGAAGGCGGCGTTGTCGCGTATCTCCGCAAAGGTATCCGCGGCGTCGCCTACGGGGCTGAGAGTGCCGACGAAGATCCAGTCGCCGTCAATTTCATGCAGGGCTTCCAGGCTCAAGGGCGCGGAGTGAATGCCGCTTTCCTGTTGCGCTGAAGGGCGGGACAGGCCGACATCCGCAATGACCTGGCTGATGAATACGTCACGTAGCATATAAGTGGGGCCTTTGGGGCTCCAGCGCACTACGCTGACGGACACGTTTTCCGGATTTCCCAGGGTTTCGCGAATTTTCGCCGCTTTTTCATCGTACTTAGCCAGAAAACTCTCCGCTTCGCTCTCTTTGCTCAGGGCGACGGCGATGCGTTTGAACATATCGCGCCAGTTTTCCGAAGAAGCAGAGGTGATTACAGTGGGAGCAATCTGCTGGAGCTGGGAAATCAGCTTCTCGTCCTGAATGGCGCTGGTCAGAATCAGATCCGGTTGCGCGGCGATCACTTTGTCGATGCTGGGCTGCGCCAAGCGTCCGATGGACTCAATGTCGACGCTGAGATCCTTCAAGTAGTTGGGCGGCGTCTGCTGGCCGCGGCCGTCAGTCACTCCCACCGGCTTCATGCCCAACGCCAGCATGGCGTCCATATCAAACTCGCCCAGGGCCAGTACGCGCTTGGGCTCCACCGGCACGCTGACGCGGCGGCCGGCGGCGTCAGTAATATCTTTAGTGGCGGTAGCGATAGGTTGTTCCACTGGCGCCGCGGACTGCGTTTGCGCCGTTTCGGACGTGGCGTCCGGTTTCTGCATGGCCAGCGCAGTGAAGCCCAGGGCCAGTGCGGCGCTGATAGCCAGTAGTGCGAATTTCTTGGTCGGGGAGGAGTTGTTATCTGCCATAGTCACCTGCTTCCAGCATGCTGTCGCAATCAGGGTGGATTCCTTCGGCAAGAATAAGGACGGTCTACGCAACTGTGGCGCGGCCTGGGAAACGAAAGGGGGTTTATCATCTCCGGCGAAAATTTAACCGGACTCTTGCCGTTATCGGAGCACACTCTACGATAGAATGAAATGCTTGTAAAATGATAATCATTATCGTTTGTGTTCAAATAATCAACACCTTTCTTATTTGCGCATGTTTACGCATGAGCAGGTGGATCAAATTGAAAGCGCGATGGCGAGAGAAGCTGGCGAGAGTAAGGTGGCGAGACAGGGTGGCATTCCACCTCCTTAGCGGAGATGACTCTCCGCTTTGGTGGAACTCTTAGCAAATAGAAATGGTTGACTTGTAACGGAGAGTGCGGCGAACCGTCTGTCTCTCCGTGAGCGATCAGGATTTGGCTGCCGTTGGCGCAGGCGCTGTTTTCAGACTCGCCGCCAGCAACAGCGCCGCCAGCAACAGCGAGACGCCGCCGGCGATAGCGAAGGTGGCGGAAATACCGTAATGGTCAATCAACGGCTGGGTTAACAACGGACACAGGAACTGACCGATAAAGAAACAAGTGGTGACGCCGCCGATAATGCGGCCGCGCAGCATCGGTGGAGTATAAGAAAACAGCCAGACGATCAGGTTCGGACGAATCATCCCGAAGCCGACCCCCGCCGCCGCCATGCCCGCCAGAGCGACGCCGTAACTGGGAGCGAAGCCCAACAGTCCCCATCCTATGGCGATCAACAGCCAGCCGGCGCCATGCAGGACCGGGAATGGGAACAGGCCGCCGAATTTGCGGTAATACATGGACACCGATGCAGTGAGCAGTAGCATCCCGGCGATGGCGAAGCCGATCTCAGAGCCGTCGGTTACGCCGAACTGCGCCACATAAAATGGGTAATGCAGCGGCGCCATATACAGCGCTAAGACTTCAAACGCCGCCAGGGCGTAGCACAAGGCCAGGGGACCGCCGGGAGGCGTTGGCGCCGCGCCGCCCAGCTCACCGGAGGAAGGCTGTTTGCGCTCCGGCTCTTCCAAAAACACCATGGCGCCGGGCAACACGATGAACGCGAACAGATAAATCAGGAACGGCGCCGTCCAGTCGATATCCGCCAACAGGCCGGCCATGCCCAGAAACAACACGCCGCCGAAACCGCCGAACGCGGCCTGCACGCCCATATATCGCGCCAGATGAGGGCCGGCGAAATAGTCTCCGGCCAGCGTGGTGCAGGCGACCATGACGCCGGCCACCGCCACGCCCAGGGCGATGCGTCCCAGCAGAATGGCGACCAGCGAGTCATGCAGGAAATAACCGGACACGCCGGACACGCCATACAGACAGAGGGCCAGAATCAGCACCTGCTTTTTCTTCCAGTGATCCAGCAGCCAGCCCACCATGGGCGCGCAGCAGGCGATCAACAGGCCGGGGGCGGACAGGATCATCTTGACCCAGAATTCCGCGTTTTCCTCTTGCGCAAAGGCGGCCTCCATACCCGGCAGCGCCGGGGCCAGAGTGGCGCCGGCCATCACCGTCATGGTGCTGGCCAGGAGTAGAAAAAGACTTCTGCCGTTCATGGTCGGCGCAGTGGCCGTGGGCGTCGTCATAGCGGTTTCCTTGTCTGTCATGTTGCGTTAAACATCCTGTTTATTTGCGTTGAATGCGCGCGCGCGCCGACGCCACCGCCAGACGGTAATCCGTCAGCAGTTCGGCTTCGTCGAACAGGGCGCTGCGGCCGTTCTGCACTACTATGCGACCGGCCACCATGACGGCATTCACGTCCCGGCTGCCGCCCGCCACCAGGAAGGTGCGCAAGGGATGGTTGCCGAGGCGGTAACGCCAGTCGTCAATGTCGATGACTACCAGGTCCGCCTGCTTGCCGATTTCGATGGAGCCGATGCGGTCGCGCCAGCCCAGAGCGCGGGCGCCGTTCAGGGTCGCCATACGCAGCGCCAGGGTTGGCGGGCAGGCGGTATTGCAGTTCTGGGCTTCATTGTGGCCCAGATGCGCGGCGCGCATGGCTTCCGGCATGCCGCCGATATAGGAGATGTCGCCGTCCGTGCTACAGGACACATGGCCGCCATCTTTAATGAAACGGCCGATCTGACCAGTCTCGCTGACGGTGGCTTCGCCCAGCATGCCGTAGTGCGCCGGGGAGTGGCAGATATTCACGCCGGTTTCCAACAGGCGACGGTACTCTTCTTCGCTGGCGTAGGCGGTGTGCACCGCCAACAGACGATCGGTGAGCATGCCCAGGGCGTCGAAACGGCCCACTGGCGTGCGGCCGAATACCGCCTGCACGGCGGCGGTTTCATTGCGCAGCGGCGCCAGATGCGTGGCGTAGGGAGCCTGATAGCGATCAGCGATGTCGCGCAAAGCCATCAGCTGTTCGTCGGAACTGCCGAAAGCGCCCATGACGGATGGCATACCGCCGATCAGGCCGGAACTGTGATCGTTCCAGGTTTCCATCAACGCCGCCCAATCGTCCGCCTGGGCCCGGGTATCGGCGATACGGCGAAATTCTTTGGCCCCGTTGGGAATCATGATGTCCGATCCCCAGCGACTGACGCGGATGCGCATGCCCAGGTCCAGCGCCGCCTGCGCCATGGCGTCGGCGGTGTTGGCGGAACCCACGTCGCCCAGTGCGGTGGTTCCGGATCGCAACTGCGTCCACATGCTCCAGCGCGCGATGGCGACGCCTTCCGCATGGGTGAGTTTCTGCCCTACGGTGGAGATGAACGCGAACATGGAGCCCAATGCCTCGATATCGCCGCCATTGGAGTAGGGCGTTGGCTCCAGGCCTGCATCGTCCGGGCGCTCGAAATTGGGCGCGACAAAACTTTCGTGCCAGTGCGGATTAATCAGCCCCGGCAGCACCAGCTTGCCGGCGGCGTCGATGACCTGATCGCACTCCGGCGCCGGCTGCTCAGCGGAACCGATGGCGGCGATGCGATCGCCCACCACCAGCACCCAACTGTTTTCGATCACCGTATTGGCGTCATCGCCGGCATACAGAAAGCCGCCTTTGATCAGGGTGCGCGCGCCCTCGCCGGGTTGCGGGCCGTCGTCACGGGCGCGGGGTTCCGCCGCCAGCCCGTTGAAGGTTTCGCCGTGCGCCGATCCCTCCGATCCCGCCGCTTGCGCGGCGAGCGGAGCGGAACGGGAAGACTGGGACAGCATCAGCTTATGCAGCCAGGACGCCGCCCCGGCGTGTTTCATGCAGCAGATCATTGAGCCGCAGCTCCCTCTTCCACCTTGGCGAACAGGCCTGCGTCAAGCATGGCTTGCAGTGAGGCTTCCACGGCTTTGATGGTGAAGTCGATCTGTTCTTCCGTATGCACGCCGCAGATAAAGTTGACTTCACGACGCAGCAGGACGCCGCGTTTCGCCATTTCCGCCAGGAAAGGCTCGGCCAATTTCACGTGCTCCACTGGGTTTTTGGAGAACAGGAACATGGGGATAGGATCATAACCAACTACCTGCAATGGCGTTCCCAGCGCAGCGGAGACCTTGTTGACGCCTTCTTTCAGACGAACGCCCAAAGTAGCGATACGGCCGACGAAATCCGAACGACGGTACTCATTCAACACGGCGTCGCACACTTCCAGGGACAGCATTTCACCGCCGAAGGTGGTGGACACCTGCAGCTCTTCCATACGCTTCATGTGCTTGGCGGCGCCGACTACCGCGGACAGCGGCATGCCGGCGGCGATGCCTTTCGACAGGGTGACCAGATCGGCGGAGACGTCGAAGTATTCCTGTGCGCCGCCCAAAGCGAGACGGAAACCGGTGACCACTTCGTCCATCACCAGCAACACGCCTTTGTCATTACAGGCTTTGCGCACCTGACGCAGGAACTCGCCAGTCAGCACACGGTTGTAAGGAACCGACAGCAATACCGCCGCCAGCTTGTCGCCGCGCTCGGCGATCAGGTCCAGCACCGGCTGCTCGTCCATGGGCGTGAACAGCGGCATGCGGTGGGTGTACTGACGAATGACTTCCGGCACGCCGGGGGTGTCGAACATGTACTGATCGTGCCAGCCGTTGTAACCGACAGTGATGATTTCTTCTTTCCCGGTGATATGACGGGCCAGACGCACAGCGGCGGAGTTGGCGTCAGCGCCGGTTTTGAAGAAGCGCGCCATTTCCGCGCCGGGAATGATGTCGGTCAGGGTTTGCGCGGCTTTGACCTCTACTGGCGTCGGCAGAGAGTGAATCAAGCCCTTGGACAGGTTTTCGCTGATGGCGCTGACGACGGTAGGATGATTGTGTCCCAGCGTGTTAGCGGCCAGACCGCAGATAAAGTCGATGTATTCATTGCCATCGACGTCAGTGACGATGGCGCCCTGGCCGCTTGCGATGTAAACCGGGAAATGACCGGGGGCGAACTGCTCTGGCTTTTTCATCATGGACTGGGTGAATCCCGCCACCAGCTTCTCGCTCTCTTTGGCGAGTTCGAAGGACTTGGTCAGGTTCAGCGTTTCCCCGTTCGGAGTTACCGGCAATGTCATAGTTATCCTCGTGATGAGATCAATTAGGGTTTATTCACAGCGGTCCGGTTTGCGGTGCGCAACAGGCCCGACTCAATGGCGTACTGCAGATAGCGGTGGAACAGGGGCTGATCGATGACAGGCATCGTCAGGCCCAGCTCCTCCATACGTTGTCGAAATTTGCCGTTGTCGATACCGCCGGGCTCGAAACTGGGCGCGCCGGCGTCATGACTGCGTTGTTCAAAAAAGCCCAGGATCGCCTGATCCTCTTCCGCGCCTCGCTCTTTGACGCGCTGGCTCCACTGGGGCAACGGCAGGGTGTCGAATTCGAAACCGTACTCCCGCAGCCAACCGAAAATGCGCGCCAGACTGACGTCCTGGGGCGGGGTGACGTTGTAAACGCCGCCGCCCGGGCGGGACGTGGCGTCGGCGACTATGAATTGCGCCACCGCGTCCACGGGCGTCCAGGGTTCGCTGATGGGCAGATCCGGCAATGCGTCGCTGCGCATCCCCGCTTGAATGATGCTCCACACTAGGTCTTTGGCGTTGATATAGCCAAAATCGGACGCGCCGGTGACCCGGGCGAGTCGATACAGATTGACGGGATAGCCTTTGTCGCGGGCGATTTCCGCCATGCGTTCAGAGGCCCATTTGCTCTGTTGATAGCCATCGCTCAGCCCGTCATGAATGGGCGTGAAGTCCTCGCGCAGACTGGGGGCGGCGGACGCCGGCGGCGCCACGGCGATGGTGGACACCAGATGCAGGGGAACGCCCCGCACGGCGGCCAGTTTCAATAACTCGCCGGTACTTAATGCGTTGGCGGCGCGCAGGGATTGGTAATCACGCATGACGCTGGTGACGGCGGCGTTATGAATGACCGCGTCTATGTGCTGGGCGAGCTGTTCGAAGTCCGCCACGGACAGTCCCAGACGCGGCTTTTCCATATCCGCCAGCAGTACCCGCACCCGGCGAAACGCGCTGCAGGGCAGGCCCTGTTCCGACATCGCCTGCTCCAGACGATAGAAGGCTTCGGCGTCGGTGGCGCC
Organism: Hahella sp. KA22; assembly: GCF_004135205.1. NCBI lineage: Bacteria > Pseudomonadati > Pseudomonadota > Gammaproteobacteria > Oceanospirillales > Hahellaceae > Hahella > Hahella sp. KA22. The sequence continues at coordinate 97,069 of NZ_CP035490.1, read as the reverse complement.
GCGCACGGCGCACAGGATATCGGCGTCAGTTTGATAGAGCAGTTGATGCAGCAGTTGCGCGCCGACGAACCCTGTGGCCCCGGTGAGCAATATCTGTCTGGGCGCTGCGCTCAGGTCGAATGCAACAGTCGGCGCTGGCGGCAGCGATTGGGCGAAAGCGTCGCAGTCCGCCAGCATCTGTTCCCGCAGGTCCCGTGATTGCGGTTGCGCATCATCCGCCGCAAATAACGCTTGAGCCAGTGCGGCGACGGTCGGGCTTTGAAAAATCAAAGTCACCGGCACTTCCCGCCCAATGCGCGCGCTCAGTCTGTTGGCCACTTGAATGGATTGCAGGGACTGACCGCCGAGCAGAAAGAAATCGTCTTCCGGCTTGATGGCGCTTTGCCCCAGCACGTCGCGCCAGACATCAATGATAAGTTGCTGTTCAGCGCTGGCTTCCGCTTGAGGCAGGTTGCTTGCGGACGCCGTTTCGATAGCGTTGAGCTGCTTGCGGTCCACCTTGCCGGCGGCGTTTTTGGGCAGGCGTTCATGCATGACCAGCGCGGATGGCGTCATCGCCGCAGGCAGCCTGGATTTCAGCGCTTCGCGTAATTCAGCGATGGCGTAGGGCCGCCCCGCCAGATGCGCCACCAGACACTTCACTCCATTGCCTTGCTGGCTCAATGTGACGGCGGCTTCCTGCACGCCGGGCAGGGCGCTGAGGGCGGATTCGATTTCCAGTGGGTCGATGCGATGGCCGCTGATCTTGATTTGATCGTCCAGGCGTCCGAGAAACTCTACATTGCCCTGCGCGTTGATGCGCGCGCGGTCGCCGCTGCGATAGGCGCGTTCGGGTTCTATGGACCAGGGAAACTGGACATGAATAAAGCATTCCGCGGTTTTTTCCGGCAGATTAAGGTAGCCGTCGGCAAGTCCGCCGCCGATTAACAACAGTTCGCCCTCTTCACCTCTAGGCAGCAGTTCCATCTGTGGATTGACTACGGCGACGGCGCGTCCGCCCAGAGGCTGGCCGATGCTGATGGCGCCTGCGTCAGCGCTGAGATCCGCGCTGGTGGCGACCACCGTGGCTTCACTGGGACCGTAAGTGTTATACAGAGCGATGCGGTCGCCGAAACAGCCGCGCCATTGCGCCACCCGCTCCGGTAATACCGCTTCGCCGCCGATAATGACGGCGCGCAGACTGGGCGGAAGCTCCAGCGACGCGGTGGCGCAGCCGAACGCCAGCTCATGCCAGTACGCGGTGGGCAGATCCAGTAGCGTCACGCCCCATTGACGGCATTGCTCCAGAAAGCGCGGAGCGGATTCCAACATGGCGTCATTGCGCAGAATAAGGCGCGCTCCCTGCGTCAAGGTGACGAAAATCTCTTCGATGCAGGCGTCAAAATGCAGTGGCGCAAACTGCAGCACGCGATCCGAAGCGGTGACGGCGTAGGCGTCGATGGCGCCGGCGACGAACTCCGCCAGAGCCTGATGTCCGATAACCACGCCTTTGGGCGCGCCGGTGGAGCCGGAGGTGTAGATCAGGTAAGCGGGCCCCGCCTGTGTTGTCGATTCCGGCCATAATGCGGTGTTGCTGACCGAGTCTTGGGCTAACGCAGTCAGGCTCACTACCGGCGAGCTGGCGTTGACGTTTAACTCGGAGTCCGAGTCCTCCGTCACCACCAGGGCGGGACGGGCGTCTTCAATGATCAAGCGGTTGCGGGCGATGGGCGCGGCCGGGTCCAGAAAAACGAATGCGGCCTCGGCGGCCCAGGTCGCCAGGGCCGTCACGATAGCGCCTTCGCTGCGAGGCAGCGCCAGGGCGACGACATCTCCCGGATTCACGCCAGATTGTCGCAGGCTTTCAGCAAGTCCGGCGACGCGCTGGCCCAACTCCTCATAGCTGAGGCAGCGGCCGTTCGCTTGCAGGGCGATGGCTTGCGGCGTCGTCAGAATGCGTTGACGCAGCGCAGTGAGAACAGGCTGCGGCGCCTGGCTGGCGGCGGGGCCCTGCAGCCAGGATAGGGCGGCGCGATCAACCTGAATGGGCTGCTCCATATCGGCCGCGGCCTGCTCCAGCAACGCCAGCATCTGCTGCTGAATGTCCTGCAAATCGGTTTGACTGTAACGGTTAGGGTTGGCGTCCAGATCGAAACGCAGCCCGCCGTTCTTGTTCAGAATGAAGGCGAAGGACAGGTCCTCCACCGGACCGGCGCAGAGATTATGCGTGCGGGAGACGCAACCCTGAAACTCCACATGCCGATCGAACGGCATGATGTTCACTACCGGGCCGAACAGGCGTTGATCGCCGCCCACGCGATTGAGGTCGCGACGCAGCTGTTCATAGCGATAGCGCTGGTGCAGGCGGGTCAGTCGGGTTTGTTGCGCAGCTAGCTGCACCAGGTCTTTGAAGGACTCCACGCCAGCGAACGGCAGACGCAGGGGAATAATATTCATCACCATGGCGGGTACGCGCAGGGACGCGGAGCCCATGCGGCCCATGACCGGCGCGCCCAGCGTGACTTCGCGGGCGCCGGTGCGGCGATGGATCAGATAGGCGGTGGCGGCGGTGAGCGCATCCGACCAAGTGGCGCCGACTGTGCTGGCCGCGGTATGCAGCCGCTTGATCAATTCCGCCGGCAGACTGCGCTCCACCCGTGTCGCCATGTCGGCGATGGGGGCATTGGAGCGGCTGAGGCTGACGGGCGGCGTCTGGCCTTCCAGATAGCCTGCCCAGAAATCCCGGTCCTTGGCGAACGCCGGGGATTGGCGATAACGCAGGTCTTCCTCCAGCACTTTATCGTAGTCGCCAAAGCCGCGTCCCACCGTGGCGGGGACTGTTTCCGGGTTGGCCGCCAGGGCGTTGTAGATTTCCGCCACCCGTTGCGACAACAGGGCGAAGGCGAAACCGTCACAGGCGATGTGATGGATGCGTTGATGCCAGCAGTAGTGGTCGTCGCCGAGTTTGATCAGAGCCTGGGTGAACAGCGGCCCTTGCGACAGGTCCACGGTGGCGGCCAGATCGCTCAGCATCCACAGGCGCGCCTGCTCCAGCGGCGCCGCGAAATGGCTGTAATCTTTCTGCACCAGGACGAACTCCGGCGCGTGCAGACGTTGCGCCGTTTCCCTGGCGCCGGAATGGAAGGTGGCGTGCAGCGCGGGTGCTTCGATCAGCGTCTGGCGCAACGCGCGCTCAAACAGCTCAACGTGCAGCGGTCCGCGTAATTCCACATATTCAGCCGCGTTGTACATGGGGCTGGCGGGGTTGATCTGCTGACCCAGCCATATCCCGTTCTGCGCGGCGGACAATCCTTTGGTCGACGTCTCGGCCGGAGTGGTCATCAATCTCAGGCCTCCGTCGTCAGGCGCGGCTCGATGGTGCGCCACCATTCATTGATGGTCAGCGACTCCGCCAGATCCACGAAGGTGATGTCGGCGCCGCGGGCGCGCCAGTTTTCCAGCAGGGACATGACGCGAATGGAGTCGAGCCCCATGTACATCAGATTTTCTTCCGGGTCCACGTCTTCCGGGCTCATCATGAGAATGGCGGCGACGTCGCGACGCAGGGCTTCCAGACTCAAAGGCTCTGCGGCTGGCGCGGACTGAGTCGTTGCGCCCTGAAGCGCGTTCAGCACGACTTCCAGCGCATCCACATGGCCGCAGCGTTGCGCGACATAGTTCAGCGCCATTTTCTGTTCCTGCTCGGAGAAGTCGGCGACGGCGTCCGCCACCACGAAAGGCTTGATGTCGAGCATGAACGCTTCCAGTGAGGTGGCCAGCACGCCGATGTGGGCGTAGACGCCGCAGATGATGAGCTGGTCTTTGCCGTTTTCGCGCATGTAATCCAGCAGAGGCGTGCGTTTGAACGCGCTGTAGCGCCATTTCACGTATTCGATGTCGTCGCCTTCCGGCGCCAGCTCCGCCACGATATCAGTCAGATTGGGATCGGCCGCCAGACCGGTTCCCCAGAAATCCGTCAGCAGCGCGCGGTCTTCCGGCGTTTGATCGCCAGGCTGGGCGGTGTACACCACGGGCACGCCGGCTTTTTTGCAGGCAGCCTTCAGCGTCTGGATATTGGCGAGCAGAGGGCCCATGGGCTCTCCGTCCAGATTGTAGAAGTTAACGAAATAACGCTGCATGTCGTGCACCAGCAGCACCGCCCGCGACGGATCGATAGTCCAGTCCGTTTTATTGGTCGGTAGGGCGGATGCGTTCGCCAGGGAATAGTCAGCGATTTTTGGAATAGCCATTAAGGGGTCCTTATCAACCTAAATCTTGTTCTGGTTTAAGCCATGGTGGGCGGCGCGATCTTATCCGCGATCATCTGCCGCAACGCCTTCTTGTCCACCTTGCCCAGACGGGTCTTGGGGAAGGCGTCGACGAACTCGATGCGGTCTGGAATCTTGAACACGGCGAGATCGCGCTCGCGCAGAAATTTGAGCAGATCCTGCGGGCGCGGGCGTTGCTCCGGCGCGGCGGCATGATTCTGCGGAATGACGTAGGCGCAGGTGCGCTCGCCCAGGTAGGGGTCCGGCATCGCCACCACGGCGGCGTCATGCACCAGCGGGTGCGCCAGCAGATGATTCTCCAGTTCGTCCGCCGCCACTTTTTCGCCGCCGCGATTGATCTGGTCTTTAGCGCGACCTTCCACCACCAGATAACCGGCGTCAGTCAGACGCACCACATCGCCGGTGCGATAGAAGCCGTCGGCGGTGAAGGATTTGGCGTTGTGCTCCGCCGCCTTGAAATAGCCGCGAATGGTGTAGGGGCCGCGGGTCAGCAATAATCCGGTGGCGCCGGGCGCGACCGGCTGGTCGTCCTCGTCCACGATGCGCACTTCGTCCGCCGGCGAAATGGGGCGCCCCTGAGTGGTGACGACGGTGTCGATGTCGTCATCCAGACGGGTGTAGTTCACCAACCCCTCCGCCATACCGAACACCTGCTGCAGCTTGCAACCCAGGACCGGCGTAACGCGGCGGGCGGCTTCTTCGGTAAACTTGGCGCCGCCCACCTGCAATACCTGCAGGCTGGACAGATCCGGCGGCGAGCCGGCTTTTGTCAGATTGTCGCAGGCGGTCATCCAGGCCAGGGCCAGCGGCGGCACCATGGCGGTCATGGTGACCCGGTGACGGGCGATCAACGGAAACGCGATATCCGGCGCGCCGGATTCGGACAACACCACGGTTCCACCTGCGAACAGAACTCCCAGAACGCCCGGTGAACTGAGCGGGAAATTATGCGCGGCGGGCAGCACGGAGAGATACACCGTCTGCGGCGACAATTCGCAAATCTCGGCGCTGGCGCGCACGCTGTACAGATAGTCGTCGTGAGTGCGCGGAATCAGTTTGGACATGCCGGTGGTGCCGCCGGACAATTGCATCAGCGCGATGGCGGACGGATCAATCTCCGGCGCCGCGCCGGGCGCCTGATATAAGCCGTCGAGAGGGACGAAATCGCCCGCATCGCCGGCGATGATGACATGCTGCACGAGACGCTCGTCTTTCAGTTTCCCGCCGATATCGCGATAGTCGAATCCGCCGCTTTTTGCCGGGGCGATGTAAGCGACGGCGTCGGCGAATTCGCAAAAGTAACTGATCTCGGCGTAACGGTGGGTGGGCAGAGCCATGATCGGCGCCGCCCCCAGGCGAAACAGCGCAAAAATCACTTCAATGAATTCGCCGATGTTAGGCAGTTGCACCACGACCTTGGAACCCGGAGTAATTCCGAGGGTATTTAATCCTGATGCCAACTGATCCGCCCTGGCGTTAAGATCGCCATAAGTCCAGGAACGCTCGCCGGCGATTACTGCGGTGCGGTCGCCGAACGCCTGAGCGCCGCGACTCAGAATGCTTCCCAGATCGTCACCGGTCCAGTAGCCGGCGGCGCGATACAGCTCCGCCTCTGCAGCGGGCCAGGGCGTGAGTTCGATTTGCGGCTGCTCCATGCTCGCGGACATCAGGCGATCTCCACGCGGATCGGTGTGGACGCATGGCTGTCGAGGCCAATGGCGTTCAGCATGGTTTTTAACTTGGTGGAGGTCTCGTCCAGCTCTTTCTGCGGGTCGGAGCCTTCGACCACGCCTGCGCCTGCGTAAAGACGCAGCAGACGGTCTTCCACTTCCGCACAGCGGATGGTGACGGCCCACTCACCGTCGCCGGAGGCGTCGCTCCAGCCGACCATGCCTGTGAAAAAGCCCCGATTAAAGGGCTCCAGTTCACCAATCAATTCCCGAGCGCGCTCTGTGGGATAGCCGCACACGGCGGGCGTAGGATGCAGCGCCTGCGCCAAAGCATAGGAAGTAATGGCTGGATCGATCAGCTCCCCGGTGATTTCCGTGGACAAGTGCCACAGGGTCGGCGTTTGCGTCAGTGAAGGCGTGCTGGGCACATCCAGATTTCGACAGAACGGCGCCAGCGCTTTGGCCACCGCGTCGATCACCACGGCATGTTCATGCAGGTCTTTTTCCGATTGCAGCAACGCGCCGGCGCGGCGGGCGTCTTCCTTACGATCCGGGCTGCGCGCCACAGAGCCCGCCAGCGGATTGGCGAACACGCGCATGCCGCTGCGGGACACCAGCAACTCCGGGCTGGCCCCTACCAGAAAACGACGGGGGTGCGCCGCATCCGCCAGATTGGCGGCGAAGTTATAGCCTTTCGGATTGGCGCGGCGCAGGTTGGTCAGCAGTTGCACGATGTCGATAGGACGGTCGGCGCGCAGCTCCAGGGAGCGCGCCAGCACCACTTTGCTGATGTCGCCGCGGCGGATATGTTCCAACGCACTGTTCACGCTTTGTTTGTAGCCCGCGCCGGACGGCACTTCTTTCGCCTCATAATTCCCGAAATCGGTGATGACGCCGGTGCGTCCGGAAACCACGTCGCGACGACGCCAGGACCGGGTCGGCACTGTCAGCATGGGGGCTTCTCCAGGCAGGAAAGGCGCGGCGCCGACCACCATGGGATCTTCGATTCCCTGTTCCCTGGCCTCGCGCAGGGCGGCGGGGATGGCTTCATTCAGGTCTCCCGCGCCCAGACGGGCGAAGACGCCGGCGGTCATCAGGGTTTGCCGGGGTGAGGAGAAGAAAAAAGGAGTTTCCGTCAGATGTTTTTTCAGCAATTGGAGAAACGCTTGATCATCCGCCTGTGGTTCCAGATGCAACGTCAAGTCATTCATGCCTGCTCCTTAGGTGACTGGTTATCAGACAGGCTGCTCCTCAGAACCGGTGAGCCGCCCCGCGTTAAGAAATGTAAAATATAATCTAAATGAAAATAATTCTCATTTGAAGAGAAATTTTCTTGTCCTATGGAGTGGAAAATGACAAGTTCAGGCCTGGTTTACGTACCGCCAGACAGGAGCGGCGCGCCTCGCAAGGGGGGCGGACAGGTCGACCGCATTCGCGAAAGAAAATCAATGTTATTTGATATTGATTATTATTTGCAACCGATTGTTAGACGCATTGAATCGTTCGGAGAGTGGTCTTCTCCGGTTGGGAATACCAAAACTCAACTATCACTCGGCGTCGTGTACGTTCTGAATTGCGTCGATGGCGGCGAGAAAGCGCTGGCGATGTGGCGGCGGCAGTAGCTGTGCGCGTCGGCGCCGCTCCGCCAGCCAAATCGGGCTGTCGCCGTGCCGTGGAACGGTCCTCTGTTTGTCGACCGCGCCGAGAAACAGATAGCCGTCGAACAGCTCGCGCACTGGGCGTTCGCTGAGATAGGGCGTCCGCTGGCTAAGCGCTGCGAATGGCAGAGCGCCCAGGGCGCTGCGGGCAGTGTGAACCAGCGTGGGCGCTTGCCAGCCTTCACCTTGCGCAACTGCCATGACATCGGGGCGATGACCGAAATGAGGCCAGAGATAAAAACTTTGCTCTGGACCAAGGTTGTGCAGGCGGCTGGCCAGGGGCGGACCATTTATCCCTGGCGGGTTGTTTATTTCCGACGCTGCGTCCATCTCCGGCGTAGAGCCCGCCGGGCAATTACGCAGTAAGTGGAACGCCCCAAAGATCAACAGCGCGCGTCGATTACGCGCAATGACCTCCCGTTCAATCAACGCCTGATAGTGAGCTTCCCGTCGCTGGTGGGCCTCTCGCCACTGGCGTCCAGCGTCGGCGGCGCGCCAGTCGATAGGCGGGTCCGCCGCCAATACGCGCACACGTGGCGTGGGCAGACGCTGATTAATCTGTCGCACCGCCTGAAAAAAACGTCGGTAAACCTCGGCGAACCAGGCGCAAAAGTGCAGGGTATCGCTGCAAACTGCGTCGATCTTGTGCTCAAGTCCAGGCTCTCCGGCGATATAGGCGTCCAGCAGAGGCTGACTGCGGGCGGCGGCGAACTCGACGACGATAGTGTCCAGACATGGCGCGATGTCCGGGCGCCGCAAACTGTCGATAAGCCATTGCAGGATCGCCGCCACGCCATGGGCGTCGCCGATCCCGACGATCTGGCGTCGTCTCAGCAACGCCGCCAACGCAGGTGTTGCAGGTTCGTGGACAGGAAGTGCGGAGGCGTGCGGGTTCACGAATTGTCTAATTCCTTGAGGGCTAGTCGCTTGTTCTGCAGGAGAAAAGAGTTTACCTGGAAGGCGATTTATTGTCATTTGACAATGATTCTCATTTGCAATAGTCTGGCCCCGCTCGTAAGGACAGCGCGCCGTCACTCCGCCTCCCGCAGCGCTTGCGGACTCTGACGCACTTCCATTCCTGGATACGCCTGATTTCCGCTGTCATTCCGACGTCGCCTCCGAAGACGCGCCCTGGCGTGGTTTGCTTCGCAATATTCCATTTCAGTTTTTATCGGTAACAGCAGTCATGAAAAACAGTTCGCATCGTATGCTCGTTCGCTCTTTGGCGTTATACGGAACCTGCGGTCTTGCCGCCGCTTCCGCCGCAGCAGCGGAAACACAAGGGAGCGCCCAGTTATTGCAACCGGTGGTGGTGACCGCCTCGGGTAAAGGCCAGGATGAAGCGACGGCGCCGGCCAGCGTCAGTGTTATCAGCGGTGAGGAACTGCAGGCGAAGCCGGTGCATGATCTGGTGGATGCATTGGGAGAAATCGAGGGCGTCACCGTGAGCGGGAACGCCAACCGCCGCACTCTGCAATTGCGCGGCCTGGATCGCGCCTATGTGTTGATGCTGATCGATGGACGCCGCGTGGACAGTACGTCAGCGGTATTTCGCGGCAATGACTTCGACACCGGCTGGATTCCCGTCGAAGCCATCGACAGAGTCGAAGTGATTCGCGGTCCCATGTCTTCGCTGTATGGCTCCGACGCTATCGGCGGGGTGATTAACATCATCACCAAACCAGTGAGCGAGCAGTGGCATGGCTCCGTCACGGTGGATACGGTTGTGCAGGAAGACAGCGCCGCCGGCGACAGCCGCAAACTGGGCTTTTATGTCAGCGGTCCGCTGGCGGAGAAAAGCCTGGGCGTGAAGCTCTACGGCAGTGTGGATCGTCGTGAGGCTGACGGTGCCGTGAATCCGGACCCGGAAAGCGGCGGCGAATCGCTGGACGGTTTCGCCAGGAACGACAATCACGCGCTGAACGGTGAACTGACCTGGGCCGCCAGCAATACGCAGAATATCAGTCTGGCGCTGGAAAGCTCCTCCCGGGAGCACGATGAACAGGATCTGGACCGCCTCGGTGTGGCGCTGACCCATAAAGGTAAATGGAGCTTCGGCGATACTGAAATCAAGCTGTATGGCGATCGCATCGAGAACAACACCGGCAACATTGGCGGCCAAAGCAACCCAAATAAGGCGCACAACGCCAGCATCGACGGCCGGGTGACTTTGCCCATCGACGCATGGGCGCAAACCCTGACTCTGGGGGCGGAAGCGCGCTATCAAAAACTGAAAGATCCTTCCACGCTGACGGGCAGACCGGGGACGGATTCCTTCGGCGAATCCGACTCCACTGACGTCAGACAACAGGCGCTGTTTATTGAAGACGAGTTCATGCTGCGCGACGACCTGTTGCTGACTTTGGGCAACCGTCTGGATCATCATGAAAACTTCGGTAATCACAACAGCCCGCGGGCCTATCTGGTGTATCTGCTGAGCGATGAAATCAGCGTGAAAGGGGGTTGGGGCAAGGCGTTCCGCGCGCCGACGCTGTTGCAGAACAGTCCTAACTGGGGCTCCGCTTCCTGCGGCAGCGCCACGGCGGGATGCTATATCGTCGGCTCCGACGAACTGAAGCCGGAAACCAGTGAAAGCAAGGAAATCGGCGTGCGCTTCGACTATTCCGAATGGGGCGGCGGGCTTACTGTCTTCCGCAACGATATCGAAGACATGATCGACATCTCCAGCCGCACCCGCGATCCTGATCTGGCCCCGACCTTTGATAACTTTGTCGGATTCCTGCCTGACGGGCGGCCGATATTCGCTTACCAGAACGTCAGCAAAGTGAAGACGGAAGGCGTCGAGGCGTCATTCCGCTATAACCTGACGACAGATCTGGATATGCGCGCCAGCTACACTTATCTGGACGCCAAGGATGTCAGCGACGGCCAGGACCCCAAGCCGCTGTTATATCGTCCGCGTCACTCCGGGACGGTGAAGCTGGGCTGGTCCGTCAGCGATCAGTGGGATCTGGGGCTGACTGGCAATTATGTGGGCGAGCAGTACGCCTATATTTCCCGTGATGGCTCCGAGCTGATCAAGCTGCAGGAGTACGTCACCTTTGACCTGCAATCCCTGTACGCGATCAACGAGTATTTCTCCGTCGGCGCCGGCGTGCTGAACCTGGCGGACAAACAGGTGGACCGTGAGCAGAGCTATGAAATCAATGAAGACGGTCGTCGCTATTACCTGTCCCTGAAAGCTCAGTTCTGATCTGGCCCGACCACTTGGTCCTGCTCCAGCGCCGCCGCTGAGAGCAGGTCCGACGCCAACTGCGTGGACGTAATGCAAAACGCCGCCGCCAGGGTTCCCGCCCGCAAACGGCGGCGCATGTCCCAGCCTTGGCAATAACCGTAGAGAAAGCCGCTAAAAAACGCGTCTCCGGCGCCGTTGCTGTCCACCAGCTCAAACCCTTCAGCAATATCCTGTTCGTACCAGTTCCCCTCCGCGTCCAACGCCGTGCTGCCGTGTGCGCCATGAGTACAGACGACAAAGTCCTTGCCTGCTGCCACTTGCTGCGCCATGAAAGCGCGGTAGTCCGGAAAATTATCGCTGGACAGAAACAGCGCATCCGCCGCTTGAATGAACTCATCATGATGCGGGTTGGCGCCGTCGTAATCATGCAAGTCAATCCACAGCGGTTTGCCCAACTCCCGCGCTCGCGCCAACACCGGTCGGGTGTAGTTGAGAATGCTGACGGCGGCGATATCGCATTGCTTCAGCGCCGGGTCAAGGTCGCTCCAATGCAGCGGCGCTTCGTCTGCGGAAGGATGAGTGAAGATGGAAATGCGCCCGCCGTCGGCGGCCATCAGGTTGGTGTGCTGCTCCGTGGGTTGATCGATCAGCTCGACGATGCAGGGCAGATCGCGACGACGACATTCCCGCAGGATGGCGTGACCGGCTTCGTCTTTGCCGAGAATCATGTGCAGCCGCACATCCATGCCCAACTGTTTGAGATTAAACGCCTTTCCGGCGCCAGTGCCGCCGACCGCCTGATAACTGCCTTTGGCGAGCAGGGTCTGAGGCTGGGGTTGCGGGAAGTTATCCAAATGAATCAGGGTGTTGAAAGATGCGCCGCCGACGACCAATACGGACATGGACATAGGATTACCGCCTGAAGGTAAAAGGGAATATGGAGTTATTATTCGTTGGCGGACAAGACTTCCCCTTTTGGGCAAAATAGCCGCCGTGTTTTGGGCAGAATAACCGCAAAAACGACAGGTCTGCTCCCTCGTCGCCAGGGATTCGCCGGAGGAGTGTGGGGGAGGAACTGAGCGTCAGTAGCGGACATCGAGAGGATGAGAGAGAAAAGGGGAGAAAATGGCCTTATTTTCTGACATTTTGGCGATATTTCGCCGGTATCTGCATGGAGACGCCATCCTGTCCGGATGGATTGCGGAGTTTGACGGCGCGCTGCGGGAGGAAGGGAGTGAGCTGGTGTTTACTCTTCCCGGATTGTTCGAGTTCAGTGTTAGCCATGGGCTTTTGAGCGACCCGGATATTCAGTACCCGCAGTTCCGCGCGGCGTTGTATCAGAATCCCACCAACACGGAAGTGAACGCCATGGGCGGTAACCTGCGCATCTACGCCAACGCCGGCAAGGTGGACGCCAGCCTGTATGCGTTAACGCGCCCGTCCCCAGGGACGGACGCATCTGTGACGCGGACGGACTAGAGTCTCAGGCGCACCGCGTCCGCCGCTCTGCGGGCCAGGTTGTACATGAAGGAGGTGAATACTTTCAGAGTCCAGCGCAGGAAATTCACGGTGATGCTTTCCACTTTGGAAATCGCGTAACCCACCGCATTGAGCATCTTCAGAATCAGACGCTCCACCAGCCCCGCCATCTCTTTGCCCATGCGCACCGCCTGATCCAGCAGCATCGCCAGCTGGTCCATAACGGTCAGCCCCGCCGCCAGGGCGACGTTGACGCCAATGCCGACGCCGTGCAGCACTTTCTTCAATACCCAGATCAGCGCTTTGTTGATCATATTGAAGGAGTTGACGGTGAAAGAGATAGGGCCGTCCGACTTCAGCCACTTCTCCACATCGTCCGTCAGGCTGGCGCTGGGTTGTCTGATTTTCAGGGACTCCCAGGTCTTGCCTTCCACCGAGTCAATATAGTGGTCCATCAGGTGGTTTTTGGAGGCGAAGTTCATCCCGCAGTCGATGAAGCACTCCGTTCCCGGGTTGGGCACATGATAGAACGGCCAGGTTGGTATCCAGGGCACGGGGTCCGTACTGTGGGCGACGCGATAGATATTCGCGGCGTTCACCTGGCGGGTGAGGTTGGAAGCAAAGCCGGACGAGCCTACCCGTGGACTGCCGAAGGTGTACAGCACCGGTTCCGCTACGTTGTTCTCCACCAGCCATTCCGAGATCAGTGACGCCAGTGCGCCGCCCAGGCTGTGGCCTACGCAATGCACCCTCCGTGGATTGTAGCCGCGGAAGAAATTGCGCATATCCTGTTCGAAGGATTTGAACGTGGTGTTGAATCCCGTATGCACGAAGTTGCCGCTGCTGGAGCGCTGCACGGAGGTGTGCGCGTCGGTCAGTATGTCCCGGAAGTTGGTGGCGTCGGTGCCGCGGGTGACGATAAATGCGTCGTCGCGGAACTCGTTGCAGATATCGCTCACGCCGCGGGCGGCGAGGCCGAATCCGGACTGATATTTGAAAATGGACGCGCCGGCGACGCCTTCGAAGCGCGACTCATTGTTGAGGGCGAATTTCCCCGCCAGTTTATTACCGAAAAGACTGACGTCTCGTTCATGAATGATGCGGTACGAACGCTCTGCAGCGTACGCCGCCTCAGATGGAGTTAGAACTGCCACGACTGATTTCCCCTGTAATGACTGCTTTTGTTTTGGTTATTCGGTCATTCCAATTGGCATATGCCCTTGACTACATAGGAGCGACCTTCCTTGACGGACTCCTCATCGGCGAGGTCGCACTTAAGACGAATCTTGACGCCTTTGCCGAGTTCGGAATTTTCATCGAAACTTAATTTGCTGGTCGTCCAGGCGAGGTATTCCTGACCGTCATGGCGAATGATCATTTTCTGATGAATGACGGGTTGACCAGGTAAGTATTTGGATACAGTGCGGGAATAATAAGCGGGAAATTGGAAGCGGCCCTGGGCGTCGGTGGAGGTTTCTTCGACGGCGTTTTCATCGCTCCCCCAGGTCAGCGTGCGTTGCACCTGGGCGCCGGCGACAGGGTCGCCGTTGAGGGTGACGACAGCCGACATTTCTGAAGCGAGACAGACCTTTCCGATATCGAAAATAGACATAGACCATCCTTTGCTAGACAGACATATCGATAGAACGGCAACCATCCAGATAATATTTTTGGTAGTCACGACTCTGTGTTCTTCTTATTAGTTTAGTTTCTCAATGTGCGCTGACGATAAAACAGCCAGCAAACATTGGATATGCGTTCCCGCGGGACAATGCAATAGTAAGCGCTGACTTTTTATGAAATGCGTCAAAATATTCCGTATTTTTTTACGAGGAAATATAACTGATTGATTTTTCAGAAATATGAAAAAAGAAATATTTTTTGACCAGTTAGATCAATAGTTAGACAGGCGGTTTTTTCAGATTCGGGAGGCGAAGACGCTACCTCTCTGCTGGACTACGAACTAAAAAACTTAGCCAGCAAGATTCGCGCTGGCGTATAGATTAATAGCCTGAAAGTCTGGGTTAGCGTCTGAAAGAGTCACTGGCTTAAGATGTAAGAAAGCAAGTGATGTAGTTATAGGAGTGTCTAATGGCTAATACGAAAGAAGCTAAAAGAAAGTCTAAAAATGCTCTGACTGAGTTTCAAATGGAGCAATGGGCGCGGGAGCTGGACACAACTGAGGGGTTAGAGCGCTTAGGGCGTGAAGCTGCTGAATGGGCAAAAAAGAAAAGCCAGCAGCACCAAGAAAAGACTTCTGAATAACTCTCTTCCTGTTATCAGATAGAGTGAACGTATGAATAAGAATGTTTAAGCCAAGCTTTTTCTTGTCGCTGGCAAATCTACTCATGCAGAAATCATGCGTCGTTGATAGTCAAATACCGCTCCCGTAGAGAACAGGAGCGAGAGGAAAGCGCTTTGCTGCGAAGGAGTGACTTACAAATTTTCCCGAACCCACTGAACCAGTTGTGGGCCTTGCAGCGCTCCGGAAATGCGGGCGACTTCCTGGCCTTTCTTGAAGATCGCCAGGGTGGGGATGCTGCGGATCTGGAATTGTTGAGCCAGTTGCGGGTTGCTCTCCGTATCCACTTTCACGCAACGTACTGCAGGCTCCAATTGCGCGGCGGCCTGCTCGAAAATCGGCGCGAACATTTTGCAGGGGCCGCACCAGGGCGCCCAGAAGTCCACCAGCAGGGGCAGGTCGCTGGTCTGCAGGTGCTTGCCGAAATTATTCTGTCCTAGAGCGACGGGATGTCCAGCGAACAGTGGTTGCTTGCAACGGCCGCATTTGCCGCCAGCGCTGAGTTTGGCTGCGGGAACCCGGTTGGTGGTGTCGCAATGGGGACAGACAACCTGTAATGTATCGCTCATTTCTTTACGCCCTGAATGTTTGAACTCCATGCTAGATGGGGGAAGGACGAGGGTGTTTCAAGTTATTAATATGGCAATGGTATTGGCATGTTAATAACTAGGCGCATGGACGCGCCTGCGCGGCGACAAGCTGCGGGAGACAGGGCCTGACCTGTGCAGGCCCTGTCGTTGCAGACAAATAGAAGGAAGCTATTTGGCTGCCTGATTAAGAGTTTGGGCGCATGCGCCGCCCGCAAGAGATGATATTGGTTGTATGGCAAAGGTTCCGCTGGTTTATCACCCCGAGTACAGTCCTGAAATTCCCGCTGGTCACCGTTTTCCCATGGAGAAGTTCCGCCTGTTGGCCGAGTTCCTGCGCGCGGAAGGCGTGTTGACGGACGCCAATCTGTTTACACCAGAAGCGGCGACCCAGGAAGACATCGCCCTGGCGCACTGCGCCGATTACGTGCGCGACTTTCGCCACGGGGAGCTGTCCGCCAAACATATGCGCCAGATCGGTTTGCCCTGGTCGGAAGGCGTCTGCACGCGGACTTTCCGGGCGGTGGGCGGCACCTTGATGACCGCGCGACTGGCGCTGAAATATGGCTTGGTCGCCCATCTTGCGGGCGGCACTCATCACGCCCATTACGATCACGGCAGCGGTTTTTGCGTATTCAATGATCTGGCGGTGGCGGCGCGAGTGCTGGTGCGCGGGGGCGAGGCGTCGCGGGTGCTGATCATCGACTGCGATGTGCATCAGGGCGACGGCACGGCGCGCATCCTCACGGACGATCCGGATATCTTCACCTGCTCCTTTCACTGTCGGCAGAACTTTCCCTATCGCAAAGCCCACAGTGATTTCGATATTGAGCTGGACCGGGGCTCCGACGGTCGCGCCTACATGCAGACCATGGAGCACTGGCTGCCTTATATCTTCGACCTGACCCAACCGGACTTCGTGCTGTACGACGCTGGCGTCGACGTGCACGACGATGATGTGCTGGGACACCTGCATCTTAAAGACGCAGATATCGCGGAGCGGGATGAGTATGTCATCCGTCAGTGCCTGGAGCGCGGCGTCCCGGTGGCCTGCGTGATTGGCGGCGGCTATGACAAGGACCGCAAACGTCTGGCCGCACGCCATGGCGTCATGCATGGCGTGGCTGACCGTCTTTATCAGGAATATGCGTTATAGGGGACGGCCAGGCCGTCCTTGGCTTTTCTCCTCTTCAGATTTCCTCATGCCCGTGGCGCTTATCGCGCTTCTCTGTTAATTCCCTGATTTTGCGGATAGTTCGTCACATTTTTGTCATCTGTTTCGCGTAAACCTGTCACCGGTTTCCTGTTTCATTAGACAGGTTTTCCCCGGAAACGACTTCCTCCCCGACGGTTCGATGATTTCCAGGCTGGAGCGCCTGGCGGTCGCAACTATCTGCGTCCGCGTCTCAAGGTAAATATCCGGAATCCGGATCAGATCGCATAATCACCGTCCGCCGATAAGCTAGACTAAGCCTGCCCGTTAGAGAAAACGGGTGGGGATAACTCGATAAAAAATAAAGTAAAAAGGGAACAAACATGACTACCAAGCCAAGGTTCAAGGTATCCGCGTTGTTATTGGGCATGGCGATGCTCCATACCGGCGCGGCCCACGCAGCGGCGGACCTCTTTTTCTCTGAGTATGTGGAAGGCTCCAGCAACAACAAAGCATTGGAAATCTATAACGGAACCAGCGCCGACGTTGACCTGGGCGCTTATGAAGTGCAGATGTATTTTAACGGCTCCTCCAGCGCTGGCGTGACGCTGAATCTCAGTGGAACCCTGGCGGCGGGAGACGTCTACGTCATCGCCCACAGCAGCGCCGATCCGGCGATTCTGGCGCAGGCGGATCTAACCAGCGGCGGCGGCTTTTTCAACGGCGATGACGCCATTGTATTGCTGAAAGGCGGTGCGGCGGTGGACTCTATCGGCCAGATCGGCGTGGACCCCGGCAGTGAGTGGGGCGCTGGCGACGTCAGCACCGCCAACAACACGATGCGTCGCAAATCCGATGTGGAATCTGGCGACAGCGATCCCTATGACGCTTACGATCCCACCCTGCAATGGGACGGTTATGCCAACGACACCTTTGATGGCCTGGGCTCTTATGGCGACGGCCCTACTGATCCAGGCGGCGAGCCAGGTGAAATCGGCGAGTGCGGCGATCCCGCCACCTTGATCAGCGCTATTCAGGGCGACGGCGCCAGCTCGCCGTTGAATGGCCAGCAGGTAGTGCTGGAAGCGGTAGTGACCGCGGACTTGCAAGGCGCGGATGAGCAAAAGGGCTTCTTCGTGCAGGAAGAAGACGCGGACCAGGATGGCAATGACAAGACCTCGGAAGGCGTACTGGTCTATGCAGACGCCTCAGTGCTGGACGTGAGCGTCGGCCAGAAAGTGCGGGTGCTGGGGACGGTGACTGAATACCACGACCTGACGGAAGTCAACGCGGTGCAGGCGATCAAAGTGTGTGGCGGCGACAACCGGGTGACTCCGGCGCAGGTATCTCTGCCTTTGGACAGCGCCGACGCCCTGGAAAAAGTGGAAGGCATGCTGGTGACTTCCGCACAGCCCTGGACTGTCAACGAAGTATACAACCTGGGCCGCTACGGCGAGGTCCTGCTGGGTAATGGCCGTCGTTATATCCCTACGCATTTAGCGACTCCGGGAGAAGAGGCGGCGGCGGTCGCGGCGGCCAACGTCCTGAACCAGTTGGTGTTGGACGACGGCAGCACGAAGCAGAACCCGGCGGTGATTCCCTTCCCCGCGCCGGAACTGAGTGCGCTGAACACCCTGCGGGTGGGCGACAAGGTGAATGAACTCACCGGCGTCATCAGCTACAGCTTCTCCGTATACCGTATGTATCCCACCGTCACGCCAGCGTTTGTGGCGGAAAACCCGCGCACCGACGCGCCTGCGACCACTGGCGCCGGCAACCTGAAAGTAGCCAGCTTCAACGTGCTTAACTTCTTCAATGGCGATGGCCAGGGCGGTGGTTTCCCCACGGCGCGCGGCGCTTCCACTGCGGAAGAGCTGGAGCGGCAGGCGGCGAAAACCGTGGCCGCTCTGTTGGCCATGGATGCGGACGTTGTAGGTCTGATGGAGATTGAGAACGACGGCTACGGCGCAGACTCCGCGATTCAGGATCTGGTCAACCGCCTCAATGCGGCAGGCGGCAATTACGCAATCGTAAATCCGGGGCTGTCGTCCCTGGGCGGCGACGCAATCGCAGTGGGCATGATCTACAAGGCGGATAAAGTGACCCCGGCCGGCGCCGCCAAGACCTTGAGCAGCTATCCGTTCGATGACTTCAACCGTCAGCCTCTGGCGCAGACATTCTCCTTGAATGACAACGACGGCAAGCTCACCGTGGTGGTCAACCACTTCAAATCCAAAGGCTGCACCAACGCAGAAGGCGACAACCAGGATCAAGGCGACGGCCAGGGCTGTTACAACGCGAAGCGTAGCGAAGCCGCGGTAGCGCTGGCGGACTGGCTGGCGAGCGATCCTACCGGCGCGGAAGACGCGGACGTGCTGATCATCGGCGACCTGAACGCCTACGCCAAGGAAGACCCCATCACGGCGCTGCAGGCGCAGGGGTATCACAACATGCCTGCGGAACTGATCGGCGACGAAGCCTATTCCTACGTGTTCTCCGGTGAAACCGGCTATCTGGATCACGCCTTGGCCAGCGCCTCTCTCGCTCCCCAGGTGGTTGGCGTTTCCGAGTGGCACATCAACGGCGATGAGCCGAAGGTGCTGGACTACAACGTGGAGTTCAAAACCGACGCTCAGGTGTTGAGCCTGTACAGCCCGGACGCGTACCGCTCGTCCGACCATGACCCGGTCATCGTGGAAATCAGTCTCGATGGCGTCAAAGAGGAAGTGAAAGGCGACTTCGATGGCGACGGCGATGTGGACGGCCGCGACCTGCTGATGCTGTTGAAGCAGCTGTTCCGTCCGGTCAACGACGACAACCGTCAGTACGACCTGAACGAAGACGGCCGCATCAGCTTCCTGGACGTGTTCGCCTTCCTGCGCCTGCTGTAGTCGGCGTGCGCCAGGATTGTTAGGCTAAGCGTCGGCGCAATGCGCTGAAACGGCTTTCCTCCCCCTCGTCTTCTACGGAAGCGGGGAGGAGGAGGCTCTACCTGCCTGAACAATCTTTACGAGAGCGCTATGTCGGTCGGCTACGAACTTGTCAACCAAACCAAGCAAGAACGCATCACGTTCGCCCATCTTCCCGTCAGTACGCAAAATGAAATCGTCGGCCATCCCGTCTCGGCGACCATCGTGTGCTGGTATCTGATGAATAATATCGGCGACGACATTCAGTTTGTTTCCGACACCTATGACGACTGGCCGTTTCGTTCCGGTCAGCGTAAAGATTATCTCGCCTACCCCGATCGCACCGATGCTGTCATCGCAACACTTGTTCAGAAAGGCGTTTTGCAGGAGGATGGCCTTCTTTGTTTGGATAAAGACGAAATGCGGATGAAGACGAACCTCATTCCGTTTATATCCGGGCGTTGCGCAACGTCTGGCTGGATAACTGAATAGAGATTGATCGCAACAAAACTCAAGGAGCCACTATGAACTACAAAGGCAGTTGTCACTGCGGCAAAATCGCATTTGAAGTGGAAGGCGAACTGACGGAAGTTTTGGCGTGTAATTGTTCCATTTGTTCCCGTAAAGGGTCGTTGCTGTGGTTTGTGCCGCGGTCGCAGTTGACGCTGACGTCCGGGGAAAACGCTATGAGCACGTATACCTTCAACACACACGTTATCCAGCATCGGTTTTGCCCCACCTGCGGCATTCACCCCTTCGGAGAGGGAACCGACCCCTCCGGCGCCAAGATGGCGGCGATCAACGCCCGCTGTCTGGAAGGGGTGGATCTGGACGCGTTAAAAGTGAATCACTATGACGGGCGCTCGAAATAACTCACGCGCCTGTCCTCGCTAACATTGAGAAAACTTATGCTGGAAGAAATCAAAGAAGCCAAAGAAAACGGAACCCTGGTCTCCATCGAGCGGGATGACGTGGACGAGAACTGCCTGCAGGCGTTCGTGCTGGATTACTCCGACGAGCTGGTGCTGTTGCAGTACGTGTATGACTTCAACCTCGACGGTTTGATGGTGATTCGCATGGGCGACATTACCGACGTTTACATGGGCGCCATCAATATCCTGCAGACGCAAATGCTGAAGGAAGAGGGGCTCTACGAGAAGGTTGAGTTCGATATTCAATGCGACCTGAGCAACTGGCGCACGACGTTGTCCACCCTGGGACAGCGCTATGATTACCTGATCCTGGAAGATGAAAACCCGCAAGACCCCATGTTCCTGATGGGCAAGCTGGCGGAAGTGAGCGACGACTCCGTGCTCGCCAACGGCTTCGACGGAGAAGGTTTGTGGGACGACGAAGCGACGGAACTGGGCTATGACGAAATCACCGCCATGAAAGTCAACAACAACTACATAAATTTCTACAAACGTTATTTCGAAAGAAATCCGTCCGCCGTCGACTACGAATAAACGCCTCTCCAGGCCGCTCGCCGCGCATCTCCATCGCACTGCGCGGCGTCGCCTCCCCACCTTCTCTCCGTTATCAACCGCCTTGCGTAATTTCAAACATGGTCTAAAACTTTTGTAATGTCAGGTCGCCGACATCCTGGAGGGGGGATGCATCGGATGAAGCGCGACTGGCCCCGCAACTGCGCGTTGTCGGGATAAAAAGTGATTGCCATGGGTGCAAAGGAGCCGTGACGTCGGCGTTGACCGTCGCGTTGCGCTCACATAGCGAGGAGGTTGCTATGCGTAAGGATGTTCTGACCCTCGTCGGCGGCGTTTCTGTTTGCCTGTCGTTGCTGCTCACCAGTTGCCGCACGCCGGAGACAGGAGCCAACTCCCCGTCAAGGTCGCAATCCGCCAGTCAGTCCGACGGCCAACCCGCCGATCTCCCGCTACCCACCAGCATGCCTTTGCGGGACTATGAAAAAGTCCTCTACACCTGGCTGCTGAAATTCGATTACAAAAAGCTCGGCTGGAAGCGCGACAAGGGCGTGCGCGATACCGGCCCCTTCATCCGCAACGAGTATTTCGGCACCCATCCCGCCGTGCGCATCTTCTACTCACCGGAGGTCATGCGTTGGTTGGAGAACGGCCGTCAGGGCGATATCCCTGACGGCGCCATGATCGTCAAGGAGATGTACACAGCGCCCGGCGTGCTCTATCAGGATCTCGCCAAAGACCCCAAATACCAGGCCGACCCCGACGCGTATGAAACCATGCTCGGCAAGTTGCTCACCGCCTGGTCGGTGATGGTGCGTGATAAAGCCGGCTCCAAGGATGGCTGGTTCTGGGCGGGGCCCAGTGCGGCGGGAGAAGGGCAGACCATTGCAGAAGCGGTGGACAGCCAGTTGGACAACTACAGCCACGCGCCGTACTCCAGCTTCGGCGCGCCTTGTCTGCGCTGCCATGGTTCGGCGGAAAATATGTTTACCTTCAGCGCGTTGCGCAATATTGAAGGTTTCCTGCCGGAAGAATATCCCTTGCGCTTTTTTGTCGATACGTCCTGGCGCAGTCCCGATCATCTGAGCAGTTATCCCCTGTCTTTGTTGAAAGACGATCCCTACGCCCAGTCGGTGTTCGAAATTCCTGAATTGCAACGCCCCTGGGAAGACTCTGAAGTACCCGGTCTGCAGGCCTTCCTCAGTCAGCATATGGGGCAGGCGGAGCTATCCGCGCTGCCGATGAAGAACGAAGCCCTGCCTAATCCGAACAGCGCGTTCCTGAAGCAGTTTCCGGAGTTGGCGCGCAGCGTCTACCTAAAGGTGAGACCTTTCCCGTCGCAGTGGGCGGACCATGTAGTGCCCGGTCCAGATGGCGCGGAAGCTTTCATCACCTCCAGTAACTGTCTGGGCTGTCATGGCGGCCTGGGCGGTTTGCCGTATGGCGTCACCATGTTTCTGCAGACCGGTCCTAATTACGGCGAAGGCTTTAATGTCTCCGAATACGGGGAGTGGCGTTGGTCGCCCATGGGGCTGGCCGGGCGCGACCCCATCTTCCACTCGCAGTTGGAGAGCGAAATGGCTTATGTGGCGGCGGACGGGATGATGACCCCGACGCCGTTGAAAGGCAGCGTCGCCGATACGCAAACCGCCATCACCAACACCTGCCTGAGCTGCCACGGCGCCATGGGGCAGCGTCAGTTGGAAATCGACGCCGCAGTCGATCCCGCCCTTGACCCCAACTTCAAGGTGGATTACTTCTACCTCACCCAGGTGCTCTCCGCCGCCGAGCCCAAACCCGAGGACTACGCTTATCACAAATACGGCGAGCTGGCGCGGGAGGGCATCAGTTGCGTGGTGTGTCATCACATCAACGAGCCATCCGCCGAGCAGGTGTCTAGCTGGAATCCGACCAATCCCGGCTGGCTGACGCCGCTGACGCCGAAAGAGCTGGCGTTTGGCCTGTTCCACAATTCCACCGGGCGCTTCGAACGCGGTCCGGATGATGAGTACTACGGCCCGTTCAAGGACGTATCCACCCGCCCCATGGAAGACGTGCTGGGCGTGAAGCCGGTGCATAACGGCTTCATGAAGGATTCGCAGATGTGCGGCACCTGCCACACCATCAACCTGCCCAATATCGGCATGACCCAGAATCCCTACCCGGTGCTGGACGCCGCCGAAACCAATCCGGCGTTTAAGGATTACTCTCATACCATCGAGCAGGCTACCTTCCTGGAATGGCAGAACAGCGCTTTCGCCCAGGGTGAAAACGACCCCAACTCAGACTTCAAGAGCTGTCAGGGCTGCCATATGCCGGGCGGATTTGAAACCCTGGACGGCAGCATCGACATTGATCAGCTCGTCACTCAGGTCGCCACGATTCAGGACGCCAACTATCCGGCCGCGGAGCACACCCTGCCGCTGGAAGATATCGATATCCCCCTGCGTCCGGACTACAACCGTCATGAGCATGTAGGCCTGAACGTGTTCCTGCTGGAGATGTTCGACCAGTTCCCTGAGATTCTCGGCGTGGATAAAACCGACTACATGACCGGCGCGGACAACGGCGTGGACTTGGCCATCGATAATATGATTCTGCAGGCGCAGAAGGAGACGGTGGACATCGACGTGAAAGTGGAGGGCGTCAGCAACGGCGTGCTCACCGCCAACGTCACCCTCACCAACAAAACCGGCCACCGCTTCCCCAGCGGCGTGGCCTTCCGCCGCGCGTTCCTGGAGTTCCTGGTGATGGACGGCGACAAAGTGGTGTGGGGCTCCGGCCGCACCAACTCCGTGGGCGTCATCGTGGACGGCAAAGGCATCCCCCTGAAAACCGAATTCCTGCCCAGCCCGGACGCCTATCAGCCGCATTATCAGCTGATCACGCAGGAGAATCAGGTGCAGATCTACGAAGAGCTGAACCAGAACGCGCAACACGAATTCACCACCAGCTTCGTCCACCGCGTCTACAGCCCCAAAGACAACCGCCTGCTACCCAAAGGCTGGCGCGTCTCCACCGTGTTTAAACCGGAAGGGCAGGTAATGGAGCAATTCATGGCCTCCACCGACCCCCACGGCGTCGGCGACGACCCGGACTACCAGGACCAGGGCCCCGGCTTCAAAGGCCAGGACGCACTGACCTACAAAGTCACCCTGCCATCCGGCGTCAACACCGGCGCCCTCAGCGTAAAAGCCACCCTCTACTACCAATCCATCCCCCCCTACTGGCTAAAACAACGCTTCACCACCACCCCCAACGGCACGGCGACACAGCGTCTGTACTACATGGTCAGCAGACTGAACCTGGAAGGAACCCAAATGGAGAACTGGAAGTTGGTGTTGAAGAGTATGAAGGTTAGTGGGTTTTAGTCGGGAGAAAAGCGTTAGAGCAATAATATTGGATTTATAGAAATATATTGAGCTGATTGTAATGCCTTATCCGATAGATAAGAAGTTTGTAATAGCTGTATCTTCAAGTGCATTGTTTGACCTATCTGAGTCGCATGCTGTATTTGTTGATAAAGGGCCTAAAAAATATAAGAAATATCAAGAGAAAAACATAGATAGAGTTCTAGGGAAGGGAGTGGAGTTTCCTCTTATAAGGAGATTTCTAAGTATTAATAAAAGATTTTCACGGACTAAACCTGTAGAGGTTGTATTGCTGTCTAGAAACTCTGCTGCAACTGGAAAAAGAGTTTTTAGATCAATTCAGTGTTATGGTCTTGATATATCAAGGGCAGCCTTCATGGAAGGTGAGTCTCCCTATAAGTATATACCTGCATTTAATGCGTCACTATTTTTGTCGGCGGACGAAACGGATGTAATAAAAGCTATTGAATCAGGCCACCCAGCTGGGACAGTATTGCCGACCAACGTAGAAGATGATGAAGGCGATGATGAACTTAGAATTGCTTTTGATTTCGATGGGGTAATTGCCGACGATGAGTCTGAGGCTGTGTTTAAGGGAAAAGACTTATCTGACTTTCATGCCTACGAAGTAGCAAATTCTCATATTCCTCATAAGCCTGGACCTTTAGCTGATTTGTTCAAAAAACTTTCTTTTATTCAAAAGCTTGAAGATAAAAAGAGGGAGAAAGATAGGAACTATAAGAGAATTATTAAAACATCAATAGTGACAGCTAGAAATGCTCCTTCTCATGAAAGGGTAATTACTACCCTCGAAGACTGGGGTGTTAGTTCTAATCAGACTTTCTTCTTAGGAGGGATGAAGAAAGAGAGAATTTTATCTGTGCTACGGCCTCATGTATTTTTTGACGACCAGCGGAGCCACTTAAACTCAGAGGGCAAAAATATTCCAATGGTTCATATCCCTTTTGGGATTGCGAATAAAAACCCAATTATCAAGGTTTCATAGGCTTGAGATTAGAGGTTCACATGTGAACCAGAGCCTGAGGTAAATTTGCTCCAAACCACTTTCCAGCCCCAATGGAGCAAATCAAATGAAGGGCAATCGCATTATCAAACAAGCACTGACCATCCTGGCCGCCCGCCTGCGCGAGCCCGGCGCAGTGATCGCCAGCCCCCGCTTCGCTTACGACTACCTGAAACTGAATCTGGCTGAACTCCAACACGAAGCCTTCGGCGTGTTGTTTCTGGATAACCAGCACCGCGTTATCGAGTTCGATCTGATGTTCAGAGGCACCTACAACGAATCCACCGTCCACACCCGCGAAATCGCCAAAAAGGCGCTCTCACTCAACGCCGCCGCCGTCATCCTCGCCCACAACCATCCCTCCCAAAACGCCCGCCCAAGCCAAAGAGACATCCGCCTCACCCGAGAAGTGAAACGCACCCTCGACCTATTGGAAGTACGAGTGCTGGACCATGTGATTATTGGAGGGATGGAGGAGTTTAGTTTTGTGGAGAATGGGATTTTGTAGGGGAGTGGGGCTTGAGCTACTCCGAATGTTGGAAGGCGCTGCGCTTTTCCAACCTACGAAAATTCGGCGGCGTCAGTGATAGAGATGCTCTGTTAAGAATGCGTGGCGTGCGCCCAGGGAAGCAACTGGGCGTATGGCAAAAAAACCGTAGGTTGGATAAGCGAAGCGCCATCCAACATTGTGCTTATGTTACTGGTTCTTATCTTCAAAAGGCAGGAGATCGGCGACTTTCGTTAAAAACTCATCCAAGGGAATATAAGCGTCGCAGTGCTCCAAAGGAACGCTCCAGCCAAACTCCTCATCCCAGGTCATCACGTCGTACATATAGCGGAGGGCGGCAAGGCAAGGTTTTGTGCGATCTGGCTCGCCATATTGCCATTGGATGATGGCGTCTGGAACTATAGAGCCATCAGAAGGATCTAGAACACCCGTGAAGGCGCCTATGACTTCAGAAACGGGTATGAAACCGACTACCTTGGCGATTTTGGAGTCGAAGGGCACCCAGTAACTATCTCCACTTGGATCAACCTGCCAAAAGAGAACATCATAAACAGTGCCTGCTGGATACTGGATGGCGGAGACATAATAAATACCGCCTTTTTCTGGAGCGCCCTGGCGCCAATTGACTTCACTATTTGAAGCTACCATAGCATTGTATCTCCTTTATTTACCGCTCTTTCAAACTCATCAACCATTTCTTGAAGTCTGAATTTAGAATTTGTATTGAGCTGGCCATGCGCATCAAGCCAGAAATCCAGTATTCCAAATGCGCTTCTTTCTTTATGTGGAAGTTTATCTTCTGACCAAAGCGTGCAGTATACTAGGGCGTAATTGCTTGTCCAGTCTACTTGTTTATTAAAGTTGTATCTTCTTGTCGCCTTCAGATGCGAGGGAGAGCCTTTTTCTAG
The DNA here is from genome assembly GCF_004135205.1 of Hahella sp. KA22. NCBI lineage: Bacteria > Pseudomonadati > Pseudomonadota > Gammaproteobacteria > Oceanospirillales > Hahellaceae > Hahella > Hahella sp. KA22. The sequence continues at coordinate 70,594 of NZ_CP035490.1, read as the reverse complement.
AATATGTGCGTGGTATGTATCTTCTAGCTTAAGAGGGTCTTTGTCATACGGAACATCCCTCCCGATAAGATATCTAATATTTATATAGTTATTTGTGTCATTGAATTTTAAGTTTTCTTTCTTGTACTCGATAAAATCCCTTATTAAGTCTTGAAGCTCTGGAATTGCTTGGAACTGGCTCTTTATCTGTGGACTAAGCCAAACCTTTTTAGCCTTACTCATCAACTGCTTCCCTGCGGTTTAGTAAACAATCATGGTCCACTTGTGTCCATTTTTCTCGGCATCCTTTCTTGCTCTTTCGAATGCATCGGCGACTTTCTTTATGTTTTCTGGGGTTGGCTTAAAACGAGCTACGTAAGCTGGCTTGTTTGGAGTTTCGTTTTTTTTCTTGTCGGTCATAGTGACTAATCCTTTAAGCGTGTATAAGATGGTTTTGAAATTCGAAATTCATATCTATTTTGACAACGATTTTTGATTATCATGTGTGTGTCGAATGATGTATAGAAAGCTGGCTTGGTTTAATGTTAAAAATGATTAATTGGAGTGGTGAGCTTATAGTTCTACGAAGCTTTGGATGGAAGATATAAACATGACTATATATCGTATTATCCATGAAGAATCCTATCTAACTTTCGAGATTCCCACGGGCGAAATCTTAGAAAAGCTGGGGCGTGAGTATCCATTCCACATCAAACGTGCTCCAGTTCCCTATCATGCAGTATGGAAGCCGTTGAACATCAAGTTCAAAGCAGCGGAAAGCCGCGCAAAAAATATCCCAGATATAGCAGCCAGAAACGGTCGACTTTTCTTTAATGAAAAGGCCTACAAAGCACTGAGCGGCCTTTTGGCCCAAGTAGGGGAGTTCTTACTGGTTAACTTTGACGAATCCCACGGCTACCTGTTCAATCCTTTGCGAACAGCGGAAGAAGTGGATGGCGTGGATCGGCGTTTGACGGCGTACGATGCTAATCAGAACTTGGTAAACATCACCTTCGACGAATCCAAGGTTGGCGGTTTCCCTATATTCAGAACTGAACTGGATACCTTCCAGGGCATATTTTGTAATGAAGCCTTCGCCGAAGCATACAGGCAGTCAAAACTAACCGGCATTTTTCTCCATTCGGACTTATCCAATCCGCTCGGCGAGAGCTACGGCGTAAAGCATTGATGCTCTGAGCCCCCAGTCACCGTAGGTTGGATAAGCGCAGCGCCATCCAACAGTTCTTCTCACTTGTCGCGATACGTTTTTCGTTTTCCGGTGATGCCTGTTTGTTTCTCTCAACGACGGACTTTAGACGTTGTTATCGCTATATTTCTTTCGGGAAGGCGCTCGGATAACATCACAGCGTTTCTTCGTTTTCTGCAACCAGATCTCCCTTCACTCAACGAGTCATACTTTTACAACCGCATATGAAAAAACATTATTTGGCCGGACTGCTGTGTGGATTACTGATTAGTGGCGCCGGCGGGCGTTCCGCTCTCGCTGCAACATCGGAAGAGTTGTTCATCAGCGGGCAGTATGAAGAATTTTTTTCGCAGGCTCATGAGGCGGCGGCCAAGGGCGACGCAGACGCTCTGTTTTTGCTTGGTAAAGCTTACGACTTGGGAAAAGGCGTTAATGAGGACCGCGAACAGGCTCGTGTGTTTTATCAACAGGCTCGGGAGAAAGGCTCTGCGCGGGCCAGCCATAACCTGGGCGTGATGGAGATTGACGCCAGGCGACCCGAGGCCGCTATTCCGCTTTTGCAGGAGGCATTGGATCGGGGCTTGAAGATGCCTACCTATATTAACCTCGCGGTTGCGTATAACGAGCCCGATCCTACGTCTGTGTTCGCAGTGGCGGGTGTGCTTCCCAATATTCTCAAGTCCGGCGATTACTACGCCCAGGCGCATGAATTGAAGCCGGACGCAGGCTATGACTTCGAAGCTTCCAGGCAATATGTTCGCGCTTACCAGATGTCCAGGCATCTATTGCCGGGAGAACGTGATGGTTTTGACTCGTCCGCCATGAGAAAGCAGGCGGTGGAGTGGCTGCAGAAGGGGATGGACAGAGACCTCAGGCAGGCATGGACCAACTACGGGGTGCTAATGCTTGATGAGAAAAACTACGTGGAAGCCCAATCCGCCTTCAGCAAAAGCGCCGCGCAGGACGAGCCGGTGGCCCACTATCATCTGGCTCGCATCGCGGAAATGGGATGTGGTCAGGAAGATCGCGATAGAGAACAGGCGTTGATTCACTACGAGAAAGCCGCCCTGCTAGGGCTGGAAGCGGCCCGCCAGCCCGCCAGAAACCTGTTGGAAGAGGAACTCAGATACGAAACCGACATAGACAAACTGGAACAAGGCCTGAAACGGCTGGAGGCCCTACGCAAGCCGGATGATTATAACTACATATCGCTGAACTCGCCTGAAGCCCGCTTGATCTGGGGGAAATTTTTGCGTGATCAAAAACGAACAGCTCAGCCTCTCCCCGCACTGCCGATCATTCTAAAGGCCTGCGGATTGGGATTCAGTCAGCCTCATGGAGAGCAATTCAACATCGGCGAAAATTCGAGCTGGCGTCTGGAAGCGCACAAAGCGCTGGGCGAAGTCGAACCGCTTTCTTTCAGCGGTTTAGTGAACGCCGAGGGCTGCGCGGAACTGGACCAGGAAATGCCTGCGAATGTACGCACATTGCTCGATGAAGGCGCAGTTCTGGCGCTTAGATTCCCCAACTATTCGCTGCCTCTGCAATGGAAACAAGAAGCAAAAAATATCCTCCTCGACATGCAACCCATCGGCGCTCCGCTGCCAAGCGGGATTTAACTACTAAGCCGCTGACATCGCTCGATTTGAAAACGCCCAGAACCCATTGATGGGGCTGGGCGTTTTTCTCCATTTGGGCTTATCCTACCCGCACGCTTTAACCCCACGGAACCCAAAGAGTGAATAACAGGATTATTTCAATAAACAACGAGAAGCTGGATTCGTTTCCGGTCATTGAGGATTACGCTTCTCTTCGTGAGTTGTCTTTGAACGGCAACCGCATCAGCGCTATTCCGCACAGTATCGGAAGTGCGGCGGAACTGAAAAAATTCAGTGTCTTCGATAACCAGATCGCGGAGATTGTCCCTGAAATCTGGAGTCTGACTCAGCTGGAAGATTTGAACGTCAGTAAAAATCAGCTGGAAGCGGTGTCCAGTGAGATTGGCAATCTGACCAAGTTGAAGATTATCGATATCGCGCACAACAGGTTGAGTGAGATGCCTGGCTCGATTGCACACTGTGGTGACGTAGAGTTTTTATACGCCAGCAACAACAAAGTTGCCGCGCTGCCAGGCTCTCTGAAGCAGTTGGATAAATTGCTCTACCTTAATCTGAGCGATAACCCGCTGACGGCGTTGCCGGATGATTTCAGTTTTGAGTCATTGGTGGAGTTCAGGTTGTATAACAGCGGTCTTGTCGCCTTGCCGGATTCCTTCTTTCTGTCCCGAACGCTGAAAGAAGTGTATCTCCAGAACAATCGTCTGACTGAACTGCCCAAAACGATTGGTCGCTCAACCAAACTGCGTAAGTTATTTCTGGAGGGCAACCAGATTACGGCGTTGCCAGATGAAATCGGGGGCTGCGCGTCATTGGAAGAGTTGGACCTGCGTAATAATCCTATCGAGCAACTGCCAGACTCCATCGGTGAGCTGAAACAACTGCGCCTGCTGGACCTCAGAAAAAATCGTCTTGAGACGCTGCCTGAGTCGATCCTGTCGTTGGAGAACCTCTGCAAACTGGACCTGCGCTGGTCCGAGCGGCTGCAAGAGCCGGAATGGCTCGATGAACTTAGAGCCCGAGGCTGCTTGGTTTACTGCTAGTGCTGGCTTGGAGAGGGTGAAGTCACACCACTAGGTTGCTTCGCCTTCTTCATCCTCCAGAACTTTTGAACTGGCCCCGCTGACGAATTCCGACGCCTGGTAGATGAGGACCGTTTCAGCGACCTCAATGATGTCCTTATTTTCTTTTGTCGGAGCGGTAAAGTTTTCAGGAACGTACCGTTCGCATTTGGAAACATCCATTACCCACATTCTGTTCTTGCTCAGATAGTCATCGAGCGCATCAAGCGCCGCCCTCATTGAATGCCCCGGGACGATGATGATGCCCGCGATATATTCGGAGCCGTCCAGATTCATAAGCGAAAACTCATCCATGTGGGCTTTGAAGTGAATGATCCAGGCGGCGTGTTTTGTCATTGAATTGCAGTGTCCTGAAAGTGCAACGTTAAGGCCGACAGCAGGTCTTGCGCGTTAATGGAATATATCTGGCGGCGGCCTTCAGGAATTCTTCCAGTGGGATATGCCCGCGGCAGTAAGCGATGGGTGTGCTCCAGCCGAATTCTTCGTCCCAGGTGAGGATATCGTAAGAGCCCGGAGCGGCGGCGATCTGGGGCGCTTTGGAGTCTGGTTCGCCGTCGCGCCAGGGTAATATGGCGGCGTCGGCTTGGTAGTTTTCATCGATGTAGTAGGCGCCGGTCAGGTAGAGCAAGGCGTCTTTGACGGGCATGAAAGCGATAACATCAGCGGTTAGTGATGTTTGTCCATACCAGCTTGTGATCCCGGTGTAGTGATCATGGTGTCGATAGATTGCGTCATAAACCAGCCCCGCCGGATAGGCTATCGCCGCCAGATAAAGAATACCGACTTTACACTCTGATCCAGACAACCACATGGGCTTAGCAATCGACGGCGATGTCATTAAATTTCACTTTTTCCTGTTCTACTTTCCCGGCGTATACTCGGGCTGAAGGGATTCTCTTTGCGTAGAAAATTATCTATGTTGAGGGTGGCGATGTATAGAAAGCCGGCTTGGTTATCGGCGGTTAATTCTGAGAAATTCGCTGCATCCGCGCGGGGTAAATCCTTCTCCCGCTGGTTAAACCGGGAATAGTGGGCTATCTGTTTTAGCAGAGAAGAAAGGAAAAGACTTTTAGTAGTGGGCATCTGAGAGACGAGTTGAGCAGGGTTATGGCTAAAGCAAGCGCGATAAATACGCCGGTGCATATTGTTCTGGTCGGCGACTCCATTTTTGATAACGCATCCTACGTCGATGAAGGCGATTCCGTTGTGGAGCAACTCCAGGCGGTGATGGGAAACGACGTCACCGTGACTCTGATCGCGGTGGACGGCAGCGTCACCACGGATGTGTCGGAGCAACTGGTGGACTTTCCCGACGACGCTTCTCACGTCATCGTGAGCTGTGGCGGCAATGACGCCCTGAGCGTGATTAATATTCTGGACGCCCGCGTCAACACCGTCGGCGCCGCCATGCGCGCGATGGACCGGGAGCGCGACGCCTTTCGCTCCAACTACAGCAACATGCTGGAAGCCTTGCTGGAAAGAAGCCCCAATCTGGTGGTCTGCACCGTATACAACAACATCCCCGGCCTGGGGACGGAAACGGTGGCCGGGTTGGCGCTGTTCAACGAAATCATTCTGGAGGAAGCCATCGCCAGACGGCTCCCGATCATCGATCTGCGCAACCTTTGCCAGGATGTGGGAGATTACTCCGCCAGATCCCCCATTGAACCTTCCGCTCAGGGCGGCAGGAAAATCGCCAAGGCTATTCAGCGGGTTGTGGCGCTGCATGCGTTTGGGACGGGAGAGAGCAGAGTCTACGTCTAAGCCCACCTGCCTCACTTCAAGCGAGAACGCGGGGAAGGTTACGGGATAAAACCCGTTCGCCCTGAGCCTGTCGAAGGGCCTCCCAGAGCGCCAACTCTCCCTGCTTCCACAAGTTGCTTTATGATTCCGCCGGCCCGGTTTGCGCGAGATCATCCTGATGATCAGACAGAATATGCTGGTCCAGCAGCTCCAGCCTGACCTTCAACGCTTGCGCGTATTCAGGCGTTGGCGGCGCATTCACTGGAATCAGACTTTGCACTGACTCACCTTGCTCTACCGCCGCCACCCATTCCTCCATCGCGCCAATATAGCCATCCAATGCGCAGGCGGCATTGGGCGCGTCTTCCGTGGTGATGTAGGCCGTAGGCAAATCGCCGGTGATCACCCAAACCCATTCATCCACTTCAGGGCGCGCCGGGCGAATCTGGAAAAGAAACACCCCCAGGATGCCCGGCGTATACATGCCGATATAAGACTGCAGAATCCCCTCGCACCAATTGTAGAAAGCGAGCTCATCTCCCGCCGCGCGCAGAAGCTCGGAAAAGTCATCTTTATCCTGTGAAAGCGTTTTTAAGTAAGCGGAGGTTTCCACCACTTTGCTCATATCGACATAGTGCAAGTCAGACTCCTGATAAGCTGTCCCATTAAAACCAGCGCCTTTATGCCAAAGTTATTCGAACAGGGGAATAGCCAGCAGCTGACCCCAGGCGAAAAAAACGCGAATAAAGGGAAGCATAAGCCACCCCCCGCTCGCCCTGAGCCCGTCGAAGGGCCTCCCAGAGCGCTAAAGAACCCACAATAAAGACAGATCCAATACAACACCCACCCCTACATACTCTCGCCCACCGGGCCACTAATACCCCCGTTCGCCCTGAGCCTGTCGAAGGGCCTCCCAGAGCGCCAAAGAAACCACCGGTATCCCAGACGCCTTTGCCTGAACTGAATAGGTAAACCTATAATCGGGAGCGGTTCTAACCGTGGCTATAGTATTCGTAGGAAAAGGGTGAGGGGACACATCCATAATCAAGTTGCCAGTCGAATGGCTATCTCCCTCGCAGAACGCGGAGAACTTACAAACGGAGTAGTGCATGAAGAAAAGAATGACATTGAGCCGCGTCGGCACTCTCCGTCGTCTGCGCGGAATAGCGGTTTTGTTTGCGCTGCTGTGGGTAGCGGCGACCTTTGGCGTCGAGAAAGACATTGATCAGCAAAAAGTACTGGCCTATGTGGAGAAGCTGAGTGAAATCAAGTCGCCGCAACAGGCGCTGGATTACTGGCGTTCGCTGCAGCCGGAACTGGGCGGAACGGATGGGCGTTATGAATACTGGCTGGGAAAAATCTACCAGGACTTGCAACAAAATGAAGCAGCGCTGCAGGCGTTTAACCAAAGCGTAAAACTCGATCCCGGCAATCGCTGGCCCTACCTCAAAATTGCTGAGCTGGGCATTCAGCAGGGCGCCTACGAGGCGGTGGAATCGTTGATGAACAAGCTCATCAACGCCTATCCCGACTGGTATCTCGCCCCTCTGACCCTGGCGCAGTCCTACTACGCCAGCGGACGCTATGACGACGCGGTGAAAGCCGTGACGACCTCTCTGAAGATCGAGCTGACGCTGGAAGGCTACGTGCTGCTGAGCAAGGCCGCGCTGGAAACCAAAGATTACCTCACCGTCGTCCAGGCAGGGGTGACCGCGCAGGAAAGCGATCCACAACTGCAAAAAGACCCTGAACTGTCCGAACGCATAGTACAGGCCCTGGTCGGGATGGAGCGCCGCGACAAAGCCGCCGTCTATCTTGATGGCCAGAAGTCCGCGTTGCCTGCAGAGACGATTCGGGCGTTGCGGGACAAATACGCGCTTAAGTAATTCCAGTCTCAGCAGTCCAGCTTCTGTATGCTGTTCTTTGAGGCTTGAATAGATAATTTGAGCCTGAGCTTCAGGGTTGGCTGGAAATCATGAACAAGCCGCTGGAAACCAACATCTTGGATGTCCAGGCTCCACAAATCACATCCCCAGGGCTTCTTTTAGCTTTTCTAGCGCCTGCTTAAGTTTGTTATCTGGCATTTTCGCAAGATTAACCAGTTTCCACTTAATGGCTGGAAGTTCACTTATCCCTTTCAGGTTAAGTAGTTCCCAATCTGGCTTACGGTTTTTAAACGAAAGTAGAAAGTTTTTCTCGCTTTCAGTTAGCCCTTGATGAATTAGTCCTACCAAGCGCTCTCTAACTTCCAACAGCTCTTCCAGAGGAACATTCGTCTCGGCCATATTTGCAAATTCACCTGCGTAGATGGCCGATATATCCTTATACTGCGGGCTGAGTAATTCGGCTATTGGTCGATTGTGACTCGATAGATAAACAAGTAAGGCTTTTCTTATCTCATCCGCCAACCCTTCATTTTCCAAGAGCCACTTAATATCAAATAAGTCTCTTGGATGCTGTCGATCTAATGCCGCGCAGATTTTTCCTGCGTAGAGATCGGCCAGCGCCACCACAGGTACTTCGACTTAGCCAAATTCATCTTCTACCGCAGAGCACACTTCCAATAGCTGCGGCTCGTAAACTGTGCCGCGCAATACAGGTGATAATTCGACTTTTATCTGTACGCCGTTACGCGCAACTATCAGACGTAGCGCATCGCGTTTTGATTTATAGGCTTCTGTTAGCTCTATGTCTTTAAACGCTGCTTTGAGATCTGCGCTAATTGCATCTAATGCTCCGCAAATTTCCTGTAAAGCCTCATCACGGCCCTTCATGGGGAGATAGACCAGATCAATATCAACGGACAAGCGCGGAAGATTTCTTACAAAGAGGTTGATTGCCGTACCACCTTTGAGCGCAAAACATTTTTGTTTGGCGACAAAGGGCAAAACCTGCATCAATAGCTGCACTTGCTTGTAATAATTGCTGTTTTTATCCATCCCTGAACCTAACTTGCATTTACCGTTACCATATGTGACGGTATGGTGATTAGATAGTCCGTATCCAGCTTGCCGCTTTTAGCGACAACGCGCTTACCTGAGCCTAGGTCGTAATCTTCGACATCCAGTTTACTAAACCAAGGGTAAGCTTGACGTTTCGCCAGCCAGAAAAACAGCCGTTTGGCCTTCACGCTCTTACAGGCTTTTAAAAGCATATCGAGTTTTCTGGGTGATAAGTTTACTAGTCCCTGCATTAGTTCATCGGCATGCTCAAACGTCACCGAGCCTGGCAAGTCCACTAACAACTCCAATATGGCTTTCTCTGGGCATGAGAAATATACGGGCGGCAAGTCCGCTTCCCACTCATATTCCTTGATAAAAGTTTTATCGGCTAGCAGGCTTTCAGGCCACAGCTTGTTAGTACTGTGTCCTTCAAACTCTACAGGTAGCGACAATCGTGTAAGCCATGTCGGCAACTTGCTAGGCGTGTATAAGTGGATATGTAGCTTACTGCCCAATGAAAGATATTGTGATATACCAGACAAAGAAAAGGCTGTCAGCCCACCGACTACAACAGGCGGTACATTTTCTCCTTTGCCTTTTTCCATGCGCTGCATAGAGGCGACAACACCTTCCCAGCTCAAAGAGCGAGAATACTGACTATACACGCCAGTAGCCAACGACAATAAAGTGTCGGTTTTAACCGCGTTGTCCAGCGCATGAGTACTTAAGCCTTGGTCCGCTAGCCATTTTCTGGTGGCTAACATGCCATAAGGCAGAAGTGTTCTAAGTGACTGCTTATAAGCACCTTTCGTTACGCTTTCCCCTAAAGTAACACTCTTATTCAAGCCCCAAACTCTCTCTAGGTTTATCATTTGAAAAATTCACGGCGAATACCGCCGTAGATTCTGTTTTTTTATAAACTAGCATATCGATGGAGAGTTTACCTTTGCTAACTTTTACGGCGCTATTCGCCGTAAATTAATAAAGTATTAAACCTCTGTGGTTTTAGTGCAAGTGACTACCAGAACGATAGCCTGTGTATGTCGCCGGCATTCGTAAGTATGTGTGGAAGTCGCTCTGTCGCCCACGCATAAACCGCCCGCCATAAAACCGGCGTATCCCCATTGTCGAGCGAGGAGGGCGCTTAACTGCTTCTTCCATAATGAAATCTGTTTGTAACCATGCTGTCACCTCTTTCCGGTATTTCTGGCCCACTGCGTTCTGACGTGAACTCTGATGAGAAGAGGTTTGAGTATGTCCGACATAAAAAAATTCGAATTCGACAACTCCGGAATTGATCCTGTCACCAACTTTTCCGGAAACCGCCCTTTCGCTTCCGTGCTTGAAACCCGCATCGCCCGCCGCACCGTCATCAAGGGCGGCGTCAGCGCCGCGTTGGCGGGCATGCTGGGCATGTCGCTGATCGGTTGCAGCAACGACAACGATGGCGGCGACCCTGATGACAACCAGGGTCCGCTACTGGGCTTCACCGCCATCGCCACCAGCGTCGCCAACGAGGTGAAAGTGGCGGCTGGCTACACCGCCAAGCCGTTCGTTCCCTGGGGGACGCCGCTGACCGGCGCGCTGCCTGAGTATCTGGGCGATGGAACCAACACCGGCGCCGATCAGGAGCAACAGGTAGGCATGAACCATGACGGCATGCACTACTTCCCGATTGATTTCAAAGAAGGCGGCTCCAGCTCGGAAGAAGGCCTGCTGGTGATGAACCACGAATACATTGAGCCGGACTTTCTGCATCCAGACGGCCCCACCGAAGTGGGCGGCGTCCGACCTGAAGCGGAAGTACACAAAGAAGTGGCGGCCCATGGCGTCAGCGTTATTCATATCAAGAAAACCGCCGGCGTTTGGGATATTGTCCATGGCAGCCAGTACAACCGCCGGGTGACCGGCGCTACCGACATGGCGCTGCGCGGACCGGTGCGTGGAACTGATTATGCCGTGACCAAGCACAGCAATGATGGAACCCTGGCGCGGGGCACGCTGAACAACTGTTCCATGGGGTATACGCCCTGGGGCACCTATCTGGCCTGTGAAGAGAACTGGGCGGGTTACTTCAAAAGCAATGACGATCCCAAGCCGCGCAATCTCTCCCGTTACGGTGTGGGAAGCCGCTCCCGTTATGGCTGGGACACGGTTGCTGGCGTGGATGTATACGAGCGTTTCGACGCCACCAGCAAAGGCGCCAGCGCAGCGGACGACTATCGCAATGAGCCCAACACCTACGGCTGGATTGTGGAAATCGATCCATTCGAACCGACTTCCACCCCACAAAAGCGCACCGCTCTGGGCCGTTTCGGCCATGAAGGCATCATTTTCGGTCTGGTGGAAGAGGGCAAACCCATCGTTTGCTATTCCGGCGACGACTCCCGTTTTGAATACATCTATAAGTACGTGTCCAATCAAGCCTACTACGCAGACACCGCCAGCGGCGCGCTGTTGGACGACGGCAAGCTGTACGTGGCCAAGTTTAACGATGACGGCAGCGGCGAGTGGCTGGAGTTGTCACATGGCGTCAACGGACTGACTGTGGCCAACGGTTTCGCGGACCAGGCGGATATTCTGATCAACGCCCGCACCGCGGCGGATTTCGTCGGCGCCACACCCATGGATCGTCCTGAATGGGGCGCGGTGCATCCGACGACTGGCGAGGCTTACTTTACGCTTACCAACAACAGCAAGCGTAAAGAAGACCAGGTGGATGCGGCGAACCCACGCCCCAACAATCAATACGGCCATATCATTCGCTGGCGCGAGAACAGTGATTCTGTCACTGCATTCCAGTGGGATATCTTTGTGCTGGGCGGTCCCGCCGGCACGGCGACGCCGGGTGAGAGCGCGGCGCTGGTGACGCTGGACGACAGCAACAAGTTCAACAGCCCGGACGGCCTGTGGTTCGATAAACGCGGCGTGTTGTGGATTCAGACTGACACCGGCGGCACGGAAGAGTTCGGCAACGATCAGATGCTCGCCGCTGATCCGTCCACCCGTGAGATTCGTCGCTTTTTCACCGGCGTGGTGGACTGCGAAGTGACCGGTGTGACCTCGACGCCGGACCTGAAAACCATGTTCGTCAATGTCCAGCATCCGGGCAGCAAAAACGGCGACGGCAGCTACACCAGCAACTGGCCGGACGGCGGCTCCGCACGCCCTCGCGCCTCCACGGTCATCATCACCAAAGACGACGGCGGCGTTATCGGCAGTTAAGCCGCGCTAGAACGTCTGCCGGCCGCGGACGAGGAATTGGACGCCGTCGATTTCCTCTCCGCCGCCTTCGTCCCGGTCCAACGGGACCGCGATATCCAGGTGCAGGACGCGCGTGACCTGGATACGGCTGGAGGTCAGGCGCAGACCGATCCCGACATCGTGCAGGACGCCGTTGTTGGGACCGTTATCCTCACCAGGAAACCATGCCCGCCCCATATCCACGAAGACCGCGCCGCCGAGGCGAAACAGTTCGAACGGATGCCAGTTGGAGTAGTAACGCCGCTCCAGGGTGAGCAGAAAGCTGCGATCCCCCGTCTGATAACGCAAAGGATAACCGCGCAGACCGTTGTCACCCCCTAAGGTCAATTGCAAATCCGAAGTCAGGCCTTTGCTGTAAGCCAGGTTCAGCGCTGCGTACCAGCTGTTCTTACGTTTGGATTCAGTGCGCAGATAACGGGTCTGCAGGCCCAGGAGCATATTTTCCATCCGGTCTCCCGAAGGGCTCCAGTAAGCGCTCTGGTCGAACTGGATATCCGCGAATTGCAGGCGTTCCGCCAGCAGCGCGCGACTGATCCCGCTTTTCAGCACCCACTGATCCTCGCTGGCGCCGAACGATTCCGACGACCAGCCCAGTCGCGCAAATAACTGCAGGCCGGTAGGAATGTCCTCGATCTGTTGGATCTGATTGAAATTGTAGGTCTGGAAATAAAGGTCCTCACTGTATTGGTAACCGATCCAGGGTAGCTGAGGATGCGGTCCTCGGGAAAGGGATCGGGGGGCGTTTCTCCCGCTTCTTCGGAGAAGTCGTAATGGGCGTACTCATAGCCGTAAAGCAGGCGATGGTCGTTGAAAGCGCCGCCGCCAATGGAGTGACCGCTGAACAGGCCGTAACTCTCCAGACGCTGCTTGAACTCGCTGACGCTATCGCCCCGGTAATAGAGCTTTTGCGTCAGTTGTTCGCGATTGTAGGCGACGCCGCCGGACCAGTTGGCCCCGACCTTATAGAAGGGACGCACGAACTGGGCGGCGCGGCGGTATCCGTCGCTGTTTTCCGAAAGCGTTAACTGGGACGTCCAGCGTGAGCCCAGCAGGTTGGGGTCCTGATAATCGACGGTAAAACCGGTGCGGGATTCATCTTTCTTGTGGCTGAACGCCAGACGCTTGCCATACCCCAGAAAGTTCTCGTCGGTCAGGCCCAGTATGGTGGTGTTCTCGCCGCCGCTGCGACTGAAACCCAGCGCAGGCAGTAACGTCCATAAGTCCCGGGTGACCACGGCGACATCCACGACCCGTCCACACACGCGGAAGGGCCGCACCCAGGCGTTGTACAGGTAGGATTTATCGCGCAGAGCGCGCTCGCTTTGCTGCAGGATATGCGGGTCGTAGGAATCGCCGCTTTTGAACAGAAGCTGATAACGGGCGGCTTCTTCGCGGGTGCGGATATGCAGGGCGTTGGCGGTGCGGTAAATCCAGTGATCTTCTTCTGGATCAGTGGCGTCGAAAATCTCCCGGTTGAAGACATAGACTTCGCCAATCTGCGCATTCTCCGGGATCGCGAGGCCCAGCTCCTGCCGCAGTTGCTCGCGAGGGTTATCGAAGTCCACCTCGCCAGGCTGGATTTCCGCATACTGACAACCCAGCGCCGCTTCCTGCTCGGCCCAGGTGAGTTCGGCGCAGCAACCCGACGCCAGGGCGACAAGCCAGCGGAATGGTCGGCGAAGGGAGATTGGGCTCATTGCGTATCCATCGAGAGGAAGTCCTGATTGATAAGCGGTTTTTATTTATAAGCTTAGCGGTTTATGGCGCAAGATGGAGCCTCAACTTTACGGTCTGATGACTGAGCGTGCTTTTGGAAGTTGTGCGTATCTTTGAATACTGAGCGCATCTCTGAATACTGTACGTGTGTTTGAGTCATATATTAACATGGCAATGATATTGGCATGTTAATCACCAGGCGCATGGACGCGCCTGCGCGGCGACAAGACGCGGGAGACAGGGCCTGACATGTGCAGGCCCTGTCGTTGCAGACAAATAGAAGGAAGCTATTTGTCTGCCGGATTAATAGTCACTCCGTTCGCCCTGAGCTTGTCGAAGGGCTTCCCAGAGCGTAAACCGAATCAGAAGTGAACAACATGCCTATTCCACTGCCGCCAACGCCGCAGAACACTTCTCCCGTAAAAAGTCCCGCAACAGTAGCGCTGCGGGCGACACCTGCTTCTTGCCGGGACAGACCAGATACATGCTGATTTCCGCGCAGGCGTATTGGCTCAGGGTGGCGCGCACGCGGCCGTGGAGCAGGTCGTCGCTCATGTCTAGCATGGACTTATTGGCCAGTCCGACGCCGGCGACGGCCCAGCGGTGGACCGCTTCGGCGTCATTGCTGATGCGGTCGCCACTGACGTTGACGCTGATACGCTGGTCGCCGTCGTGAAATCCCCACTGGTCATAAGCGCGCTCATCCACCAGGTACAGCAGGCAGTTATGGTTGCGCAGGTCTTGCGGCGTCAACGGTTCGCCATAGCGTTCGAAGTACGCCGGCGAACCGCAGATGATGCGCCGGGTGTTTACGATATTGAAAGCGACATGGTTGGAGTCCGGTGGCGCGCCATAACGCAGGGCGATATCCACATTCTCCCGATTGATGTCCGCCACCCGGTCCGTCAGCTCCAGGCGCAGCACGAGATTGGGGTATTGCGCCTGAAACTCGTCCAGCCATGGCATCAACAGATTGCGACCGAAATCAGAGGACGCGGATATGCGCAGGGTTCCGCTAATTTCGCCTTTCTTCGCCAGCAGCTCCCGCCGTCCGGTATCGAGGGCGTTCAATGCTGTCCGGCAGTGTTGCAGAAAGCTTTCCCCCTCGCTGGTGAGACGCAGACTGCGGGTGGAGCGTACAAACAGTGAGACGTCCAGGCTCTGCTCCAGGCGCTTGATGGCGGCGCTGGCGGCGGCGGGGGTCATATCCAGCTCCCGGGCGGCGGCGGTGAGGCTGCCGTGCAGAGCGGTCTGGTGAAAAACGGTAAGGTCGTTGATAGAGGACATTTTCAAAAAATATTTGAAAAAGAAACAACTAATAGGCTGTTTTTCGTTAACAGTCAATGAGAGAGAATGCCCCATCGCCGCATTACGGCCCCGAATTCACCTTCAAAGGAGCACGAACATGAAAGCTATTGGTTATCTGCAAGCGCAGCCTATCGATCATCCCGAATCACTATTGGACATCACCCTGCCTGATCCGCAGCCCCAAGGGCGCGACCTGTTGGTGGAGATCAAGGCGGTGGCGGTTAACCCGGTAGACGTCAAAGTGCGCAGAAGTTCCTCTGCGGAAGGGGACGCCCACAAGGTGATCGGTTGGGACGCTTCCGGTGTGGTGAAAGCCGTGGGAGATCAGGTCAGCCTGTTCAAGCCCGGCGACGAAGTCTATTACGCGGGCTCTATCGCCCGTCCCGGCACAAACAGCGAGCTGCACCTTGTCGATGAGCGCATCGTCGGGCGCAAGCCGTCCAATATTGGCTTTGCGGAAGCGGCAGCGTTGCCTTTAACGGCGATCACCGCCTGGGAAATGCTGTTTGAACGTCTGGAGATAGGCAAGCAGAGCGATTCAGCTGGTCCTGCCCGGTTATTGGTAGTCGGCGCCGCTGGCGGCGTGGGCTCCATCATGCTGCAGTTGGCCCGCAAACTGACTGACGCGGTCATCATCGGCACCGCGTCGCGTCAGGAAACCCGCGATTGGGCTTTAGCCATGGGCGCCCATCATGTCATCGACCATCGTCTTCCTTTGCATGACGAGTTACAGCGCATCGGCATAGATAGCGTGACTCATGTGGCGAGCCTGACTCATACAGAAAAGCATTACAGCAGCATTGTAGAGGCGCTGGCGCCGCAGGGTCGTCTGGCTATGATCGACGATCCTTCCACGCCGATCGATATCATGCCTCTGAAACGCAAGAGCCTGTCTTTGCATTGGGAAATGATGTTTACCCGCTCGCTCTATGAAACCGCGGATATGATTGAGCAGCATCGTCTGCTGAACCGTGTGGCGGAGCTGGTGGAGGAGGGCGCCGTGCGCACGACGCTGAAGCAGAATCTGGGCAAGATCAACGCGGAGAATCTGAAGCGCGCCCACAGCCTGATTGAGAGCGACGCCGCCATTGGCAAGATTGTGTTGGAGGGATTCTGACACTTTTGGTCCTTTCGGCGTTTCCGTATTGCAACCGCTCCATGCCCGGCTAAGCCGGGCGTTTCCGCTGTTTTCAGCGGCCTTCCGCAAAGTCCAGTTACTTTATTGCAACGGTTTTGTAAGTGTTGCCTAGGACTTCCCGTGGATTTTCCCGTCTCGAAGCTGGCTTTGATTGTAATTTCCTCTTTTTTATTTTCTTTCAATATATTGTTTTTAAAAGAGAAATTATTTTAATTGGTTTTCTTTTTCAGATTGCCCGCGTTATTCAGGTTTTCTGGTATGAAACTTGAAAACTTATCAGCAGTTTTTGTTGAACCGTTGTAGCGCCGCAGAATGATAAGAGGAGACGATTAATGCGAAAGGTGACACTTCTTGGTTTTCTGGGCGCTCTGTTATTGACGGGTATGACGCAGGCTTCCGTCATCGGGGAAGCGGAAGAGGCGACTTGGACCCCGTCGCAAATCCAGGCGGGAGAAATGGCTAAGCAAGGTCGCGTTGCAGTGAGTGAACATCGACCGTATGAGCCGCGTCAGGCGCAAGCGTCGAGTGAGGCGGATGACTGGCTGGACGCCTACGTGCAGGAAATGTTTCAGGTGGAGGCGCGGGCGCCGCGTTTCATTGGCGCTGAACCGGTGGTCAAACCGTATTGGTTCACATTGCTGTTGTCAGACGTCGCCTCCATTCGCTGGTTGTTCTCGCATTTGGGCGGCAACCTGTGGGTGATTGATCACAATGGTCCGGTGACCTATGTTCCGCAGCCATCTACTTTGGCGCTGATGGGGTTGGCCGGATTCGCCACGCTGACGGCGGGATTGCGAAATAAGCATAAATATTGTTAAGACTCCGGGGTCCGGATGTGTCACTATAAGGGCCCCTCAAAAAAATTCCGAATTATTAAAGAGTTGCCTGCGCCGGTCCGTTCCGCTCCGTCTTCCTGCGGACGGGCCGGCTTGGGGCTTGTTTTGCTAACGATTCGCCAAGGTTTGGTGTGAAGTATCGGCAATGAAGATTAGGCGAGCCTTCTCGGAAGAGTGTGTTGTATTGAGTGAGATCGCCATGGAAAGCAAGGCGGTCTGGGGCTACTCCCAGGCGTTTATGGACGCCTGCCGCGCGGAATTGACCTATTCCGAAGACTACATGTCCCGACACACGGTATATACGGCGGTGGCCCGCAGCGGCGAAATCGCCGGTTTCTATTCCTTGCGCGCGCTGTCCCCGGTGTGTACTGAGATGGACGCGTTGTTCGTGCGCCCGGACTATATGCGTCAGGGCGTCGGCCGCGCTCTGATGGAGCATGCGGTGCTGTGGGCCTATCAATCTGGTTATCACCTGATGATGATTCAGGGCGATCCCAACGCCGCCGGGTTCTACGAAACCTTTGGCGCTATTCTGATCGGCTACTCCGACTCCACCCGTTTCCCTGGCCGTAAGCTGCCTTTGTTCCAGATTGCGTTGATCGATCAGGTCTCTGCAATCAGCGCTTCTTTGTAATCCCTTCGTAACCGTTTCCCGCGTCTTTGTGTCGTTATTGGCCTTCTATGTGATTATTTTTTGAACTGTGTCACAAAAAGGACTAATTTATAAGACATCACCAAGAGTCTCTATCAGTGGCGAATTGTCTGACGCCTGACAGGCGACGATGTGTTCCTGAACGGCGCCGACGCGACAATAACAATATAAAGGCTGAGGATTATGGAAACTCTCAATGCTGTCATCACCATCGCCAGCGTGTTGCTGGTGTTGAGCGGCGTCGCTTTGTTCTTCGGGGGCAAGCTCGCCAATCATGGCGCGGAAGCGCGGCAGACGGGCATCTACGCGAACTTCAACGCGCCTACCGTGGTTTTGTTGCTGGCGGGCGTCGGGATGGCGCTGGCGCCGCGACTGACCAATAACACTCAATATGGCTTCAACCAGTTACCGGCGCCGGCGGCGGGGATTGAGAGCATGTCCGACGCCTCCAACAAGATCGCCGACGTGGCGCAGTCGGAAAGCCAGCCGCAGGTTTCCATTCAAGCGAAAACGTCGTTATTAACGGCGGGCGGTTATGAACTCATGAGTTATTCCCGCGATAACAAACAAATGCATCTTGTGGGCGGGATGGATCTTTACGCGCTCAGGGCCGACCAATACCAGATCTTCGTGGAGCTCAACGCCTACGACGACCAAGGCCTGCGCGACATATACACCGGCAGCGGCCTGCTGTATTTCGATGGCTCCAACTGGATGCTGGATATGGAAGGCGGCGTCGGGCCGGCCATGTTGACGCAGCAGGAAACCCCCGTGAAGCTCACCAAGGAAGGCGATTTTATAGTGCTTGCCTATGAGTCGGACGGGCGCTCTTACCAGTTGATCTGGCTGCAGGATTAAGCGCCCGCGCGGCGTTCACCAACGCCCGAACATGTGAAAAGCGGAGGGGCTGCCGATAGGCGCGCTGAAGTCGCCATGTTTGCAGTCCCGCACCAGCGTTTCGAATTGCTGATGATTCATATGGATCAGCTCCCGATGATCGCCCGCCTCCAGGTATAGCTCCGCTGAACGCAGCAGCTCGTCGTCGACGATGGTTTCCATCTGATAGGCCAGTCCGACGGCGGGAATGGCGCCGAGGGAACAATCGTCGAACAGGGAAGACAGAGACTTCTCATCCGCCAGCTTCAAGCCTCGCTGCACGAGGGCGCCCAGCTTTCTCATCTGCACTTTATTGATGGCGGGAAGCACCGCCATCAGGTGGCGGCCTTCATGATCCTCCATCACCACGGCCTTGGCCATGTTCTTAAAGGGCACATGGGCGGCGATGGCGGTCTGTACCGCGCCTTCGCTATAAACATGGTGGGTGACGTCATAGGAGATCTGTTGATTGTTGAGGTACTGTCTGACTCGGTAGGCAATAGACATTTTCTCGCCCTCCTACATCTTTTTAACGCACAGGCAGCGCCTGACTGAGCAGGCGCAGGCGGATAAACAGTGAGAAAGCTATTTGTCCGCCGGATTCATAAATTATAGCTCTTAAGGCTTTGTGTTGATCGTTTTTTGTACTTATCGGGCGTTTGGATCTGGCCTGGACGCGAAATCTGGCGCTGGTCCGGATATTGCTGTAAGCCCCCTTTGATTCAACCCGCGCCAGCGCCGGCGATCCCGGCATCGACGCGGCGGCGTATTGAGCGATCCTCACATACATACAGGAGCAGTAGATGTCCGTGCAGTGGCGTAAAGGTCTGGCAATCGTTGAGGGCTGCGCCCTCGTAGCCTTAGGGCTGGTGTTTCTCAACAGCTCGCACTTGCTGGTCAGTGGCGTCGCCGGGTGGGCGCTGATCATCGAGCACTGGATTCCCCTGAGTTTCGGCGGCCTGTTTTTCCTGCTGAATTGCCCCTTCTTTGTGCTTTCGTGGCTTACCTTGGGGCGCGCATTCACCTTTAAGTCGTTGGCGGCTATCGCTTTTGTCAGTCTGTTGAGCGATGCGCTGATGGCGTCGATTGCATTACAGGCCACGCCACAATGGCTGGCGGCCTTGATCGCTGGCGGCCTGATTGGCGCGGGGCTGACCTGGATCATGCGTCATGGCGCTTCCCTGGGCGGGGTGAATATTGTCGCGGTCTGGGCGGAGCACCGCTATGACCTGCAGGCGGGGCAGACCCTGTTTGCAGCGGACTGTCTGGTCGCTCTCGTCGGCGCCTGGGTGTTCAATGGCTGGGAGCTGCTGTGGTCCCTGATGGGATTTGTGGTGCTGAGCTGGGTGGTGGGGCGTTATCACAAGCGGGATCAGCAGCGGAGAGAGGAAGCTGAAGAGTGTGAATCGCCCAGTGTTGAGTTGGGCGCCAGATGATTCTTGCAATCATGGTTGTATAAACGTCGTTCAAGTATTAGGTCTTAGAGTCTATTTTTTATGGCGACGATTAGTCCGTAAAGCTGAGAAAAAACGGCGCTACCCTTTAATTTTCAGGGCTCTCGGCCGCAGATGGTGGCGTTGCAAGGACAGAAAAGCTATTATCGGCGGCCCAATAACCGCAACATCACTAGTATTTTGTCCATATGAACGCCAACACGGACGTATACCTCCGAGAAACCGACGACAGTTCCTTCGCCGCTCGCGTTATCAGCGAGAGCATGGCGGAATATTTCAATAAGTATGAAATGGAGTGGACGCCGGAACGGGTTTCGAAATACTGGGGCGACCACGAAAATTACGATATTTTCTACCGCGACGAAAAAGTCGGCGTATTGCGTCTGGCGTTTGATGAAGAAGCCTGCATCGTCCGCGACCTGCATGTGCTGCCGGCATACCGCAATCTCGGCGTCGGCAGTCAGGCCCTGCAAAGAGCCTTCACCGCCGCCTGGGTGCGAGAACTTCCCACGCTGCGCTTAAGAACCTTCGTCTGCAATCCCTCTAAAAATCTGTACAGACGCCACGGCTTCTCCTTGATCGATAGAAAAGACCATCTGATCGTTTTGGAAAAGAAAGTCGACTAGAGCGGGTTCGTAAAAGGGGCGGGCCTTAAAAACTTTCCTCCGCCCTTTCATCCAGTTCCAGCAGCAGCGATTCAATGCGCTCCCGATAATTCCCCGGCTCTTGCCAGAGCCCACGCTGCATGGCTTCCAGCAGACGCTCCGCCATTTCCTGCAACGCCTGCGGGTTATGTTCGCGCATAAAGGCCTGATTGGCGGCGTCGAAGGCGAGGGCGTCGCTGACATTGGCGTACTGGTAGTCGTCCACCAACCCTGTGGTGGCGTCATAGGCGAACAGGTAGTCGACGCTGGCGGCCATTTCGAAAGCGCCTTTGTAAGAGTGTCGCTGCATGGCGGCGATCCATTTTGGATTGGTCACCCGTGAGCGAATGACCCGGTTAAGCTCCTCTTTCAGCGTGCGTATTTTCGGCGCAGCGGGATTGCTGTGATCGTTGAGATAGACGCTGGGCGCATCCCCCCGCAACACGCTGACGGCATTGGTCATGCCGCCCTGGAACTGATAGTAATCGTCGGAATCCAGGATATCGTGCTCCCGGTTATCCTGATTTTGCATCACCACTTCCAGTTGGCCGAGGCGGTAACTGAACGCGCCGAAGGCCTCTTCTCCCGCTTCATTTTGACCGTAAGCGTAGCCGCCCCACTGCACATAGGCGCGGGCGAGGTCGTTGGGCGTTTCCCAGCAGCGCTCGTCGATCAGGCCCTGAAGCCCTGCTCCGTAGGCGCCGGGTTTGCTGCCGAAAACGCGGAACCCCGCCTGTCGTCTGGCTTCTTGCGCTGTTGCGCCGGCGGCCGTCAGTTGCGCCTCCCGTTCCCGGATATGACGTTGAATGAGATTGCTATCGCCGGGCTCTTCCAGTTCCGCCAGTTTTTGCACGGCGGCGTCAAACAGCTTGATGACATTGGGGAAAGCGTCGCGAAAGAAACCGGACACCCGCAGAGTCACGTCCACGCGGGGGCGGTTCAGATAGAACGCCGGTATGATTTCGAAGTCCACCACACGATGAGAGCCGGGCGCCCACACCGGTTTCACGCCCATCAGAGCGAAGGCTTGCGCGATATCGTCGCCGCCGGTGCGCATGGTGGCGGTGCCCCAGACCGACAGACCGATTTGCCTGGGGTAGTCGCCGTGCTCCTGCAGGTGGCGCAGCACTACTTGCTCCGCTGACGCCTGACCCAGTTCCCAGGCGGTTTTGGACGGAATCGCGCGGCTGTCCACGGCATAGAAATTACGCCCGGTGGGGAGCGTGTCCAGACGTCCGCGCGTGGGTGCGCCGCTGGGGCCGGGAGGCACGAAGCGTCCCGCCAGCGCGCGCAGGCTGTGTTGAATTTCGTTGTCGGCGCTACGTTGCAACGCAGGCTTCAGTACGGTTTGTATGTAAACGAGCAGGGCGCTGACGCTGGGCAGGCTGTCGCGCAGCTCGATTAACGGCGCGTCACTCAGCACATACTGCTCAACCAGTTGTTGCGCATAAAGCTCCAGACGTTCCCGCGTATGCTGTTCCGTACGCCAGACTGACTGCAACAGCGCGACCAGAGGCTGCGGCCGTGCGCCTCGCCAGAGGCGGGCTTGTGGTTGCAGTGGATCGAATGCGTCATCGCCATTGACGGACATCTGCAGATCCGCCGCCAGCGCATGCAACAGGCCGCGATCATCAGGCTGCTCGCCACGGGGCAATCGCACCAGCGCTGTCAGGGTGTCGCGCATCTGCATAGGCTCCGGCAGTTCTCCCAGACAATGCAGGCCATCGCGGATCTGCGCTTCTTTGATGTCGCAGAGGTAAGTGTCCAGTTCCTGCAGTACGGCGTTATCGTCCGAATCCGCGCCTGCCTGGGGCAGTTCCGTCAGCACATGGGCGCTGCGGGCTTTTTGCAGAATTTCACGACGCAGGTGATTTTCTCGACGCGCATCCAGGCCCATGGCCTGATAATACTCATCCACCATGCGCTCCAGTTCCGCCAGCTCGCCATAGACTTCCGCCCGGGTCATGGGCGGCATCAGATGGTCGATGATCACCGCCTGGGCGCGGCGTTTGGCCTGCGCGCCTTCACCGGGATCATTGACGATAAAGGGATAGATATGCGGCATGGGGCCAAGAGCAATGTCCGGCCAGCACTGCTCTGACAGGGCCACGCCTTTTCCCGGCAGCCATTCCAGATTGCCGTGCTTGCCCACATGCACGATGGCGTCGACCTCATAGGCGTGGCGCAGCCAGAAATAGAAAGCCAGGTAGCTGTGAGGCGGGATCAGGTCGGGATCATGGTAATTAGCGGCGAGATCCATGTTATAGCCCCGCGCAGGCTGAATGCCGACGAAGGTTTCCCCCAGGCGGACGCCGGACAGCATCAACCTGCCGGCGCGACATTTGGGATCCTGCTGTGGCGCGCCCCAGCGCTCCAGTACAGCCTGTCGACAGCGCTCCGGCAGGCGATTGAAGCTGGCTTCGTAGTCCGCCAGGGCCATGCTTTGCTGACAGGGAAGCAGTTCAAGGGTATCCGGATTATTGGTGACGGATGACTGCAACAGTTCGATCAGCGCGGCGGAGTTTTCCGGAATATCCGACACCGGGTATCCCGCCGCCTGCATGCCTCGCAACAGGTTCAGGGTGGAACGCGGTGTATCCAGGCCGACGCCGTTGCCGATGCGGCCGTCGCGCGTCGGGTAGTTGGCGAGCACCAGCGCAATCCGCTTATGGGCGTTGGGCTTGGCGCTCAGACGGCTCCAGCGCAGCGCCAGTTCCGCGACAAAGCGGGCGCGTTCTTCCTGCAATACATAACGCACTACACTCAACTGACAGCGTTCGCTGTAATGATCGGAGTCTTTGAATCCCACGGCGCGGGTGATGATCCTCCCGTCGAGTTCCGGCAGCGCGATGTGCATGGCGATATCCCGGGAGCGCAGGCCGCCGCTTTGTTCACGCCAGTCCGCTTCGCTGCTGGAAGCGAGAATCACCTGCAAAATAGGGAGGTCGACGCTCAGTGGGTGGGCATAGTCAGTGGGCGTTGATGACAGAGACGCATTGCCGGCGCTTTGCAGCGCGAAAGCGGTGGTGTTGAGAATCACTGTCGCCGCGCTGCGTTGGCACAGCAGGTCCACCGTCTCCAGGCAGACCGTCTCTTTCAAGGAGGCCACCGCCAGCGGCAGCGGATTCAAACCCTGTTCCTGCAGTACGCGAATCAGGCCGTCGAACATTGCGGTGTTGGCTTCCTGCAGGTGACTGCGATAGAACAACAGCAGGATAGTGGGCTGGTCCGCGCGCCACTCGTTGCGCCAATCCTGCAGGGTGGCGTCGGCGATTGCCGGGTGATAAATCAACGAGCGCGGAATGACCTTGGGCTCCAGCCAGGGAAGTTCCTGACCAAAAAATACTGTCGCAAGATAACGGAAAAGCTGTTCGCTATTGCCGCGCCCGCCTTCACGCAGATAGCGCCAGACGCGGCGAGCGCAGACGACGTCGACGTTGCCGCTGTTCAGCAGTTGCTGGTCTTCGCCATCATCGCCAGGAACCACAATCAATGTGCGTCCGGGACGCTGCGCCCAGTCCTGCAATTGCTCCAGTCCATAGGGCCAGTAAGACGCGCCGCCTAGCAGCGACAACACCACGACTTTGGCGTGGTCCAGCACCTGGTCCCGGTAGAGGTCGAAAGCCGCCGGCTTGCTCAGGTGCATCCAGTTGGCGAGGCGCAGGCTGGGATAATCATCCGGTAGCGTCTCCGCCTCCTGGGCGAGCAGCGCAAGCGCGCCGTCCGCCGCAGTGAGAATCACCAGATCCGCTGGCGTTTGTTGCAGATCGACGATGCCTTCGCCGTCATTGAAACCGCCTGGTTGCGCCGCCAGCAGATGCATGGACTCAGACTTCCGCCGCGCTCAGGGCGTCACGTAGAGCGGAGGCGTCAATGCCCTGGCCGATAAACACCAGGCGGGTTTTACGGTCTTCGTCTGCGCCCCACAGGCGGTCGAAATAGTGGGCGATACGGTCGCCCACCGCCTGCACCACTTGGCGCATTGGTTTATCGCCGTTGGCGACGAAGCCTTTGACCCGATAGATCGTATTGGCGCTGATGAGGTCGCGGGTAATCGCCAGGAGCTTGTCGCTGTCCACGGCGCCCAGGGTAATGACGCAGGAGTCGAAATCGTCATGGGCGTGGCGGTGGTGATGACCGTGATCATGGTGATGATCATGATGGGTGTGAATGGCTTCGATGCGCTCTTCCGTCGCCGCTTCCAGCCCGATCAGCACTTGCGAATCCACCTCGCCATTGGCGACGAACAGCGTTTTCACCCGCTCAGGCAGCTTCGCCTGCACCAGTTGCAGCGCCTGTGCGCGGGCGTTTTCATCAAGGCAGTCGCTCTTACTGATAACCACCAGATCCGCCGAGCTGAGCTGGTCGTCCAGCAGCTCCTGCAGGCTGGGGTTGTGATCGAGGCTGTCATCCGCCAGACGCTGTTGCTCCACCCGTTCCGGGTCGTGAGCGAAGCGGCCTGCCGCCACAGCCGGGCCGTCCACCACGGTAATGACCGCATCCACGGTGCAGAACTGTTTGATGTCCGGCCAGTTGAACGCCTGCACCAATGGTTTGGGCAGCGCCAGACCGGAGGTCTCAATCAGAATGTGGTCGATCTGGTCGCGGCGCTCCACCAGCTTCTGCATTACCGGCAGAAATTCCTCTTCCACCGTGCAACAGATACAGCCGTTGGCGAGTTCGTAAATGCCGGATTCCGTTTGCGTGGCGGCGTTGTCGTCGCAATCCAGCGGGCAATTGCGCAGGAGGTCGGCGTCGATATCCAGCTCGCCGAATTCATTGACGATCACTGCGATGCGTTTGCCGTTGGCTTGTTTCAACAGATTGGACAGCAGGGTGGTCTTGCCGCTGCCAAGAAATCCAGTGACGACAGTGGCGGGAATTTTATTCAGTTGCACGTTGGGGCCTCTTGCAGTGTTCCTTAAGATGCGGCGGCGCGAACTCCGGCGCCTCGATTAATCTGCCGCATTCTGCGCCAAATCTCCCGGATTTTCATCCTCTTAGAGTGGGTGAGCGCGGATCGCCAGAGGAATAAATGCGTATGGAGACAAGCCGGACAGCGGGTAGCGTTTGCTGCGCGTTATTATTAATCAGGCAGACAAATAGCTTCCTTCTATTTGTCTGCAACGACAGGGCCTGCATATGTCAGGCCCTGTCTCCCGCGGCTTAACGCCGCGCAGGCGCGTCCATGCGCCTGATGATTAACATGCCAATATCATTGCCATGTTAATATCTCGCGCCCAGTGAATGACGACCGGCGTGGCGGGAGCGTATTGACTTTACCGCCGGAGATTTACATCTTTAGCAAACTTAACCTTGGAAGCGTTAAGCGTCGAAAGGACCTGCCTGAAAAGGATGTGATGTGAACGCTACTGCGATTGTTCGTATTCTCTGTACGCCGCTGGCCTGGGTGGCCGGTGTCCTCTATGGCGCGTTACTGGCGCTTATCTACTACAACCTGCGCGTCGAGTGGGGATGTGATCCTGAAATGTATGGCGGGGGCGATTGTCTGGCGGAAGGCTGGGACGCTTGGCCGGGACAGGTAAGGTTTGTCTGCGCCGGGTTGGTGGGCGCTTGCGCGGTTGTCGCCGCGACCTTTATTGCCCCCGCCTGGAAGCGCAGCGCTTCGGCGGCGGCCAGCGTGGCGGGGGGAGGTTTGATGTATCTGTTGTTGGGCATTTATGCGTTGGCCGGCGCTCTGGCGTGCGGCGCGATTGCCGGCGTGATCTACGACGCCTTGTCACGGCGCAATAAGGCGCCCAAGTGAAAGAATACTCCCGTTTGTGGGAAAGTCCCCGCGTGCAGGGCGTAGAGTTGCTTTCCGCCGCGTTTAACCGTTTCTCATTTAGCAAACACTGGCATGACCAGCTTGCCGTGGGCGTTATTCTGCAAGGCGCTGAGGGACTGGATTATCGCGGCGATAAAGTGGTGATTCCCTGTGGCCAGATCGTCGCCATCAATCCTGCAGAGCCGCATACCGGCTTCGCCGCCAGCGATGGCGGCTGGCGCTATCGCATGTTCTATTTCGAAGAAGCCTTGCTGCGGGAAACGCTGCGTGAGCATCGTAATGGTTTCTCGCCCTTTCTACGGGGGCCGGTGGTTGACGATCCTGCTGTCTTCTCGTTGTTGCTGGAACTGCATCAGGCGTTGGAGACAGAGAGTTTTTCTCTGGCTCAGGATTCATTACTGACAGCAGCGCTGCATCAGCTTTTCCAGCGCCATGGCGATGGCGGCGAAGTAGAGACGAAGCGCGCTCAGGACCTGCAAGGTTGTCTTCGGATTCGCGATTACCTGCACGACCACTGGCGTCGCAATGTCGCCCTGGAAGAGTTGGCGGGGCTGACCGGCATGAGCCGCTTTCAGTTGATTCGCGCCTTCAAGCAACGCTTTGCGTTGACCCCTCATCAATTTCTGATATTGCTGAAAACCCGTGAAGCCAAACGGCTGATGGAGGCCGGTATGGAGCCGCTGACGGCGGCTTTGGAATGCGGTTTCTTCGATCAAAGTCATCTGCATCGCAATTTCAAGCGAGTGTACGGCGTGACCCCCGGCAGTTTCGCCAAACGCAATTTCGTACAAGAACCACAAAGCCCTCTCGTCATAGATTAGATCTCGTTGTTGGCCGCTCCGCAAAATTGTGGAGGCCGGCTTTGGAGTCAATGCAGGAAGTAAACCTATGTCGTTAAGCTTTATTGCGGCCTGGCTGGCCGTCATGTTCCCCCTTGTATTCAGTCCCGGCCCCGCCAATGTGGTGTTCGCCGCTTCCGGCGCGCAGTTGGGCGTTAAGCGCTCATTGCCCTTGATGGCGGGAATCGATCTGGTGTTTCTTCTTAAATCGTTGCTGGTGGGGTTTGGCCTGGGAGCGGTGATGCAGGAGTATCCGCAGAGCTACGCCATTCTGCGCACCGCCGGCGCCTGTTACCTGTTCTATCTGGGGTACTGTTTTTTCCGTCCGGCGCTGTCTGGAGACCCGACCGCTCCCAAAAAGCTTGGCTTCAAAGATGGCCTGATTATCCAACTGCTCAACGCCAAAGGGTGGGTGATGGTGGTCCTGATGTTTTCTTTGTTTGGCGCTCAGGGCGAAGAGGCGACGGCGCGGGCGCTATGGCTGGCGGCGATGCTGGCCTGTCTTAATATCTGTACTCATCTTGCCTGGATCGCTGCTGGCGCGGTGCTGGTGAAACGACTGACTGGCGGCCTTGGCCAGCATGTGCAGGCGGTTTTGTTCGGCGGCGGGTTGATCGTTGTCGGCGTCTGGTTACTCCTGGGTTGACCTACCCTATCTTGCACCCGGCTTCGGCCGGTTTTTTTTATTAATCAGGTAGACAAATAGCTTCCTTCTATTTGTCTGCAACGACAGGGCCTGCACATGTCAGGCCCTGTCTCCCGCGGCTTAACGCCGCGCAGGCGCGTCCATGCGCCTGATGATTAACATGCCAATATCATTGCCATGTTAATGTTTGGCCTCTTTAATCGGGGCGTTTTTATTTTCCCACGACGGGTTTTCGCCACTTTCATCGCTTTCATTTCTTTGGCGCGCAATGGGCGTCACCCTCCATTGCTCCCAGCGCCAACCTTTTCATGCATAGAGTTTTGGAGCAGATAATGGAAGAAGTATATAAAACCCCGGAATCCTCCCTTATTGACGGCCGCAATAGCCGGAAGCCCGTCGGCGATTACCGCCTGTATAAGTTGCCTGCAGTAGGGCTGGCGACGTTCTTCGGCACTATTTTGGCCGGCGGTATTATCCTTTCTCACAACTTCAAGCAGCTTGGTCGGGAAGACATGGCCCGCAACGCGTTGGTCTTCTCATTTTTGGCGCTGGTTGTGGTCTTCGGATTGGCTTTCTTTGTGCCGGATATTCCTGGCGTCAACGTGGTGTTCACCGTCGTACAGTTGGTGGCGATGATGCAGATCGCCAAAAAGTACCAGGGAGATGATGTCGAACATCATATGGCGAATGGCGGCTCCATGATCTCGAATTGGGCGGCGTTTGGTATTTCGCTGCTGGTGTTGGTTGTCGTGATTGGTTTGTTGTTTGGCGTTGGCATGTTGCTGCCGTATTGATCAAATAAAACTTGTTCGCAATATAAAAGAACGCCCGGGATTAGCCGGGCGTTTTCGATTTAAAGACTGGCGGGCTGCAGCGTGAACTTGCGTCTGCGATGCAGGGTGGCGAACGCCAGCATCAGACCTGCCAGTCCCAGCAGCAGCCACTCTTCAGGCTCAGGAACCGGAGACGCGCTGAACATATCCATGGGGGCGCTGAAATCTTCCTGACCGGTCTCCACTTCGCGATCGAACCGATCCGCCTTTTGCTCTGCTTCTTCCAGCGCTTTTTTCTGACGCTCTTCCACCAGCACAATCATGGAAGAATAGTCCGTCACCATGTGTTCTGCTTTGGCGATGGCGTGCAATTGGTCCAGCACCTGGACATCAGTGGTGTCGCGGCTCTGCGCCAGATACTCCAGCCAGCGGCGCGCGGCGATAGCGGAGAAGAAGTCCTCCCCGCTTTGCGCGCCGTTTTTATCCGCCTCGGCGCTTGTGTTTTCATCCGTGTACCAAAGGTAGTGAGGGGTGATGGCGAACAAGCCGTCTTCCGTTCGTCCTTGCCGCAACTGGTGGGCGACGATCGCCTCCTGTAGCGACTGGGCCACGCCGCCATGGCTCTGTTTAAGCAGATCCAGTGTCTGGTCGTGATAGGCGTAAGCCAGAGCGCCGCCCAGGTGAACCAGCCATACAGGCGGCATCTGGGTGGCTTTGAATGAGACCTGGGACTCCTGTTCATAGCTGCCGGCGTCGGTCAGCAGCATCACCGCGTCATAATCCTGCTTAGCGTTTCTACGCCAGACGGCTAACTGGTTCATGGGCAGACTGTCGCCATAAAACTCTTCGGCTGCCGGCAGGTTTTTCATGGGCTGGCAGCGTGTATGGCACAGAAAAATTTCGTGGGCGATATCGAGTTGTTGTAGTTGCTTCAACGCTGCCGCTACATTTTCCGTCTGCTCGCCCATGCTGTAGGAGCCATCGATAAGAATGGCGTATGGCGTCGTTGATGCCTGGATATCCCATTGCGCATCAGCGCCGGTGCGGGGAACGGCGCGAACGCGCTGGCCAGCGACGACGGCGTCATGCTGATTGCGCGGGGCGGTCGCTGACATCGGCGCGGTAGCGGGAAGCCACGCATCCTTTTCAGTATGGAGTGGTTGGTCGTTCAAAGTACGTTGAGTCTGATCGCTCCAATAGGCGTTGCGCTTTTCCAGCAGCTGAGGCAACGGCCAGGCGCCTTGGTCGTCCATGGTGGTTTTATACTCCAACGTTAAATACATCGGTTTGACCTCGTAGTCCGTACCCAGGCGCAGGCCCATGGAGCGATTGTACAGGGCGCTACGAGGCGGAACGGGAAAAGCGCGCAGGCGATATTGGCGAGGGCCGACCTGCTCCAGCAAAGAGGGGTCGATGCGTCGACTCACTTCGTCGTTGTAAACCTGTTGCGCCGCGCCGCGAGGCGCCACAGCGTAAACAAACTTGTCCAGATCTTCCGCATCGTCGCTCAGCCATAGGCCTGTCAGCGCGGTCTCTTCCGGCAGACTGAAATGGAATGTGACCTCATGATTATCATAGGTCTGGTTCTCCAGGGTTTGCACTATGCGAATGCGTGCGCTGTCGTCTTGCGGCTCGACAGTGATCGCCATGTTAGTGATCAACACATGTTGGTTTAGCGCATCCACCAGTCCCGCGACGGAGCGGCCCCGGTCGAAGGTGGCTTTGAGGGCGTTTAGAATCGCCTCTGGTTCTCCTTTTTCGATAGGCTGATCAAAGAACTTTTGGTAGTAACGGGCGGCGCGCTCTTTATCCTCGCGGAAGTAGGCGCCATCGTAAAGAAAGGGCGTCGCCAAAAAGTTGAAGATGGCTTGAGACCCTTTCGCCAAAGCATGGTCCGCATCGTCAAAAGCGCCCAGGTAAGCGTTATACACGGCGCCGTTTCTCTCTGTAGTTGATAGATAACGATAGGGCGCCAGATAGGCGTTGATCAGTCCTTTGCGCAGGGCGTCGTGCTCTTCTCGGGGGATACTGGGGATCGTGTCGCCAGGTCTGAATTGCTGATCCAGAAACGCCATGCGTTCAAATGCTTCCTGTTGCGGCTGCTGATTCAGGACGGCGAACAGGATGGCGTTCAGCCCCAGTATTCCCGCTGCGATGGCGCTGGCTTTGGCGCTCCCAAGACTGGCGTCCGCGATGCGCCATTCACGCAGAAATTCCCGGAGGTAAAGGAAAATCAGCATAAAGGGGAGCGCCAGAAAGACCACGCACGTCGACAGGCCGCATACCAGCGCTACCAGGAGGAGTAGATAGTTAAAAATATTACCCATGTGGCGCAGGTTGATCTCTCCCAGTAATTCGAAGAATCCCGCAGTGGCGGGAAGAAAGAACGGCGCGAGCAGCAACGCGCAATACAGACCGGTCAACAGCATGGTCATGGCGAGACAGAGTCGCAGCCACGAGGGGAAACGGGTGTGGACTCCGCCCCACAGGCAGGCGAGATAGGCGAAGAGCGCGACTAGGATATTGATCAGCACATGCGTGACGCCTGGATTCAGTTCGCGCAGCAGGAACATCGTGCTCAGCATGATAAAGATGATGGGCATTTCCACGCCGTAAAACAGTTTTATCAGCGCGGTGGGATTTTTCCGGAATCGCGTGAACCCCAGACCGATACAGAGCGCGGGTATCGCTACCAACAGGGTGGCGAACAATGCTGAGAACCCGCTGTGTAGCCCGATGAAGGCTCCGGTGATGGCGGGCATTGTGAAGTGAGGAATGATCAGGATGCCCGCAAGAACAGCGTAGGTCAGGTTCCAGAACCAGAACAGGAGGTAGCAGCAAACTGCTCGCCACACAGGTAACTTCTTATTTTCCATTGTCGCTCCGTTCAGCGCCGGAAGTCTCAGTTCCGGTCAGAATGTGTTGAACATGTTGGCGCAGTAAAGCTGTCGCCTGCGCCGCAAGGTCGGGGGAAATCATGCTGTTCCAGGCGACGGAAACCATCACCCAGGATTGCTCCGGCTCACTCCATGCGGAAAAGACGCGGGAGGAGTAATCCGCGGTCTGCCTGTCGGCGGACTGAAACCAATAGAATGCGGAGTGGGCGCCTTGATCGAGGCGCAGATATTTAATCTCGCTTTGATCCGGCAGCACCCAGGTTTTCTCATCATCAATGCTGACGCCCTGGGATCGATAGCAATTACGGGGATCATGCTGGGCTTTCCAGTAGCGGCTGTGAACCAGAATCAAACTGCCCTGCATGCCTTGCCAGGAAAAGTGGTATTTGCGGGCGGTGGCGGCGTTACGATCAAAAAATCCGGCTTCAATGTCGGATAAGGGAGCAGCCTGCGCGGCGAACTGTGGCGGCGCCGGCAGGTTGACCGATACGTCAGCCAGCGTCAGTTTCGGGTGTGGCGTGTAGCTGAGCAGCGCCAGGACCAGGAGAACCGCAATGGCGAGTTCCCCTTTATGACGCCAAACTGACGGTCCTGTCGAGGCGGCGCCAAAGAGCCGGGGGATAGATGATGGCGCATTGCTTTGGACCGCCGGAGGACGCGACGGAGCCAAGGTCAGAGCGAGCCAGGCCAGAGCGCAGGACAGCACGAATCCCAACGCGCCCAGAGCGGTATGAATATGATCCGCAACATGCGGCGCATCCAGCGCCAGATCGGTATACACCAGTGCGGTAATGCGCAGCGCGTTGAAGAATATCAGTGAGCCGATAAACAGCATCAGGACGGCTAACCAACGCCAGGACAGCGCCTTGCGCTCCAGCCAGGTGAGCAGCAGAAAAAAAATCATACCGGCCCAGATTCCCTTCAGGCCGCTGCAGGCAAGATCCACCACCGCCGCTTTGTTTTCAATCAGGATGATGGATTCATTGGACATGGGCGGCGCGCCCAGCGCTGAGAGTAAGTCGCCAGCCAGATCGGCGCACAGCAAGCGCAGGGGAAAGCCAAGGTAAATATCCAGATAACCTTCAAAGGGCAGTGCGAATATCAGCAATACGCAAGGAATCAACGCGCTGCGCCACAGGCTGGGGACGACATACAGGCCGAGCAGGCCGTAACCGGCGATGGTCATTAGCGTAGCGGAGAAGATATGAATGCCGGTGATGTATTCGTTGAGCAGATACGCCAAACAGCTGGTCGCCAGCAGAGCGAAAGGAATAAAGCGGCAATGAAACGCCAGCCCGTGGCCAGAAGTCGCTTTTCTCCTATAGGCATGAATCGCCACGCCGACCAATAACAGGCAGGCGATCACATGGAACTCGTTCTCCGGCGTCAGCATCTGGTTCCAGACCCAGGCGAGAACGGGGCTGAACAGCCACAGGAAAAGAACGGCGATAATAACGCGAACGCCAACGCGATAAAGCGGTGGGCTGAACAAGGATGTTCCGGTTAGGGCGTTTGACGGCATGCGTATCTGAAGGTCAGGACAGAGATATCAGTGAGGCATTATCTCTACTTAATCGGGCGAAAACCTAGCGGAAAATGATGAATTATGGCGACGTCTCGCTTCAGAACCAGTTTGTGCTCTGGAAGTAGGCGCCGAACTGATCGAACAGGCCCACGATGATGGCGTAGCGCGCCCCTTTGCCGGCGAAGGTGAGGAAAACAAAGATGGGCAGACGTATGCGCATGAGGCCGGCGATAAAGGTTAACGCGTCGCCGAATAACGGAGCCCATGCCATGAGCAGGGACCACACGCCATAACGTTGAAACCAACGCTGCGCGGGGCCCAGATTTTTCTCCTTGAAAGGAAACCAGCGTCGGTCTTTGAAGTGCAGAAGATAACGTCCCAACACCCAATTAACGACGGAGCCAAGGGTATTGCCGACCGTGGCGAACACCCACAACAAGGCTGGATCGTGGCCAGTGGCGAGTAGGCCGGCGAGCATGATTTCGGAGTAGGCGGGCACCAGCGTCGCCGCCAGAAAGGCGATGAAAAACAGGCTGAAGTAAGCTTCCACCACTCGCGCCTATTGGGAGTACACGCTGACTTCGACCAGATTAAGGTCCGGATCGTTGAAATAGACGGAAGTAATCGCGCCCATGGCGCCACTCTTGGTGACCGGGCCTTCCAATATTTCGACCTGCTCCGCTTGCAGGTGGGCGATGACGTCTTCCAGTTTCCACTG
This sequence comes from Hahella sp. KA22, assembly GCF_004135205.1. Taxonomy (NCBI): domain Bacteria; kingdom Pseudomonadati; phylum Pseudomonadota; class Gammaproteobacteria; order Oceanospirillales; family Hahellaceae; genus Hahella; species Hahella sp. KA22. Next base: position 36,951 of record NZ_CP035490.1, on the reverse strand, counting down.
GGTAATCAGGCACAAGTCTCCGGAGCCGACGCCCGCGCGATTGCGGGTTTCCTGTCCCAGGGTCTGCAGGTTGATTTTCTGCATGCCGAATTTCAATGCGCGGCGTCCCGCGGCGAAGGTGACAGGCTCCATCTGCAGGACGCGCTGATAAAACGCAACGGAACGCTCAATGTCCGCAACGGTGAGAACAATATGGTCGATATGGCTGATCATCCGAAAAATATCCCGTTTTAAGAATTTTCAGAATCTATATGCTGGATTTGTGAAATCGGTGAGTCAATCTTTTGGAGACAAAAGAATTCTGGCTCTTACCAATTTTGTGGAAGGGAGTATAATCGATCTCCTAATCGTCGTTCGGACCGGGAAGGGCCGGCGACAGAGTTGCGCGGGAAAGGCCTCTGCGCCTCCCGCAGTGAAATCAGGAATAAGGCTAAGGAAGCACGCGCGACCAAGGCCGCATAGTTAAACATGGAAAGGGAGAGATCATGCAGTCAGGAGAAAGAACTACCGGCATGGTGAAATGGTTTAATAACGCAAAGGGATACGGTTTCATTGAAAGCGCCGAAGGCGATGTGTTTGTACATTACAGCGCCATCAGAAAAGACGGCTATAAAACGCTGCGCGCAGGCAGTCATGTGGAGTACGAAGTGCAGCATTCATCCAAGGGCCTCTTCGCGCAGGAGGTTAGCAGCTCGGAGTAAGTCAGCCGCTTAACTTCTATCTTCGCCCGGATAAAGAAAGGGGGTGCCTGACGCTCCCCCTTGTCGTATCTGGCTTTCACTGATTAATCCACCAAGATGCGCATTAAAGTGAAAGCAAGAATAAGCTCACATTTACTTGCGGAAGCATCTCCGCATGCCCAGTCCCAGCAGACCAGTCATGAACAACGCCAGCACGGAAGATTCGCTGACAGGCGTCGGCGGCTCAATACGCAGGCTGGTGGTGATATTGAAGTTGGACTGAGTGGTGTGGCGCTCAGCGAAAAAGATGTCGAGGTCGTAAACGGTATCTTCCAACAGGCCCAGGCCCAGCAAGTCCGAACCGGAGAAATGGCCATTGGCCGGGCCGTGCACGCCGCCCAGATCCATCACCAGTTTGCCGTTGATAAACACCCACAGGTCGTCATCACCAGTGAAGTCAAACATATCCATCTCTTTGAAGGAGGTTTTGCCTTCCAGGTGCATGGCGAAGTGATAGTTGTGGCTGCGTCCTTCATTGCCGGACAACTCGCCGTCGATAGGGAAGAATGTGGAATCGCTGTACGAATACATGCCGCTTCCGTTGTCCGCCAGATTCAATTCCACGGATTTAGAGCCATGGGAATCGCTCCACCAGTTATCGAAGCTCGCTGCGCTTTGCACACCGCCGTAGCCGCCAGTTCCAATGTAATCAGGTAGTCCGTCTGAGCCCAGCGTGGAAGCCAGCATACCTCGTGAAAGACCGCTGATGGCGTCTTCGAAGTCGGCTTCAGAGGCGACGTGATCGTAAATGGTTCCGGTCAGCAGATAGGCTTGTGCAGCTCCGCTTAGAGAAAGCGCCAGAGTGGCTGCGATAAGGGTGGGATACTTACTCGGCTTCATGCCTTTATCTCCTTTCTGTCATTTATCAACATCAATGTTGCTGACTTCCGTCAACGAAGCGGGATACAGCACAAACTAGGCCGAAAAGCCTAAACAGGTGTAAATCCAATGGACTGTTACATATGGGCGTGAGGCGGAATGAGACGAGTTGTAAAATATTTCGACTCTCTTCGCCACTTTACTATTCAATTCTGTAAGTGCTGGGTGGATAACGCTTTTTAGTCTCGGTCCGGCGCGCCGAGAGGGAAGTTTTTGCGATAGGGACGGGCTTCCTCCACGGCTCTGGCGAAGGAAGGACGCGCCAGCAGACGCTGTCTGTATGCAATCAAACTGGTGTGTTCGGGCGGAATTGCATATGTCCAATCAGCGTAAAAAAGAGCGGGCGCCGCGGCGCAATCCGCCAGGGTGAACGTATCCCCCGCCGCCCATTCACCTCCTTCCAGGGTGGCATTCAGCCACGCATACGCCTTATCCAGCTTTTGCTTAGCCTCCGCGACACCTTGTCGATCGTGAGCGCCTTCTTCCCGCATGTGGTCATACACCAGCTTCTGCATGGGCGTCATGACATAGTGATCGAAAAAGCGATCCATCATGCGCACGGGCAGGGCGGCTTTGGGATCTTTGGGTATTAATGACGCAGGCCCCGGATAATACAGATCCAGATGCTCAATGATCACACTCGACTCCACCACCGTTTTCCCCTGATCCACTAACACAGGGAACTGCTTCATCGTCCAAAGCGCTTCAAGCCGTCGCCAGGCGTCGGCGTCGTCATGGGCGACCAGACAAAACTCAAACGGCGTCTGGTTTTCGTAAAGCGCGGTTAACACTTTCTGGCAGTAAGAAGAAAAAGGGTGTGCGTAAAGCTGGAGAGACATAATCGATTCCTTAGTGATAAACGTGTAGCTCAAACCGCCGTAAGAATTCGGCGAAGTGTAAATCCTTGTCGTTTGAGCTTAGCTGGAATCGACAGTGGTTTTATGGCGAGATCTATACTCCTGAGAAAATTATTTCTCTTAATAGACAAAAGAACTTCATGCAGAAAAAATTGTACTGTTATCGTGCAATTGGATGATCGAACCTTTCTATTATCCATGGTTAGAATTGGTTCCAGAAGTTATCTAAGATAAGTCTTTACTGAGGTCCTCATGGCTGAGTTACTTTTGTACGATGGTAAGCAATTGCATTGGAAGGACCCGGGCGATGGCGGCGCGCCTGAGAGCTATAAAGCTACTTCAGGAATGAACCATCCTAGTATTGGTAACTTTCAATCAACCGCTCATGTTTGCATTGAAGAACATGGACCCGTGCCTCCCGGGATTTATACCCTGAAGTTATGGATGGACTCATCTCCGGCAAGTATTGACCCCAAAACTTGTGCTCTCCAACCATCATGGAAGATCCAAAGCATACCAAGAGGGGCAGCGGCGAAAACACCTTACTTGGATTGCGAGCCTTATGTGGCAAATTGGGGATTGCATAGAGTTAGGTTTGAGCCTGCAGATAGTGCAACTAAAGCCGCTTGCGCTCCTATTTTTCGAGGAGGCTTCTACTTACATGACTCAGTCAAAGGTTTCTCGCATGGCTGCATTGAAGTGGAAACACGGTTCTTTACTCGTTTAAAAAAGTACGCATCAAAAGGTTTTAAAGAGAGTATGAAGCTAAAAATTGCGTATGCTTATACTTCAACCTATGGAGGAACCAAGGCTCTTCCCTGATAGCATTAACAGGGCCGCATTGGAGAAAGGATAATGAGTAAATACATACGAATAATTTTTCTATTCATGTCCATAGGTAACATGGGAGCTTGTCAGGCCAATGGGCATCGGGCGGATCTCTCCATTGAACGGTTCCAGTTTTCGAATAAATTGGAGGCGTGTCTTGAACTTAAGCCGGCGCAGATTCAAGAAGACGGTGACCGCATAACACTGCTTGCGGATGTCACGCTGCATGACAGCATCGCCTCCTGTACCTGTATGAGTGCGCTTATTAACTATCAGGTGATGGATGAGTTTGAGGTGGATGGCGTCAAGATTGAGAATGAACTGATACGGGCATTTAAAAACACGGCGCTAATCGAGGAGAAATATTTAAGCTTTATTATCTCAACTGAGCCTGATTATGAGTTTAAAGGGCATGTTTCAGTTCGAATCAGCTGTCGACCTGCACTGTGATTTGCATTAGGCGTGCGTAATCCTGGGGAGTCATCCTTTCACAATCAAATAAGCCCCAGTCCCCACAAGTGCACCGCCTGCTACGGTTTTTGCCGCATTCGCCATGGGGCTGTTAATAAATCTGGCGGCTATCTTTTGCGCCAAGAGGGCGTAGAGAAGCTTTACACTGCCTACGGCAAGGACGGTGATCGCTATGATGGTGGTTATGTCTGGCGCGGTCAGTGACGACATGTCCACGAAGACAGGGAACAGGCTTGAGTAAAACAGGATGGCTTTAACATCCCCCAGCGTTAGCAGCAAACCTGCGCTGAAACTGGTCGCCAGACGAGATTTTGCAGGCGCTGTAAATCTAAGGGTGAGGGTGGATCGCGAGCGGATCAGGCTGAGTCCAAACCAGATCAGATACGTGCCCGCGAGATAACGGATGATCAGAAAAAGCCCTCCCAATGTGTCCGCCAGGGTAGTCATACCCAGAATCGCCAGACAGACGAATATCAAATCACCACACACCACGCCTGCCGTCACCGCGGCGCCATGAGCAAAGCCGGACACGGATGAACGGGCGACCACCAGCGCCACGCTGGAGCTGGGAATCGCCGCCAGGGCGAGCATGATGAGACAAAGACTGAGCGCGTTGAGTGCCTCCACAAGATTTAATCCTCTCTGCTGGCGACGAAAAATGAGCTCTGGAAAAGAATAACCGACTCCTCCCTTGACCTGTCTATAACTTCATACCTCAAAGTAGCTTTCGTCGGCTGCGCAGCTGTACGTTTTTCACTGAACTATCGGGAGATGAATCATGAGCGATACTGTGATGAATAAAGCGCAATGGGTGGAAGTTCTGCGGGCGGCGGGGCTGGATGAAGACGCGATGCGGCGTTGGCATCGGGAGTTCGAAGCCCGGTATCCGGAGGCGCACCAAAGTCTGCTGGAATGGCTGGGGATTTCCGCGGAGGAAATAACTCGCATCCGGGCCCTGTAGAATCCTGACAAGAAACACAAAGCGGTCGTTATGACCGCTTTACTGAACGATAAAACAATGAGGCGGATGGATGTACACCATTGGTCAGATGGCGCGTAAATTTGGCGTATCGCGCAGCACGTTGCTGTATTACGACTCAATCGGACTACTGAGTCCCAGCGCCCGGAGCGAGGCCAATTATCGTCTGTATTCCGAGGCGGATTTCAGCAGAATGGAGAAAATCGCGTTTTATCGCGAAGCGGGATTGCCGCTGGAGAATATTGCCGACGTGCTGGCGCAACCCCATGATGGCGTGCAGGACATTCTTGAACAGCGCCTGCAGTCGATCAACCGGGAAATACAGCGTTTGCGCGCTCAGCAGCAAGTGATCGCCAGTATACTGAAGAGCGAGCGAGGGCGTAAGAAGTCCCGTATTATCGACAAGCAGGGCTGGGTCGCCATGCTGGCGGCGGTAGGACTGGACGAAGCGGCCATGCGGCAATGGCATGTAGAGTTTGAATCCATGTCGCCGGAAGCGCATCAGGATTTTCTGGAATCTTTGGGAATCCCGGCGGAAGAAATCAAAACGATTCGGCATTGGTCGCGCAATGGAGGATAAGTCCGACGTTGTTCGAAACTTAAAAGGAATCTGTAAGGAAGTTGCATGTACGAAGTAGTTGAGAAAGTGGCGGAAGTGGATGACTTCATGCGATTACGTCAAATCTCCGGTTTGAGTCCAAGACCCCGAGAGGCGGCGGTGAAAGGGCTGCCGCGCAGTTTGTTCGGCGTATGCGTGATGCTGCAGGAAACCTGCGTCGGCATGGGGCGGGTGGTTGGCGATGGGGCGCTGAACTTTGAGATTGTCGACGTCGCTGTGGACCCCGCTCATCAAGGCAGAGGTCTTGGGAGTAAAGTGATGGAAAGCATCATGGCGTACTTGCAACGGGAAGCCCCGGACGGGGCTTACATCACGCTGATGGCGGATGTGCCGGAACTCTACACCCGCTTTGGTTTCAAGCTGACCCGTCCCGGCAGCGAAGGCATGTATATCGTCAAAGGACGTTAGCCTGTCTACGCTGGATAATCTTGGGCCTCAGTTAGAGGCCTGTTTCATATCCGGTTTTCTTGCCGCCATATGCTTCAGGTAGGCGATGAGATCGTCGATTTCCTCGTCTTCCCAGATGTTGTCTTTCACCCATACCATTTTCATATCGGACCACTTGCGCACGGAGGTGGGGTCTTTGATGAACTGCTTGAGCGCCGTTTCATTGAAATACTCTGTTGGATTCATCGGCTGGTTCAGGTCCGGTCCCAGTTTCGCCGCGCCTTGGCCATTGATCTGATGGCAGTGCATGCAGCGCGCTTTGTATACCTGAAAGCCTTTGCGCGCAGGATCGTTGGCGGCGAGATGTCCGGAAGGCAGAAGCGCCGGGAAGATGCGTGCGAAGTCGTCCTCCACGTCCAGCGAACTCAATTGATAGGGCCAGAATTCAGGTGGAATAGCGGACTTCTCCGGGTTGCTCCACACCAGATAGAAAGGCCCGGCGCTTTGTTTGGACGTGTTCGCGCCCTTGGGTAATGGCGGCCACTTCTTATCATCGGGCTCAATCGCCAGATAGGCGCGGGCGGCGTCAGGATTGTCATTGAGCAGGTACTTCTTCTCCAGCACGCCAGAATAGCCGTCGAGGCAGGTGAAAATGAGTACGGAGGCGTCGGTCAGGTCTATGTCTTGCAGCAGCACGGAGATGGGAACGGCGTTAATGGGGAAGTCTTGGTCGGGATAATTGAGAAGGGGGATATTGAGCACTTGTCTGGCGGGATGGTTCAGTAACTGGCTTTTGCTCCAGTGCGCCTCCTTATCCCCGGCGCGGATGGTGAACCCCGCTTCGCTCCTGGCGTAACTCAGCGAATGCAGCGCGGCCAGCAATACGCCCAGAATTATCGGCAAAAATGATTTGTTCATACTTGATCCTATTATTATTTAATTATGCTTCCTGAACTTGAGGTTGCGCGGCGGACACAGCAGGACCGACCCGAAGGCGCCGGCGCAGAGCTAAAATTACTCGTTAACAGGCTGATAAACAAGATGAAAAAGTCTGTGCAGGGGAAGGCGTTGGCAGGCGATAATCTGGCTGTGTCGAGGCGTGATTTCGCAGCCTGATTACGAACCGGGCGGTGGATAAAGGCCGGCGCTGGGGCCGACCTGATGAGCGTCAGGCGTTAGCGACTTTCAGCAGGATTTCCCGGAACTTGCCATGCTCGCCGTTATTGAAGTTCTTGGCGTTATCCAGCAACCCATTGACCATTTTGTCGCTGGAGTGGAACAGATAACTCTGCTTGCCAATGTATTCCGCCGCGAAGGTTTTCAACGTATCCACGTACTTCACGCCACGGTCAAACTCATACTGAGAAATCACATAGCCGTTATCGCGGAACATATTCAGGAAGTGCATCTTGTCGCCGCAAATGCCGCTGTTCAGCGTGAAGGCGGCGATCAAGGCGGACTTGTCCACATAGCCTTCGAACCAGTCCTTGAAGCGGATGGGGTTCTGATGCACGCCGCGGGTTTTGCCCGAGCCGATGTAAACATTCCAGTGTGAGCGCGCCTCTTTGCAGAAGTGGCGGATATGGGCGATTTCACGCAAACGCAAGATGAACAGCGTGACGGTTTCCAGACAGGTGAACACCAGATTCATCACCGCGCCGGTAATGCCGCCGATGATAAACGTGGAGGCGGAAAACGCGCCTTTGAGCGCATCGTAAAGACCCGCGCCCATGCCTTTGCACATCTGCATGCGCAGGGCGCCGCAAATCACCTGGGGATGACCTTCCAGCACATTCACGCCACGTCCGCGCCACCAGGTGGTGACCGCTGTGACGGCGTGATCGGTGGTGTTCACCAGGCCTTTGAATACGTCCATACTGCCCGCCACGTAAGGGGCGGCGGAGGAGGCGAACTTCACGACAATCGCCTTGATGACCGTTTTGATGGCGGTCATGGACAGCGATACCTTATCCTTGAACTTGGACTTCAATGCATCAATCAGTTTGCGGCAATAGTCTTCGATCCAGTGCAGGGCTTTCATGAACACATTACGACTGGCGCCGGTCTCCGCCAGGTATCCGGACCCTTCCACCGCTTCGATGATCTTCTGTCCAGGGAGCATGACGTAGCCCATGTTCACACGTTTGCTGGTCAGACTCTGGGCCGCTGCGGTGTGGCCGTGGGACGTGAGGATTTCCGAGTGCATGCGCATGCCGGCGGAGGCGATATTGATGGCTCCTGCGGCGAAGGCGCTGATCAGCGTGTCGTGCAAATGTGTGTGAGACCAGAGGTAGACGGCTCCCAAACGGGCGTGGTCCAGATCGCGTTGATAGACCTTTTTGAGGTCGTTCAGCTCAGGGCCTTGTCCGGCCATTTTTTTACTGAGCTCTTCGATGGCGCCGTGTCGGTTGCGCACGCTGTTACGCCATTCGCCGTTGGGACCCTTGCTCTTCTTCCACTCTTCCAGTTTCTGATTCAGATACCATCTTTCGGCGCCGCCGCCGAACATCTCGTAGGATTTGATGTGGCTGTCCAGCTGTTTAAGGAGGCGACTGCGTGGCTTGCCCGTGGCTGCAGTCCGCTTCATCCATTCGTCGTACGAAATTAAATCGCTAGGCATTATTTAGTTCTCCTTATTTAATGCTGAATGCGCGATAACTCGCCCGCCGGGGAGGGGACCCCGGTTAAAGGCGCTAATTTTCAAGACGCTCGAATCAACCGTACCTGACGCTCAAGACTGATCAATAACTGCTGGACCGACTACACTTTGCGGCTGGGCGCGGTCCGGTATGGCGAAGAACTCCCGCTCTGTTCGGCATGAGATTGGATTACCAGAGCGATGCGGACTTCCGCATACCGTCCGGCGGTTCAGTTCCTTTGCTGCGACAAAACGCTGTGATCCAACACCGTTGGTTTTCCTAAGTATTTATTAAGGAAAAACATAGAGTTCAGTTATCTGTCGCGGGACTAATCCGTCGTTGTTTCGAAGGTAGCAAACTTGTTTTGGCTGGAGAACTAGGTATTTATACACCTGTTTCTTAAATCCGTTGAATATAGGCGGGTAAGAGACTTATAAGTAATTGTTGCTTGGTCTTATGGGTTAGACCTTTAAAGGGTGTTTGGTTCTTGTCGTACTAATGAAATATACCTGACTAATTAACTTTTTATTTAATTAGATGTTTCTTATTTAAAAGTTGTATTTCTTATTAAGTTGCTGTTATTAAATTATTTTTGTATTTATGTCCATTTTTCGTGATGGCTGAAAATGCTTGGCGTGGTCCATTCTTTGTCTGACCAGAAGCCTAAAGAAAGAATGAGAAATTGAATGTGAGAATAGACTTTCACGAAGGCGAGATCAGGGATGAATTAGTTATATATGTTTAATGTACAAATGTGATGCTTGTCACATTGTGGCGGTGGGTTTCAAGTCTGTTTGGAGAGTGGCGATGAATGTTTCGTTTTTCCTAAAGGAAGTCGCTTTTTTTAACCGCTAGAAGTAGCGGCGTCGCCAGACGGACATATTCTCCGTCTGACCAGGCCGCCACTGTATTCTACGCTTGAGTACGGCGCACTTTCCGCGGCGTTTCCGGTTTCACTTTGGGCCGATAAATGTGGGCCTGCGCGGCGTCGTAGAGATAGGACTCATTGAAATCCTCGCTGGCCAGCACCCTTCCCACCAGAATCAGCGCCGTACGGGTGATTTTGGCGGCGCGCACTTGCTCCACGATATCCGCGAGCGTGCCCAGGATATGCTGCTGATCCGGCCAGCCCACCCGATAACAGACGGCGACGGGACAGTCTGCGCCGTAATGTGGCGTCAGGTCCTCGACAATCTGATGCAGGCGGGTGACGCCCAGATGTATCGCCAGTGTCGCGCCATGTTGCGCCAGGGAGACGAGATTCTCCCGCTCGGGCATGGGGGTTTTGCCTGCGTAGCGGGTCAGGATGACGGTCTGGGAGACGCCGGATAAGGTCAGCTCCTTGCCCAGCAACGCGGCGGCGGCGCTGGTGGAAGTGACGCCGGGAATGACGTCAAACGGAATCGCCAGCGCTTGCAGGCGACGAATCTGTTCGCCGATAGCGCCATAGATGGATGGATCGCCGGAATGAATCCGCGCCACGTCCAGCCCTCGCGCATGTGCGTCGACGATCAGTTGTAGAATTTCATCCAGATTCAGAGGCGCGGTGTCAGTGATTTCCGCCGCAGGGTCCGCCTGCGCCAGGATTTCCTCCGGCACCAGCGAGCCGGCGTAGAGAATGACCGGGCAACGTTGAATGAGGCGCTGTCCCTTGATGGTCAGCAGATCAGGATCGCCGGGGCCGGCGCCGATAAAATAGACGGTCATGACGCGACGCTCTCTGGTTGGGTGAGCTTGCGGGCGTAGCCTCGCGGCGTATACACCCACTGTTTGTCGCCATTTTGGAAGCAGCGGGTGGCGCTGCTGCCCACCAGCACCAGGGTCAGCATATCCACTTGCTCCACATCCAGCTCCGCCAGCGTACAGACGCTGACGCGCTCGTCCTGACGGGTCAGGTTGCGCCCCAATATCACCGGCGTGTCGGCGGGACGCCGCTGCATCAAGAGTTCCTTGGCGCGGGCCAACTGCCAGCGGCGCTTGCGGGATACCGGGTTGTAGAAGGCGATAACGAAATCCGCCGCCGCCACGGCGCGAATGCGGGTTTCTATGGTTTCCCAGGGCGTCAGCAGATCGGACAGGGACACCGCGCAGAAGTCATGACCCAGCGCGGCGCCCATGCTGGCGGCGGCGGCCTGCATGGCGCTGACGCCGGGCATGACCTGAATGTCGACCTGACGCCAGTCATGATCGTCCGCTCCTGTTTCGGCGCCGCTGAGCTGACGCTCCAGCAGCTCGAACACCAGGGTCGCCATGGCGAAAATGCCGATGTCTCCACTGGAGATCAGCGCCGTGGGCTTGCCGGCGGCGGCCAGATTCAGCGCCAGCCGGGCGCGCTCGATTTCCTCGCCCAGAGGCAGGTCGTGCAACGTTTTATCCCGGGTGCGCTCACCCAGTAATTCCAGATACAGGCCATAAGCCACCAGATCGCTGCTGGCGGCGATGGCCTGCTCCACCTGGGGGGTGATCATCAATTCCGAACCCGGACCGGAGCCCAGTACGTAAAGTCGTTTCATGTTTCTGTCTTGCGCGGTAAATAGCTGCGGGCGACTGCGCACGTGGCGCGTCGGTTCTTGTGTTTGGGTAAAGCCAGCTCGGCGGGCGCGCCGCTCAATTGGGCGGCGGAGGCTAGGGCGGCGGCTTCCGCCACCCCGTAAACGCCGGTTTCCCTGAATACGATGTCGGACTTCTGCGTCAATTGTCCCTCGAACGCGGACAAGTGCGCGGGACTCCAGGTCTGATAGGTCCAGTTGCGGCGGCGGGCGAGTTCGATCAGGCCGACTTCATCCGCTTTGATATCAATGGAGGCGAGAGTTTGAATCTGCGATGAGATCAGTCCCACCTGGGCGAGACATTGATCCGCCAACTCTTCCAGCGCCTCCAGCGGACAATGCCGCTCACAGCCCATGCCCAGCGTGTACACCGGCTCCAGATAGGGCTGCGCGGTGGTCAAGACCAGTTGGGCATTGAGGCGTTCCGCGATCTGGCGTCCCCATTCGTTGGCGCCGCCTTCATGGCCGGAAAGCAATGGAATGACGAAGCGTCCACCTTCATCCAGCACCAGCACCGGTGGGTCCCGATATTTGTCCTGCAATACAGGCGCGAGCGTGCGCACCACAATGCCGGCGGCGCAGATAAAAATCAGCGGCTCGCCCTGCTGAAACAGGCTCTGCGCCGTTTCCTGAAAGGGAGTGGGCTTGTAATGCAGCGCCATTGGCGTGGGCGACAGGACCTGCAATCGCTCCGCCAGGGCGCGACCGGCCGGGGTCAGGGCGATTATCGCCGTCATGACGTTCCCTTGCGGCGACATACCAGAAACAGGGAGAAGTAAGGGCCGGGCTCGTCATCAAGCGTAGTCACGTCGCGCACGACGCGCTGCTGCGTCTGAGTCAGGTGCTCCAGATACACGGCATCTCTCGTGCGGCCGGTGGCGGCGATCAGTTCCAGTACGCGGCTGCGTTTGCGTCCGCCTTTGAGAATCGCCAGATTATCGAAGCGGGACAGCGCGTCGAGCAGTTCCGCATCCGGGCAACGGGCGCTGATCACCGCCAGATTTTCATGCTGCAACGCCAGAGGCAACAAGGTGACGGCGGAGGCGGCCTGGGGCGAACTGATCCCGGGGATGGCGACGCAGGGATACTTTGGCGCGAGGCGCGCCAGCAGATAGGCGAAAGAGCCGTAAAACAGCGGGTCGCCTTCGCACAGAAACGCCAAATCCTGCCCCTGATCCAGCAAGCGGGCGATGCTGGCGGCGGCTTCATCATAAGCCTGCTCCGCCTGACGTCGATCACTGCACATTTCGATGCGAATCGGCAGTTGCGTTTGCGCCTCAGTGCGCAGATGTGGCGATGCGATTTGCTTGGCCAGGGAATGGCCGTCGCTATTGACGATGTATGCGAGCGCATCCGCCTGCTGCAGACGGCGTACGGCTTTCAGCGTCAGCAGCTCCGGATCGCCAGGACCGACGCCGACGCCGAAAAACACGCCGGTGGAAATGGGTGTCGTCATGAAGAAAATGTCCGTTTGCTGAACTTGACCAACGTGACCGGCAATTGCGGCCGCATCAATAATTGTCCCGCCAAGGTTTCCCCTCGGCTGACGGCGATCTGCGTCCATTCGGCGTCGCCGTCCTGTATGTGCGCCTGAAACTGTTGCAGGCGGCTTTTGCTGTCCTCGGTGACCGCGCTGGCCACCAGGCGTCCGCCAGGGGGAAGTTGTTCCCAGCAGTGGCGCAGCAGCGTATCCATCTCGCCGTCGCTGCCGCCGATAAACACGACGCTGGGGCGGGGCAGGTCCGCCAATGCGTCCGGCGCCCGGCCCGCGACCACGTGCAGGTTGCGCACGACGCCGAAATGTTCGCGGTTGCGCTGCAACTGGCGCAAGCGCTCTTCGTGGCGCTCGATGGCGTACACCTGTCCCCGCGGATTCCAGCGCGCCCACTCCACCGCCACGCCGCCGCAACCGGCGCCGACGTCCCAGCCGATATCCTCAGCGCAAGGCTGTAGCAAAGACAGGATGCACAGACGCACTTCACGCTTGCTGAGCATGCCTTTGCCGGGCTCGCCGTCAGTATGGAAATCCTGGTCCGCCATGCCGGGAAATTCAGGCAGGACGCCGCCTGGCCCGGCAGTCTGCAACAGCGTCACATGCAGGGCGTGGACGTCCGGTGGTGAAGCGAGCAGTTCCGCAACGGAAAACTTGCGAATGCGTTGTTCGGGGTAGCCCAGTTGCTCGCACACCCACAGCGTCGAATCCCGCATCCCCCATGCCTGCAAGGCCTGGGCGATCGCCTGAGGATGACTGTGCTGGTCCGTCAGCAGCGCATAGCGGCGGCGGTTGCGCAGCTGGGCGCGCAGGCTGGCGAAAGGGCGACCGTGCAGACTGATCACCTGCATGTCATGTTCATCCAGTCCCACCTCATGACAGGCGGCCTGGACGCTGGAAATCTGCGGATAGAAGCGCAGTTGCGATGGCGGGAAATTGCGGTTGAGCCAGTTGCCGACGCCGAAAAACAGGGCGTCGCCGGACGCCAGCAGCACAATTTCCTGTCCGCTATCGCGGCTTAACAGTTCCTGCAATCTGCTGAAGGGCGAAGGCAGCGGCGCAGTGCGGCCTTGGGACGGGTAGCTGGCCACGGTGTGCAACTGTCGCTCCGAGCCAATGATTAGATCGGCGCGACGCAAGGCATCCTGGGCCGGGTCGCTTAACAGCGCGCGTTCGCCCACTCCCAGGCTGATGACATGCACCAAAGGGTGGTGCAAGGCGGACTGATGCATCAGAAATAGATTCCCCGGCTGATGCGCAATAACGCGTTGAAGGCGGAGGCAGTGAGGGCGCTGCCGCCCTGTCGACCCAGTAAAACGATCGCTTGCAAACCAAGTTCGCCGCAGTGACGCCAGAGCGCGTCCTTCGATTCCGCCGCGCCCACAAAGCCCACCGGCATGCCGATGACCAGCGCCGGTCTGGGAGCGCCGTCGCGCACCATTTCCAGCAAGCGGAACAAGGCGGTAGGCGCGTTGCCGATCAGCACGACGCTATCCGCCAGCAGAGGACGCCATAACTCCAACGCCGCCATGCAGCGGGTTTCGCCACGAGCCTTGGCCAAATCCGGCGTTTCCGGCGCATTCAAAAAGCAGTGGGCGGGTGTTTCCAACATGCGTTTGGTGAGGCCGTGACGGACCATTTCCACATCGCATAACACCGGCGCGCCAGCGCGAATAGCGGCGAGTCCGGCGTCCACCGCCCCTGACGTAAAGCGCAGTTGCGTCATGATCTGCGGATCGCCGCAACTGTGGATCAGACGCATCGCCACCTGGGCTTCGTCCTGAGTCAGTGAGGTCAGGTCAGTCAGCTCACGAATCTGACGGAAACTTTCCTGCTCAATAGCCAGAGGATCTTTTTCGTAGTCGAAGTGCATAGCCCCTCAGGATTTCGCCTCTTCTTGGTCGTGGCTGTGATCGTGATCATGACTGTGGTGATGGCCATGATGTCCATGACTGTGATGGTGGTCATGATGATGGTGGTGATGACTGTGATCGCCATCGGTGCCGATGCCGCGCACATGGTGATGATGGCCTTCCTGCGGCAGACCCACCTTGTGCTCGTTGCCGACGATCTGCACCCGGTACTGACACATCTGGCAATTCATATTGGGGCTGCCCTTTTCGATCTCTTCCAGGCGATCGGCGAAGGTGTCGAGAATCAGCGGGTGGTCATTGAGGTAAGGCGCTTTCACCACTTTTACGTCGGGATATTCGGACTGATAGCTGTCCGCCCAGTCGTAAATTTTTTTCACCAGACGTCCGGTAAACAGGAAGTAGGGAAAAACGATGACCTGTTTGAAGCCCAGCCCGTGGGCGCGCTTCAACGCATCGGGAACCAGCGGCGTGGTGACGCCGCTGTAGCAGGTGATGGCCCAGCCGAAGCCCATGCCTTCCTCCAGCATGCGCGTGATTTTGCTGATATTGGAGTTGGCGTCTGGGTCGGAGGCGCCGCGTCCCACCACCACCAGCAGGGTGTCCTGACGGGAGTAACCCTCGCCAAACTCCGGCTCCGCCTCCTCAATGCGGTCGCGGGCGGCGCGCAGCATATTGGGGTTAACCCCCAGCTCGGCGCCGTAGTTGATGCTGACGCCTTCGAACTCTCTTTGCAGGGTGTTGAGCTCGCTGGGAATGTCGTTCTTGGCGTGGCCCGCCGCCATCAGCATGCCGGGAATGGCGCTGATGCGGGTGGCGCCCTGCTTCACCAGTTCATCCACGCCGTCGGCGATGACCGGGCGGGCGAACTCCAGAAAACCGGTGGCGCAAAGGCGGTCCGGAAAGCGTTCGCGAAAATGTTTGGTCAGCTGATGAAACTGCTCCACGGCTTCGTTATCGCGAGAACCGTGCCCGACGAATAAGATGGCGGGTTTATCGCTGTTAGACATGATCGTTTTCCTCTCGTGTGCTGTCGCGGGCGCAGGAAGGCCCGCTATCAGAGTGTTTGTTATAGGTTTGATCCAGTGGGCCAAGCGGGAGCGTCATGGCGGCGCAGTGCTCAATAAAGCGCTCCAGATCGTCAAATTCCCGTGTCGCCCTGGGTGTTGGCGGACGCCGCAGCATGAACACCGGCAAGCCGCGCTCTGCGGCGACTTGCAGTTTCGCCTCAGTGGCCGCGCCGCCGCTGTTTTTGCAGACCAGGGCGTCCACGCCGAAGGCGTCGAACAGATTTCTTTCTTCTTGCAGCGCGAACGGCCCGCGCGCCTGTATGAAATCAATATTGTTGCGTGACGCCAGCGTACCGGGCGCCGGCAACGCGGAGCGAATGAGCCAGCGCTGCTCCGCCGGCAGGCCCAGAGACTCCGCCTGCGCCAGCAATGGAAAGGCGCTGCGTCCCAGGGTGAAAAACGGTCGTCGATAATCTTCAAGTCGGTGCAACAGATCGTCGCCGCCGTCTGTTTCAATCCAGCGATCCTGTGGTCCCGGCCGCCAAGGCGGACGTTGAAAGCGCCAGCAGGGAATCTCGCGGAGCCGCGCCGCACGGACGGCGCTGGAAGAAATCGTCGCGGCGTAAGGGTGAGTCAGGTCCGCCACCGCCGTGATCTGATGGTCGCGGAGGTAGTTCGCCAGGCCGCTGACGCTGTCTTCGCCGAAACGCGCAAAGCCGCCGCTGATAATCGGGTAGGGGGCCTCGTGGCGCTCCAGTAGTCCCGCGAGGCTGTAAACCAGCGGAACGCCCTGAGCGTGCAGTCGGTCTGCGCAGAGTTTGGCGTCACGTACGCCGCCAAGTATCAGCAAAGTCATAAGTCTTCTCCCGCGTAGGCGCCCACCGGCAGGCCCTGACGATCAATCGCCACCACTTCCAACTGCATGCTGTTATGCATGGTGTAGGCGGCTTTTTCCCAGGCGCGACGGCAGATCAGATCGCCCAGGGGCAGGTCGCCGGCCAGACGCAACGCCTCGATACTGGTATTGGCGGCGCGCATGGCGGCTAAAACGTCCGGCGCGGCGCCCAGGGATTCGGCGGCGTCGGCGATGAAGCCCAGGTCTATTTCCGAGGCTTTGCTGTGCAGGTCCAGATGTCCGCAGGCGAGTTTGCTGATCTTGCCGAAGCCGCCCACGATGGTGAGCCGGCGCAGCGGTGAGCGGCGCAGATACTTCAACAGGGCCCCGGCGAAGTCGCCCATTTCGATCAACGCCATGTCCGACAGGCCGTACTGACGGCGCGCGTAGTCTTCGCTGGCGTTGCCGGTGCAGGCGGCGATGTGCTGGTAACCGTTGGCGCGGGCCACGTCCACGCCCTGATGGATGGAGGCGATATAGGCGGAGCAGGAAAACGGCCGCACAATGCCGGTGGTTCCCAGGATGGAAAGTCCGCCCACGATGCCCAGACGCGGGTTCATGGTTTTTTGCGCCAGGGCGGCGCCGTTCTCCACGCCGACCGCTACATCAAAGGCGCCGTTGTAGGCGCACTCGTCCGCCAGTTCCAGCAGATGTTCGCGAATCATGCGGCGCGGAGTCGGGTTGATAGCGGGTTCGCCCACCGCCAGAGACAAACCATCGCGGGTGACCGTGCCGACGCCGTCGGCGGCGGAAAAGCGCACTTCTCCTGCGCCGGTTCCCAGGCTGGCGATGACGAACACCCGCGCGCCATGGGTGACGTCAGGATCGTCGCCGGCGTCCTTAACGGTCACGGCGTAAGCGCTGTGCAGGTCGAGGCGGCGGCACTCGGCGATGGGCAGACGTACTTTCTTGCCTTTCGGCAAAGTGACTTCGCATTCGTCACAGGATTTTCCGGTCAGCAGCAGGCGGGCGGCGGCGAGAGCGCAGGCGGTGGCGCAGGTCCCGGTGGTCAGGCCTGTGCGCAACGGCTGCTGGCGTTCGGGGCTCTCCCGCCACATGCCTCAGGCTTCCGTAGCGCCCGGCCGGAACAGGTTGGCCACGGCGCTGGGATTGGAAGGGAAGAACAGGTGCAAATAGGTGGCGGTCAGGCCCTTGCTGCGCACGATGATCTCGCCGGGAGCGGGATGACGCTGACGGCGGCCATAGGCGATGGGCGGCCGGGTTCCATGGCTGCGGGAGTGATGATGGGCGTGAGCGCGCACGTCGCCTTCCGGCAGCGGCGCCGTCTGCATGCCCTGGCAACCGCGTTTGGCGCGCATCTCCCCCGCGCCGGGAATCAGTCCGGCCATGGCGAAAATTCGATCCTGCTGATCGGTGAGCGTTTCCTGCGCATACAGCATGCCGCCGCATTCCGCGAGCATCGGACGACCGTCCATATAAAAACGTTTCAACGCCGCTTTCATAGCCTGATTGGCGGACAGGCGCTCGGCATGGAGTTCCGGATAGCCGCCGGGCAGCCACAGCGCATCCGCAGGCGGCGGCTCGCTGTCCTCAAGGGGAGAGAAGAACAGAACCTCCGCGCCCATCTCCTGCAACAGACGCAGGTTGGCGGCGTAGATAAAACTGAACGCCGCATCGCGGGCGACGGCGATGCGCACTCCTGCGAGCATGGGTCTGACAGCGGGTCGCAGCGCGGGTTTGAACCTGGCGGCGGCGGGCAAATTGGCCAGCGGAGTGTGGGCGATGGCGGCGGCGGCCTGATCCAGGCGCTGCTCCAGCCCTTGCTGTTCATAAGGTTGCACCAGACCCAGATGCCGCTCCGGCAGGGCGATGGCGTCATCGCGAAATATTCCGGCCAACAAAGGAACCTGCGAGGGCAGGCTCTCAGCGATAAGCGACAGGTGACGCTCGCTGCCGAGGGCGTTGGCGATAATGCCCACGCACTGAAAATCGCGTCGGTAATTGGCGAGTCCATAGGCCACTGCGGCGGTGGTCTGCGCCATACCTTTGGCGTTGATCACGACGGCGACGGGGAGATTGAAGCGGGCGGCGAGATCCGCGCTGCTGGGCTCGCCGTCCAGCAAACCCATAGCGCCTTCGATCAGGATCAGGTCCGCTTCGCGGGCGGCGCGATAGAGCTGGTCGCGACAATATTCCTCACCCGCCATCCACAGGTCCAATGGTTCCACCGGCGCGCCGGAAGCGATCTGCAAAATCTGCGGATCGAGGTAGTCCGGACCGGTCTTGAAGACACGCACTTTGCGACCCTGGTTGCGATGATAACGCGCCAGGGCGGCGGTGACGGTGGTTTTACCCTGGCCGGAAGCCATGGCGGAAATAAACAGAGTGGGACAACGGGCCTGCATCAGTGCGCTTTCTCCATCAATCTTCACTCATAGCTAATATTCGATTCCTGCTTGCGCCTTCACGCCCAGACGGAACGCATGCTTTTCATCCTGCACCTGACTGATGGTGTCGGCGATGTCCTGCAACTCCGTCGCCATGGTGCGCCCGGTGATCATCACGTTTTGATGCTGTGGGCGGTTTTGAAGCGCCTTTACCAAGGGCTCCACCGGCAGATAGCCGTACTTGACCATGTAGCTCAATTCGTCGAACAGTAGAAAATCATAGCTGCCGTCCGTCAGCAGTTGCTCCGCCAAGGCCCAGGCCTGACGGGCGGCGGCGATGTCCTGCTCGCGATCCTGGGTTTCCCAGGTGAAGCCGTGGCCCATGACGTGAAAGTCCACACGGGGATGATCTTTGAAAAACAGAAATTCGCCGGTGGCGTCTCTGCCTTTGATAAATTGAATCACCGCGCAACGGTGGCCGTGACCGAGGGAGCGCGCCATGGTGCCGAAGGCGGAACTGCTTTTGCCTTTGCCATTGCCCTTGAGCAGGATAAGCACGCCGCGCTCTTCCTGGGCTTGCGCAATGCGCTCGTCAATGATGCGCTTCTTGTTGGCCATGCGACGGCGGTGTTTTTCGTTTTCGTCCAGCATCATTCGTATCTCCGAGGCGTTAGTGTTCCAGGGCGGCGCGCACAGCGGCCAGCGGGGCGTAGGCGGCTCCGAGGCGTTGCGCCAGTTGTCGGCAGCGATTGAGTTTGACGGCGGCCTGCTCGGTATCCACCACCCACAGGGGCGAATCCCAAGTCAGGTCGTCCAGCGGATCGCGGCTGCGCCCGTCAGTCAGCAGCAACGTACGGCAGGTCAGATGCGGGTTGGCGCGGGTCTGTCGCGCCAGTAGCTGACGCGCATGCAGCAGCGCCTGTCGCAGCGGCGTACCGCCGCCAGCGGGAAGTTCATTGAGCAGGGCGGTGATATCTTTGGGGGCGCGTCGGCAGGGGATGATCCACTCCGTGCGCTGCGCGCCAAACGCCAGTACGGCCAGTTTCTCCCGCGCCAGGTAGGCTTGCCGCGCCAGTCCCAGAATCACCCCTTTCGCCTGCGCCAGCGCGCGTTGGCTCAGAGTGGAGGCGGAGGTGTCCAGCAAGACGCAGTTCAGTGTGTCGCGACCCTGGCGACGGGGCTGATAACGTATTTCGCGCAACCCGTCGCCCCGGTTGTCGGGATGGACGAGCGTGGCGAACCAGTCCGGACGTGAGGACGGCGCCTGCCGGTTGAGTTGCGCGCGACCCGGGGCGGCGCCTTGTCGTTGTTCCGCGCCGCTGCGCTGTGTGTCGCGACGAGAGGACGGAGAACCTGGCGTTGGGATCTCGGGCAGTTGTGGCGTCACCGGCTTGTCCGCCGCCATCAGTTGCGGCGGCATGCCCCCCCAGTCACCGGAGGTTCCAGAGGACGAAGACGACGATCCCCCAGAGCCGCCTGTATTCCCGCCGCCTTGTGAGGGGGGCGAACCGCCAGAAGACGGCGGCGTATCCTGGTGATTGGCGCGATGGCTAAGCGCGAACGACCGGGTCGCCGCCACGTCTTCCACGCTGACCTCGTCGCGTCCGCTCCAGGCGGCATGGGCGATGGCGGCGCGGCGCCAGCAAATATCCGCGCGCACGCCTTCTACGCCAGCGGCGAGGCATTGGCTGGCGATATCCCGTTGTATATCTGAAGGGCAGAGAACCTGTGACAGGCGCCCGCGGGCGGCGGCGATGCGGGTTTGCAGATCTTGCTGAGCGTCGCGCCATTGCGCCAGATAGGCCTCGCGGTCCTGTTCGAAGGCCAGACGTCGCTCCACGATAGCCATGCGCTGTTCAACGTCGTAGGTTTCATCCAGAGTGACGGCGAGACCGAAACGGTCCTGTAACTGCGGTCGCAGTTCGCCTTCATCCGGGTTCATGGTGCCGATCAGAATAAACTGCGCCGGATGGCTGTGACTGAGGCCGTCCCGTTCGACAAAGTTCACGCCCGAGGCCGCCGTATCAAGCAGGGCGTCCACCAAGGGGTCGGGCAGCAGATTGACTTCATCGATATAAAGCACGCCGCCGTGAGCTTTGGCCAACAGGCCGGGATTAAACTGCACGCGTCGCTCGCCCATGGCCTGTTGCAGGTCAATGCTGCCGATCAGGCGTTCTTCAGACGCGCCCAGGGGCAGGGTGACGAACTTGTCCGCCGCCTCCGGCAATAAATCCGCCAGTCCCCGCGCCAGCGTCGACTTGGCGGAGCCGCGCGGACCGCTGATCAATACGCCCCCCAGATGAGGATTGATGGCGGCGAGCAATAACGCAGTTTTTAGCGGTTGCTGGCCGACAACCGCGGCGAATGGGTAGGCGGCGAGAGCTGGCGGGGCGGCGACGTCCATTGACTCAGCGCGCCTGCCGCGCGACGTCCTGGCTGCTCCAACGGCGCAGGAACCAGGCGCAGGCCAGTCCGACGATCACCCAGAACAGCGCGTTGGTCAGGGTGGCGGCGGTGATGAATTGATGATGCAGCATCTGTAGCGCCTGCAGAGCCTGTGGGTTGGCGGCGGCGAACTCCGGCGCATTGGCGTGCGGCGCGCCGACCAAATGCGGAATAATCAGCAGAGGCAGTCCGCCCAGCTTTTTCCATGCCGGTGCGAACGCCAGCAAGGCGAAACCGATCGCAGTAACCAGGGCGGTGGCGATCCACCACAACTGGCGATTTTCCAGTGCGGCGGCCTGCATGCCGGGAATCTCCGGCGGCAGTCCCAGGGCGGGAGCGACAAAGAAAACGCCATAGCCCGCCAGTCCCCATAATAATCCCGCGCCCCAGCCTGCGCCGCCTTTGCCGCTGAGTCTGGCGGCGGTCATACAGGCCAGCATGAGCGCACTGAAGCCGATTCCGGCGAGCACGTTGGCAAGCAGGGTGTACAGGGTGCGCTCCAGACCGTCCTCTGGCGCCCAGGCGTCTTCGCCATGGTGATGGCCGCCAGATTCCGCCGCGCCGTGATCGTGCTCATGGGAGTGATGGGCGCCCGTCGCCGCGTGCTGGTGCTCCGCCACGGCAACGGGCTCTGGCGCTTCATCGCCTTCGTAGGTTTCCGCCTCCAGAATAATGCTGGTGACCTGGGAGTGTTGTACGGCGCTCAACAGCCCGCCAGCCAACAGGCCAACCAGCAGCGACGCCAGGATAATACGCTGAATCAACATGTCTCTTCCTCATGCAATGCGGTGTGACGTCGCTATGCGCGCAAGCGCCGCACAAGAGGTGCGGCGTCAAGTTAGACAGGCGAACGTCTGGCCCTGGCAGGGCCTCAGAATTCAGTAACTGTTAGTGACAGGGGAAAGCAAACGCGTGCCGGGTGTCGTGAGCGGCGTTGTGAGCCGCATCCATGGACAGAAAGCCCACTGCGAACAGAATCAGTCCGCCGAAGCACATGGCGCCGATAAGTTGTAGCGCTGCGTTATTGGAAGCCAGCAATGGAAGAGAGAGATTTTTAGTTTGCATGATCTGCGCACCTACCCGTACGAACTGCAGTGGATAAAGCAAGGCCGGTCTCCGGGCTTACGAAAGGTCGAAGCATTTTCGACACAACATTTGCGCCTTCCCATGTCAAAACTGACGACACAGTGGCGTTGGCAAATTACTTTCGATTACCGTTGCGGGGGCAGCACTGGATTAGCATATTGCGCACCAGATTTCCCGATTATCTCGTGGTCGAGCACCTTGGTCAGCGGGATATGCTATTGGCTGAACCCAGGGGAAGTCAACAAGTTAGCGGGTTGCATTGAGCGCGGACCATGGTGAGAATAGGCCGCCTCATCATGAGCCTGGCGCATACTGACCAATGGATACATTGCTGATTCTTGTCCTCGCCCTGACTTTCGACGCCCTGTTGGGAGAACCGCGCCGGCTGCATCCTTTGGTTGGTTTCGGGCGTTACGCCGGTTGGGTGGAGGGAGCGATTCGCATCGCCGACTTCTCTTCCTCAGCAACCCGCGCGCTTGGCGCGGCGGCGGTGACTGCCGCGATTCTGCCCTGGGCGGCGCTCGCCTGGCTGGCGAACGCGTGGAGTGAGTCTTCCACCTGGGGACACATTATCTTTTCCGCCTTCGTGCTTTATCTCGCCATCGGTTGGCGCAGTCTGCTGGAGCATGTGCGTCAGGTCGCCGCGCCATTACGCAGGCATGACGCGGAGGCGGCGCGGCGCAGTCTATCCATGATCGTCAGTCGCGACACCGCCGAACTGGGGGAGGAGGAGATCGCCTCCGCCGCCACGGAATCCGCTCTTGAAAACGGCAACGACGCCATCTTCGCCGCCATCTTCTGGTTTCTGCTCGCCGGCGTTCCCGGCGTGGTGTTGTATCGCCTCAGCAATACCCTGGATGCAATGTGGGGCTATAAGAGCCCGCGTTATTTAAGTTTTGGCTGGGCGGCGGCGCGACTTGACGATGTGCTCAACTGGATTCCCGCCCGTCTGACCGCCTTCAGTTACGCCTGCTGCGGGGCCATGGACAGCGCCCTGCGATGCTGGCGCGCTCAGGGCGCGCAATGGAAAAGTCCCAATGCAGGGCCGGTCATGGCGGCGGGCGCGGGCGCGCTGCGGGTGCGGCTCGGCGGCGCGGCGACCTATCACGGCAGTCTGCAGCATCGGCCTTCACTGGGCTGCGGCGACGCCGCCACGGCGCAATCCATTGAGCGCGCCTGTGGACTGATCAATCGCTCTCTGGCGTTGTGGACGGCGACAGTGGCTTTGGGAGTGGGCGTGCTATGGCTGTGGGGAGCGGGTTGAATGAACGGGAGCGACTTTGATAACGGGGCCGGACACGTGGACCTTCAGGATGATGAGCCGGCTCCCGTCCATGGCGGCGATCTGGATAAATACAGCCGCCTGTATGGCGTTGCCGCCGCTGACTGGCTGGATTTATCCACCGGCGTCAGCCCTTTTCCATACCCGCTGACCAGCATTCCGGCAGAGGTGTTTCGACGTCTGCCTTATGCCGACCCGGCGTTGCAACAGGCCGCCAGCGTTTATTACGGGACGGATTCCCTGCTGGCGATTCCCGGCACGCAATGGGCGATTCAACATCTGCCCGCCTGCTGCGCCCCAGGTGTGGCGGCGCTGCCGGACGTCGGCTATCGCGAACATGAGCATCACTGGCGTCGTCAAGGCTTCAAAATTATTCATTACCCTGCAGGAGATCTGGCGGGAGCGGCGGCGCGTCTGGCGCAGACAGAAAACTTGCGCGCCCTGGTGGCGATTAATCCGAATAACCCCGCCGCCCGTAGGACGCCATTGGCGGCGCTACGTGAGTTGGCGCAGCGACTGCAGTCCACGGGCGCATTGATGGTGGTGGACGAAGCCTTCGCCGATGCGGAGACAGATTCCAGCCTGCTGGGCGAGACCCTGCCGGAAAACATTGTGGTGTTGCGCTCATTCGGCAAATTTTTCGGTTGGCCGGGAGTGCGATTGGGATTTGTGGCGGCGGCGCCTCACTGGCTGGCGGCATTGCAGCGCCGGCTTGGTCCCTGGGCGGTGAACAGCGCCGCGCAATATGTGGCGACTCGGGCGTTGCGCGATGAGGCTTGGATTACCGCTATGCGAGAAAAGCTCTCCTTGGTGAGCCGCGACCTGCAGGCGCTTATTCTGGCGCAGTCGGTATTCAAGAGGGCGCAGGATTGCCGGCGCACGCCGCTGTTTGTGTCCGTGTTGACGCCGACAGTGCAGGCTGAGCGGATTTTCGAACGTTGCGCGCAGCGGGGCGTGTTGATTCGCCTTTGGCGGGTGAATGCGGAGCTGGCGTATTTACGGTTTGGACTTTTTGATTTGGAGGACGCCGGTCTCGCAGGGAGACTGACCGCCGCCCTCGCTGACAGATAAGGCGACTCATGACGGACAGCGGCTATTCACCCGAAGAAAAACAGGCGGTGTATCGCGCGATTTACGAACGACGCGATATGCGTCATTTCCTGCCGGACCCGGTGGACGAAGCGACTTTGCAGCGTATTCTGCAAGCCGCCCATCACGCGCCCAGCGTGGGCTTCATGCAGCCCTGGCGTTTTATTCGCATCACCGAGCCCAGTCTGCGCCGGGATATCGCCGCCACGGTGGAGAAAGAGCGTCTGCTGACGGCGGAGGCGCTAGGCGAACGCGGCCAGGAGTTTATGCGCCTGAAAGTGGAGGGGGTGCGTGAGTGTCCGGTATTGCTGGTGGTGATGCTCACGGATCGCCGCGAAAAATATATTTTCGGTCGTCGCACCATGCCGGATATGGATCTGGCGTCCGCCAGCTGCGCGATCCAGAACCTCTGGCTGGCGGCCCGCTGTGAAGGGGTTGGCATGGGTTGGGTGTCGCTGTTCGATCCCGTTGAATTAGCCTCGTTACTGCAATGTCCGGAGGGCAGCGAGCCGATCGCCATTCTGTGTCTGGGGCATGTGGATAAATTTTATGACGCGCCGATGCTGCAACAGGAAAACTGGAGCCAGCGCAAGGATTTACAGGAGCTGGTCTGGTTCAACCAGTGGGGCGGCGCGGGCTGACGGAATTACAATAAATAACAATCTCTCATGACTGGAAGGCGTCTCCAACGTCGCTCCCCGGATCGCACTGAAATTGGATTGGCGTCGTCTCAGCAACATTATTGAGACGAGCTAAGCTCTGACGATCCATAACTAGAAAGGAGTGGGATCATGGGATTGGGATGTATAAGAAACGGCGGTACCGCGATGGTTTACCGCATGAGTTGGGACGGTAAATTCTCTGAAAGAGAAACCAATGTCGGCGGCCCCTGGCCGAACGGCGTGGTGAAGGTGTTTGTGCCCGAGGGGCTGGACAGGGAATATGTACAGACCGTGCGCGCGACTTTCCGCCGCTGGGAACACTGCGTTCTGGAATATTGGGGCACGCAGCTGATCAAATTCGTTGAAGTAGGCGCGGCGGGTAACGGCGTGGCCACCCTCAATTTCGCCAGCAACTCTGCGGATATTGGGTATTTTCCCGGCGCCAGCACCAAGCTGGGGGTTAATGGCAAAGCCAATATCAAATCGCTGCCCCATGAAGTAGGACATGCTTTGGGGTTGGCTCATGAGCACGAACGCGATGATGCGCCCGAGAGCGTGCTCCACACCTGGGGGGCCAACAAAATGGCGTTGGACGCCTACAAGCTGAACAAGCGCAACAGCACCCGCAAGTTTGAAACCTATAGCACCGACTTCGATCCCAAATCCATCATGATGTATGCGGATCAGGCGGTGGTGCTCCTGGATTCCGTCGACAATACCCGCTACGGCGGTTGCAAGATTGATCCCGGCCATGTGGTCAGCGGCGACTGGAACCCCAGTATGGGCGATCTGGAAGTGCTTGGCCGCATTTATCGGCACTATTCCACGATTTAGATTTCCCGTTGCGCAGCGCGGCGGCCAATGCCTTAACCATCAACCATCAACCATCAACCATCAACCAGCCGCCTTGGCTGCTGCTTCAGATCGTCCGGACTGACTCCCGCTCAATAATCCTGTGCGGGATGATCACGCTCTCGGCTTCCAGGGTTCCGGCGGCTGACATGTCCAACAACATTTCCGTCGCACGGCTGCCCATGGCGAACAGCGGCTGATGTAACGCAGTGAGCGGCGGCGTCGCCATTTCCGCGATGCGGGTGTCGTCGTAAGCGATGATCGACAGGTCATCCGGGGTGCGGAGGCCATGGCGGTGAGCGCAGGACAACGCGCCCATGGCCAATTCGTCGCTGGCGGCGAATACAGCGCTGAACTGGCCTGGTTTGTCCTGCAGTAATCTTTCCATGCACAGCGCGCCGCTGTGAAATCCGAAAGATTCAAATTCCGCCCGAAATCGAATCAGCGATTCATCGACGCTGAGGCCATGGTCTCGCAGCGCTTGAACATAGCCCTCAATGCGGGGTGCGCCGGCGATCAGATCGGCGCGGTCGCCGCTGATCATGGCGATGCGGCGGTGGCCTTTGTCGATGAGATGGCAGACGGCGCTGTAGGCGGCCTGCTTGTCATCCACTTTCACGTAGGGGAAGGGATAGGAGTAGGACAGGGTGGAAATCAGCACGACGGGCAGGTTCAGACTCAACAGCGCTTTGCTTTTCTCCGGCGTCATGTATTCGCTGACCGCGAGCACGCCGTCTACTTGCTTCTCTTTCAGCGTTCGCACGTATTCCTGAGAACGGTCGCCGGAATAATTGGTGTTGCAGACGATCACACTGTAACGCTGCTCTTTCGCCACGGATTCGATTCCTTTGAGGATCTCCGCCGCCAGCATGCCGGAAACGTCCGGTAACATGACCCCGATAGTATGGGTTTTTTTACTGACCAGACCCCGCGCCACTGCGTTGGGACGAAAGCCCATTTCGTCGATGGCGGATAACACTTTTTTGCGCGTGTCGTTGGAGTAACCGCCCAGGCCATTGATCACCCGGGACACGGTGGCGATAGAGACGCCTGTGCGTTTGGCGACGTCTTTGATAGTGGTTTTCATGGCTTTAAATTCGCCTTAAAACATCATGGATTGGGTTTGTTGACGTAAACGTTTACGTTGCCTAGCATCCGCTAAAAATCCCGTAATAAGTATGATTATTCATATTTATATAGAAAATCATGCTTTGTTTGAAACAATTTTAGTTAATCGTTTACGTTCAAGCAGATGAGGTGTAAGCCATGGCGGAGAGTAGTGCAATGCAGGGACAAATGCGGCCTTCGGATTGGAGCGACGGCGGCGTGATCTATCAGATTTATCCGCGCAGTTTTTGCGACTCCAACGGCGATGGCGTCGGGGATTTGAACGGCATTACGGAAAAGCTGGACTATATCGCCAGCCTGGGCGTGGACGCCGTGTGGATTTCGCCATTCTTCAAGTCCCCCATGAAGGACTTCGGCTATGACGTGGCGGACTACTGCGACGTCGACCCCATCTTCGGCACGCTGGCGGATTTTGATCGCATGCTGGCGGCGATGCATGACCGTGGCCTGAAGCTGCTGATCGATCTGGTTCCCTGCCATACTTCTGATGAACATCCCTGGTTTCAGCAAAGCCGCTCTGACCGCAGCAATCCCAAGGCGGACTGGTATGTGTGGCGCGACGCCAAGCCGGACGGCAGTCCTCCCAATAACTGGCGCGCCCACTTCGGCGGACCTTCCTGGACCTGGGACGGTCGCCGCGCCCAGTACTATCTGCATCACTTCCTGCCGGGCCAGCCCAACCTGAATTACCGCAATCCGGCGGTGACGGAAGCCATGCTGGCGCAAGCGGAATTCTGGTTCAAGCGGGGGGTGGACGGCCTGCGCATAGACGCTATCGCCACGTTGGCTTACGACCCTGAATTGAGGGATAACCCGGCGCGGGATCTGGATGATCCATTCAGGCAATCCGCTGCGGCGCGCGCCAACCCGTTTCATTTACAGCACCATCGGCACTCATTCAATCAACATGAGGAGGTGGTGGCGTTCCTGACTCGTCTGCGGGCCTTGGCGGATCGTTATGAAGGTCGTTTTCTGCTCGGCGAGGTAGGCGGTGACGGTATGGCGGTAAGCGCTGAATACACAGCGGGCGAAGACCGTCTGCAGTCCTGTTACAACTTTTCCCTGTTGGGCGCGCCCATCAGCGGCCGGGTGGTGAAGGACATTGTAACGGCGGTGCTGGCGGAGGTGGGGCCCGGCAAGCTGACTTTCGCTGTAGGCAACCACGATGTGATGCGGGTGACATCGCGCTGGGCGGCCGAGGCGTCGCCGGCGCAGCAACAGACTTTGGCGAAAACCGCGCTGACCTTGCTGATGACGCTGCCGGGCAAGGCCTGTGTGTATCAGGGCGAAGAGCTGGGCCTGACGCAGGCGGACCTGCCTTATGAACTATTGCAGGACCCGGAAGGCATTAATGGCTGGCCGCACGCCAAAGGCCGCGACGGCTGCCGCACACCGATGCCCTGGCGCGATGATGTCGCTGGCGGCGGCTTCAGCGTTGGGAAGAGCTGGTTGCCATTGCCTGAAGAACATCTTGCTGCGGCGGCGAATCGTCAGGAAGACGCGGCGGATTCGGTGCTGCGCTATACCCGACAGGCGCTGGCGCTGCGCAAAGGGCGGCCGGAGCTGCGTCGGGGACGTACGGAGCTGCTGAACGCTCCGGATGAGTTGTTTGTCATTTTGAGAAAAGAAGGCGATGGCCAGGTATTAGGAATATTTAACCTGTCGCCTAAGGCGCAGACGTTCGCCTTGCCTGGAAAACGCTGGAGTGAGCCATTACTCGCTTCTGAAGCGACTGTCGCCAATGGCGTCGTCACACTTCCCGCCTTCTCCTGCTGCCTGTTGGAGAATGTGAAATAGTCGGCGCTGAATCCGACATATAGGGTCGTACTGCTTGCGAGGATGAACATACCGCATCACCCGATTCCGCTTCAGAGAGTACATACAGGAGGGAAGCGGGTTGAATGCGGAGAATCAACGCATAAAGGAGGACCCATTATGAAAACCCCGCTGATAGGATTGACGCTCATACTGGAGGCCGGCGCTGTTCTGGCGCAGCCTCTCGCTACAGATATATACGGCCGCCCGCTGGGCGATGATCGCCTGACTCCGCCCATGCTGGCCCCTCGCTTCGCCACCGTCGAAGCCATGAAATTCACCGTCGAAGAAGACTCGGGATTCACGGTCGGCGCCGCCTACAAACCCGGCAAAACCTGGATTGACGCCGTCGGTTTTGGCGACGTGGACGGTGACGGCGACATGGAGTTGGTGGCGGTTTCTTCTTTTTACTTCGATGCAGAAAACGACTACAGCGTTTTCGTCTTTCATCCCACTGTCGCCGGTCTCGGTGAACCCTCCCGCATTGGCTATCAGGCCACCGGCGACCGGAACGGGCTGTCTATCGCCGATCTGGACGGCGACGGCGCAGAAGAGATTATTGTCGGTCATGGTCAGGGCCTGACTGCTCTTAATCATGACGGCGCGGGCGGTTTCCAGGCCTCTCTGGTCGGCTCTGCAGCGGCGGACACACTGGATGCGGTGGATATCAATCGCGATGGTATTCCGGATCTGATCGGGCTGCCCTGGTCCGCGCCGGCGACGCAGTATTTCGGCGCTGGCGACGGCTCCATCGCCTATCAAACCACCCTGGCCACCCATGTCAGCGGTTATAACGATCAGGCGCTGGGAGACTTCAACCACGATGGGGTGATGGATCTGGCGATTATTTCCGGGCAGGGTTCCGGGCCGGATTTTTCACTGCATTTGCATGATGGGGCCGGCGCCTTTACTGCCGCCATGCCTTTCTATCTGGATCTGAACGATAGCGCCAGTGGCGTCGCTTCCGGCGACTTCAATGGCGACGGCCGGGATGATCTGGTTATCGCCAGAGGGCGTAACTCGCCGACGTATCTGTGGGTTTATACGCAGAACTCAGCCGGAGCCATGGATACGGCTGTGAAATTGACCTCTTATGACATTCCAGAAACCCTGCGCGCAGCGGATCTGGACGGCAATGGATACGATGACATCCTGGTTTTACACGGAGGCTGGAACACCTTGGGCGTGTATCTGAATGGACCCGATGGTTTGGGCGAGGAAATCCGCGTGAGCATTCCCTATGCAAGCCACTACGATCCGGAAGGCCTGGCGGTGGCTGACACGGACGGCGACGGCTGTCCGGATATGATCGCCATCGCCGACTACAACCAGGGCGTGGTTCCGGTGACGTTCAAACTCTGTAAAACACCGCCGCAGCCGACTACCGGTTCGTTGGAAGGCAGTATTGGCTGGGAGCCGGTTTACCATGAAGTGACCGTTTCCGGCGGTAAGATTGACGCACAACTGCGCTTCTCCGGCAGACGTAACGATATGGACCTGTACTTGTACAGCCCCGATGGCGCGCTGGTGGCCAGCGCCGCCACCAACGAAGCGCCGGAAAAGCTGAGTTATGACACTGAAGGCGTCGCGGGAACCTACAAATTCAAGATTGTGTCGAGAAAGTCCCGTGTGGCCAACTTCAGCCTGGATTATGTCTATCTACCCTGAGAAGTAAGTCTGCAGGCCGAGCAAAAACCATGAAAAAGGCGGGGTGACCCGCCTTTGTTCGTGTTGCGCCCGGTTGACTGGTTCTAACTCTAAATCAGAGCGACAACCAGTATTTGTCGGGAATATTGCTGGTGGCGTCACTGAGAGATTTGTTCTCCTCAATGCGAAACACCTTGCGACCTTCCATTTTCTGTAACGAATCCTTCACCAGCGGATGATTGTTGAAGAACTCCTGGAAGGCGTCGTAGTGATCCGTGAAGGCGGTGTTCAGTACGTTAATCAGATCCTGACGCTTGGGCGACACGAAATACAGCATGGGGAGTTTGTAGACCACCAGGATTTTGTCGTCCACCAACATATTCTTGTCGCTGCAAACATAATCCGCGCCCAGATTACAGCGTGACGCCAGCTCGCCGTAGGGCTCGATGATGGAGCGGGGGAACAGGTCCGCCCTGCCGCCGTCAATCATTTTAAACAGGTTGTCGAAGGTTGAGTTGGTCTGCATTTTGGTGAAACCGCCGCCCACCAGAATGGGGATGTCGCCCCAGCCCTGGCCTTGCACCACGCTGAACTCTTTTAACTGATCGAAGGTCATGTCTTTGGACAGCTTGGCGCTGGTTTCCTTGTTGGTGATAAACACCCGGTGACCCAGCAGACCGCGTAAAATGGGGAAGCGGACCGGCGGCACGCGTTCTTCTATTTCCGCCGTGGCGCCCAGCCAGTCAATATCGTAAGAACCGTCCTTCAGCAGCATTTCCCGACGGGTCTGCGCGCTGGAAGGTTGGAAGGAGATGAATTTAGCGTCGGTTCCGGTTTGTGCGACAAGAAACTTGAGCAATTCAAGCGCGTATTGATCCAGCGTTGAGCCCTCTCTCAGGGCGACATGACGAATTTCCATCGTCTCTGCGCGGACGGAAACAGTGAAGACAGAGATCAATACAGCGATGAGGAAAGGTCTGATCATAACTGTGCCTCGGCATGGATATTAGATTTGTTTTGGATGTCGGTGAACATTCATAGAAAAGTGTAGCAGGCGCGCTGGCATTGGGCGTTAAACAGAGGGGGAAAGTGGTGAGTTTATATTTATGAACTGGCTATGCGAATGGGGCGCCCGTCGGTTTGGGCGATTGGAAATAGGGAGCAGGGCGGAGCTGACAGCGGGCGTCGCTACCGCTGATAGATAGCTGACGCCATTGATAAGGCCAGTTCAGAATCACGCATAGGCAAACATAGGCGTGTGCCTGAAAGTCTTGTCGTACTCTAATTCAGTCATCAACTTAGCTATATCTGATTCCTCTAAAATTTTTACTATGAGCAACCAGCCGTCTCCGTATGGATTGCCGGCGTCTATGGAAGGATGGTTATTGACGGCAACGATATAGCCGGAAACGGGTATGTAAAAAGGCAGGGCTTCGCCACTCTGGGTTTCAAGCGTCCCAATCTGTTCTCCGGTGACATACACCTTGTTGTAGTCCACATCACAGGACAGTTTTATAGCGCCTTTTAGACCTGATACAAACTCTGTTACGCCAACGATAGCAAAGCTGGCTAGAATGCGGACCCATTCGTGACATGAATAGTATTTTAGTGTGGATAGAGTCCCAGACATGATGTCTCCTGGTCGGTTACAGCATTTAGGGGTATTAAATTGGCAGGTGGGGGGAAAACCTGAGAGAAATGCCGGTAGCGATACCCGAGCGCAAGCGGTAGCAAGATGCCAGTGCAAGGTGCATCTCTTACCCTATGCCTTATTCATGGGAAAAGATATCTTTTGTGTGTTTGTTGATCATATTCTAATGCGGCATTACCTAAGCCTCGGCGAGGGATGAGCATATTTCCGTTGTTTTCTTGAGTCACTGTCTTCTCCTCCCGAGACGTAAGCTTCTGCATTGGGCAAGTCGGCTCTTTTGAACTAACTTTTCTGAAGTGGGGTGTCTCACGACGATCTGTTTTTCAGGAGGAAATCAGCGTGAAAAAACGTTTCCTATTGTGCCTTGTCTGCCTCTCTCAGGCGGCGATGGCGGGTAAGCGCGATGTGGATTCGCTGTTTGAATATCTCCGGATCGATCGCGATATTCCGTTGTATGAAATGCCGCGAGCGGTGCGTCAGCGAATAGAAAGCATTGCCGAGCAAGTAAGGACCAGTCGCGAGGATGGGCTGATCATGGAGCGCAGCAGTTATACAGACCTGAAAGCCTACGTCGAGGATTTGCTGAGCGATTTGGATGTGGGGTCCGGCGCAGTCTATGTTTGCCCGCCTCTGGAGATTTATGCGCAAGGTGATCGGCGCATGCCCGATGGCCGCATACGTCGCGATACAGTTGGACGCATCAGTGTGACCAGCGATTGCCGCTGGTTCGGCGGCGGCGACAATGGGCAGACCGGCTGGCTGGATATCGATAAGTTCTGGAATTGCTCCGGCAATGTGCAGTACGACTACGGACAGGCGTATATTGAAGCGGGGGCAAAGTCAGTCAAGGTCGCGGACACGGAGTATTATTCAGTTTACCCCCTGGAAGAAAGTCACGACGTGGTGGTGTACGGTCAGGTTTCACCCTCTCGCTGCATACGCTGTTGCCCTTGACGCGTCCCGCGCCTTTTACCATCGGAGCGCCTCTGCTCTGGTTGGACGCGCTGCGGCTGAATCTCAGGCGTCCCGCAACAGGCTGGCCGGTTTGATTTGCAGACGCCGCATTAAATAGCGCGCGCCCAAATTCAGCGTGATGGCGCTGACGCTGAATGCGGTGACAAAGCCCAGCCAGATGAGGTCTTCTGAGGGCAGTTTCAGGCGTAGATGCAACAGGGGCAGAGCGATGGCGGAGCCCAGCGCCACGGCGAAGAGAGACGTGATTAACGCCAGCAGGGCGTATTCCATATGCAGACCGCGCTTGATCACCGACATCCTGGCGCCGAGAGAGTGCAATACGGTAGCGTCGTAAACCTGGCGGGCGCGTCCGGCGGCCATGACGCTGGTCAGCACTAATAAGCTGGCGGCGAGACTGACGCCCGCCACTACCGCCAATCCGGCGCCAGCCTTGGCCAGCAGTTCCCGCGCCGTGGTCAGCAGGACGGCGGTGCGTACGGTGATGACATTGGGGGCGATCTGAGCGACATGGTTTTGCGCCGATAACGCGTCAGCGTCACTCATATAGGCGGCCCCCACATAGCGATGAATGAAAGACTCCAAAGCGCCGTCAGCAAGAATGCCTTCAAACCAGAATCGGGTTTGCAGACCCTTTTGGCTGTAGATGGCGGCGACTTCCGCCTCCAGCTCGCGGCCTTCAATCTGAAAACGAATGACGTCGCCCAGTTGCAGACCAAGTTGTCGCGCCTCCCGGTCCTCCATCGCCAGGTTGGGAAGTCCCGCCTCGCTCAGGGGCGCATCGTCCGGCCACCAGGCGCCTTCAACGACGGTAACGTTGTCGATGTTATCGACGGAGTAGCTGAGCTTGTATTCATCCTGCTGAGTGTCGCGCAACCGTTCCAGATCCTGGCTGAAACGTTCGTTCAACGGACTCCCGTTGATGCTGAGAATACGCGACCGCACCAGCGGGGCCATATCAAGACGGGCCTCGTGGGGGCCTTGTATGGCGGCGACCACCTCATCGTACTGATAGGGAAAAACGTCATACAGCACCAACGCGGGAGACTCTTCTGGAATAGTGGCGTGAATGGCCCGCACCAGCGCGGCTACCACCAGTGTAGACGCCACCAGCAACGTCAGCGCGGAGCCCAGTGATAGCAACGACGTCCGTAATGGCGCATTGGGGCGGTGCAGATTGGCGACTGCCAGCCGCAGGGTGAAACGCCCGCTGAGAACGGGATGACGATCCAGCGCCGAGGCGCTGCGTCGCAGCAAGCGCACCAGGATATCCAGCAATATCAACAGCAGCCCAACGACTAAAACGAAGCCGACGCCAAACAAGGGATCGGGCAGTGCGGTGAGCACCAGCGCGATAATCGCTCCGGCGCACAACAGGGTCGCTATTCGCCAGAGGGAGGAGGGGCTGTTAGTTTTGGCGTCGGTCCCTCGAAACAGGGCGGCCGGAGACGCGGCGAGGGCTCTCCCGATAGCGGGCAGGGCGAAGGCGTAGGCGGTAAGTAAACCAAAGGCGAAGGCCGCCAGACTGGGCGCGGCCAACACGCTGGCGGAGGCGGCGATGGGAATTTCCGTCGCTGCGGCTTCCGCGCCAAGCAGGGCCATTGCCCCGCCCAATGTGGCGCCGGCCAGACTGGCTCCGCCCGCCATGATGCCGGTCTGGAGCAGGTAAAGCGCCGCCAGTCTTCCGTTGCGCAAGCCCAGCGCGCGTAAGGTGGCGATGGTCTTCAGTTTGCCCTGCAGATAAGCCTGGATGCTGTTGAATACGCCTAAACCGCCGATGAACAAGGTGCTGAAGCCGATAATGAGCAAGCCGGAGGCGATCTGATCCAGACGTTCGGAGATGCGGCGACTGCGGTCTTCAAAGGTGCGCACCTCCCAGGGTTGCTCAGGAAAGGCCTGATAAAATTGCTCGCGCCAGATCAGCGAGGGCGTGCTGGTGCGAACCCGGTATTCATAATCCACCCGGCTGCCGGGCTGTATCAGGCCGCTTGCCTGCAGCGCGTCCTGGGACAGCAACACCGGCGCGCCCCGCCAATTGGCGTTCAGATTACGATCAGGCTGTTTCAGCGTCAGTGCGCGCACTTCCAGCGTCAGTGAGCCGACTTTGACCTTATCGCCGACGCGGAGGTTGAGTTTGTTCGCCAGACCGGGATCGATCGCCGCTCCCCAGTGTCCATTGGCGAAGGCGGTGACTTGCGCCAAGTCCGCAACCGGCTCCAGGGTCAAATCGCCATAAAGAGGGTAGTTGGCGTCCGTGCTTTGCAGCTCCACCCGCAGGAAAGACCCATCCGGTCCGCCCAGCATCGTGTCGAGTTCCGTCACCAGAGAGATGTCGCCTCTGGTGCGCATCCAGTCCAGTGTCGCCAGCGGCAGCGGCGCATTGCTGTCCACTTCCAGATCACCGCCCAGCAACATGCGGGTATCCGCCAGCAAGGCGGCGCTGATCATACGGTACAGTCCGCCTGACGCCGCCACCAGGGTGACGCCGAGCAGCAGGCAGGCGCAGAATACCCATAGCGACTGACCGCTGGCGCGCAGGTCTCGCCAGGCCAGTTCAAGCAGGAAGCGCATGAGGCTCCTCCACCAGTTTGCCTTCATGCAGGCGCAGCACCCGGCTGCAGCGTTTGGCGATGGCTTCGTCGTGAGTCACCATCAACAGCGTGGCGCCGGCTTCGCGATTGAGATCGAACAAGATGTCGCTGACCTTCTCGCCGGTGTGCAAATCAAGGTTGCCGGTAGGTTCATCCGCCAGCACCAGTTTCGGAGCGTGCACCAGAGCGCGGGCGATGGCGACGCGCTGCTGCTCGCCGCCGGACAACTGCGAGGGATAGTGACTTTCCCGTTGCGCCAGCCCGACTTTCCCCAGCATGTCCCGGGCCCGTTCGCGGGATTGCGGGTGTCCGGCGATATCCAGAGGCAGCGCTACGTTGGCGAGGGCGGTGAGGCTGGGAACCAAATGAAAAGACTGGAAAATGATGCCGAGTTTGTCGCGCCGCATATCCGCCAGACCATCCGCATCCAGCGCCGATAAGACCGCTCCGTCCAGGCGAATTTCACCTCGTTCCGGTTGCTCCAGGCCAGCCAACAGGATCAGCAGGGTTGTCTTCCCGGAGCCGGATGGTCCTATAATGGCTACTGTTTCACCGTCGGCGATGGCGAGGTCCACCCCGGAAAGCACGTTTAAACGGCTGCTCTCCAGCGCATAGGACATGGTCAGATCGTTCAGTTCAATCATCGGTTCACCGGTTGGGATATTGGGGCTGCGGGCTATTTCAGGCGCGCCAGAGGCGGTCCCAGAACAACATAGACCCTAGCGGTAATCACTGACTGACGGGGGCGCGGGCATCGAATAAAAAGCCAAGTCGGCGACTGCGCCCTTTATCTCTGCAGCCATGTTAGTAAAAATAGACCTTACACCTCTAGAGACCAAAATGTTCCTTCTACATACGAGAAACCATCATGGAAATAATTAAGACCCTGGGCGAGTTCATCATCGACCGGCAGAAAGACTACCCGGACGCCAGCGGCGAACTGACCTCGCTGTTTTCCTCCATCCGTCTGGCGGCGAAAATTCTGCACCGTGAAATCAACAAAGCGGGTCTGGCCGATATCACCGGCGCCGCGGGCGACGAAAACGTGCAGGGCGAGCAGCAGCAGAAGCTGGACGTGTACGCCAACGAGCGTTTCAAAAATGCGCTGGCGCAGCGCGGCGTGGTGTGCGGCATCGCGTCTGAGGAAGAGGAACAGTTTGTCCGCTT